>JBDSRN010000215.1:0-23128 GCA_039929265.1 Steroidobacteraceae bacterium | reverse complement strand
TGCGCCAGTTCGCGTAGCTGGAGGAGCGCACGAGCCAGCGCGACATCCAGCGATCCACCGTCACGGCGCCGGCGACACCAAAGCCGTCGTGAGTTTCGAGATAGACCTTCGCGAACGGCTGCACGTCGAAGCCCGCGGCTTCGTACACCCGTGAAAAACGCAGCGACGTGAACGCAACGGGCAATCCCTGCAGGCGCACGCCGACGTCGAAGTCGATATAGCGCAGCGAATTGAAACGCGCGCCGACGCGAACCTTGTTCTGGTCGCTGCCGGCGCCGAGCTGCGGCGATTCCTCCACGTCGTCACTGGTCACGAAGATGCGCAGGCGATCTTCGAGATTCGGCAATCGCAATATGATGTCGACGTCGAGATCCGCGTCGGCCTTGAGCTTGCCGTCGCGCTCCACGAAATCTGACTCGAGCGAAATGCGAAAGGGCGCCGCCGGTACGGGTTTCATCGTGGAGTCATCGCGCACGAAGCGCGCGTCGAGGCGTTCGGTCCAGTTCTGCACACGCAGATACAGCCAGTCATGGCCGCGATCCAGGCGAGTGAAGAAGTCGTTGCCGGACTTCTGGTCCTGCGATCGCGCACCCTCGCTCTGGTCCGGCACTTGCTGCGCGCTCGCGAGCCTGCAACACAGACAGAACGCGACCACCAATAGACGACCCGAAATCATGTCTGCAGCATAGACGGCGACAGGTCGCCTCGCACGACAGTTGGTGCTTTTGCGGACGTAGGACTAGTCTGAATGTGTGTACAGTCTCAGCTGGCTATGCTGGGTTTCCATTCGCACCGGATTCCTGCACATGGGCTCGAACCAGTTTGTGCTCACCTGCTTCCTCGCAATCGCGGTCGCCGCGCGCGTGCAGGCGGCGGACACGTTCGACTCGGAAAAGCCTGCGCCGGACGAGGAGGGCACGTTCAATTTCAATCTCGAGAACGACGAGATCGCTGGCACGGACCGGCACTACACCAATGGCGTGGAGTTCTCGTACCTGTCCTCGCCTCTCGAGCGCAATTCCAACTGGCGTTTCGGCGTCGCGATAGGTCATCAGCTCTTCACCCCGCAGGACACCGACACCACTTTGCCGCAGCCAGCTGATCAGCCTTATGCGGGCTATCTGTACGGCGGACTTGCGCTCGTCGTCGATCATGGCAGTCAGCTGGACACCTTCGTCGTCAACCTTGGCACGATCGGGCCGGATGCACACGGTGAAGAGCTGCAGAACGACGTGCATCGGCTCATCGACAGCGATCGTTCCAACGGCTGGGCCAACCAGCTCGACAATGAGATCACGTACCAGGGTATCTACGAGCACCGCTGGCGCGGCGTGCTGCAGACGAAGGGCGGATTCCTCGGCGCGGATCTGAGCCCGCATCTGGGCGCGAGCGTTGGCAATGTCGCAGGCTATGCCAACGCGGGCCTCACGTTTCGCTTCGGCAATGACCTGCGTGACGATTACGGCGTGCCGCGGATTCGTCCCAGCCTGCCAGGCTCTGGATTCTTCACGCCAAAGGATGGCTTCGGCTGGTACGCATTTGCGGGCGTGGATGGCCGCTACGTATGGCAGAACATCTTTCTCGATGGCAACAGCGACGGCAACAGCCTCTCCGTCGACAAGAAGCGCTGGGTGTACGACGTGCAGGCGGGTCTCGCCCTGACGTTCAGGCGAGTACGCTTTGCGTATACCTACGTGTATCGCTCGAAGGAGTTCGAGACGCAGACCGCCAATGATCGCTTCGGCGCCGTGTCAATCTCCGCGCGCTTCTAGCCATGCGGCCGTAGTGATACGGCTTTGACCAGCACCCACACGTTGCTGCCAGCCTGCAGACTCAGGGCGGCGGTAGCTGCCTGCGTGATGCGCGCGAGCACTTTGTATTCGCCTACCTGCACTTCGACGAGATCGGCGTCCGGTTCGTGCACGATGTCCTGCACGATCCCGCGCAGCGAGTTGCGCACGCTAAGCCCGCGCGGTTCGATGGTCGCGAGGATCAGATCCCGGGCCAGCAACTGGACGCGCACACGCGCGCCAACCACGGCGTGCGCGTCGATGACGTGGAGCACTCCTGCACCCACGCGCAGCGTCGCCGCACCGCTGCGCGGATCAGCTTCGAGCACCTCGCCTTCAATCACCGCGCCGATGGCATCGGGACCCACGATCGCGCGCAATGCGGGCGCGCGGCTCACCTGCGCGACGTCACCTTCGGCGACGATGCGACCTTTCTCGAGCACGATGACCTGGGTCGCCAGGCGCAGCAGTTCGTCGAACTGATGACTGACGTACAGCATCGGAATGCGCCGCTCGCGCAGCTTCTCGAGATACGGCAGCACTTCTTCGCGCCGCGCGGCATCGAGCGAAGCCAGCGGCTCGTCAAGCAGCAGCAAGCGTGGCCGCGACAACAGCGCACGGCCGAGCGCCACGCGCTGGCGTTCGCCACCGGAGAGCTGCGCGGGCCGGCGTTGCATCAGCGGCTCGAGCCCGAGCAGTTGCAGCGCTTCGTCGAACCCGATCGAGACCGCCTTCGCATCCTCACCGCTGGGCGCGCGATTGGCACCGTACAGCAGGTTGCCGCGGACGCTCATGTGCGGGAACAGGCGCGGCTCCTGGAACACATAGCCGATACGACGTCGCTCGGGTGGCAGATTCACGCCAGCGTCGCTGTCGACCCAGCGTTCACCCGCGAGCGTGACCTGCGCGCGCTGCGCCGTGATGAGGCCCGCGATCACGTTGACGAGAGTGGTCTTGCCGCAGCCGGAGCGTCCAAAAATCGCGAGGACGCCGGGCTCGTTCATGCTGAAGCCCACATCGAGCTCGAACATGCCGCGTCTGCTCTGGACGGCGACCGAGAGCATCAACGTCCTATCCATCTGCGCAGTCCGCGCGCCAGCCCTTCGGCAGCAAGCAGGCCCGCGAGCCCCAGACCGAACGACAGCAGCGCAAGGCGCAGCGCCGCGGCGTCGCCGCCGGGCGATTGCAGCGCCGTGTACAACGCGAGCGGCAACGTGCGCGTCTCGCCGGGGATGTTGGAGACGAAGGTGATCACGGCGCCGAACTCGCCCAGACTGGCCGCAAAGGCAGTGACTGCGCCGGCGAGCACGCCGGGCAGCATCAACGGCAGCGTAATCGAGAAGAAGCGATCGAGCCGCGTGGCGCCGAGCGTGCGTGCGGCCTGCTCCAGCCCGGGGTCGATGCCCTCGAGCGCGAGACGCATCGAGCGCACCATCAGCGGGAACGACATCACCGCCGTCGCCAGCGCGGCCCCCGCGGTGGAGAACACGAGCCGCACATCGAATTGCTCGGCGAGGATGCGCCCGATGGGACCGCGCGCGCCGAACAGCAACAGCAGCAGATAGCCGACCACCACGGGCGGCAGCACGAGCGGCAGGTGCACGAACGCATCGAACAAGGTGCGACCGACGAACCGCCGTCGCGTCAGCAACAATGCGACCACCACCGCGAACGGCAGACTGAACAGCACGCTGCGTGTCGCCACGGACAGCGACAATTGCAATGCATCGAGTTCCGCGTCGCTGAGCATCAGTCCTTCCAGTCGCGCGAGCGGACGACAGCCTTGCGCCAGCGGGCCAGCGCGGCGTTGCGGGCAGCCGGCGGAAGTGTCGCACGCCAGCGCTGCTGCACCTGCCAGTTGCGACGCAGATCGTCGAGATCGCTCCAGTATCCCACCGCCAGACCCGCCGCATAGGCAGCGCCGAGCGCGGTGGTCTGGATCGAGCGTGGACGCACCACGTCCACGTCAAGCATGTCGGCCTGGAACTGCATCAGCAGCTCGTTCACGACCATGCCGCCATCGACGCGAAGCTCGCGGATCGGGATCCCGGAGTCCTGCTCCATCGCGGTGACCACGTCGCAGGTCTGGTACGCGCACGCCTCGAGCGCCGCACGCGCGAAATGCCCCTTGTTCGAGAAACGCGTCAGTCCTGCGATCAGCCCGCGCGCCGCGTCGTTCCACCACGGCGCGTACAGCCCGGAAAACGCAGGGACGAAATACACGTCGCCATTGTCGGGCACGCTGCGTGCGAGGGCTTCGATGTCGCCGCTGTTCGCGATCAGCCCGAGGTTGTCGCGCAGCCACTGCACCAGCGCGCCGGCGATCGCGATGGAGCCTTCAAGTGCGTACTGCGGTGGTTGCTGCGCGCGCTGATAGGCGACCGTCGAGATGAGACCGGCCTGCGAGCTCACGGGCTGCATGCCGGTGTTCATCAGCACGAAGCAGCCTGTGCCATAGGTGTTCTTGACCTCTCCCGGCAGGAAACACGCCTGCCCGAACAGTGCGGCCTGCTGATCGCCGAGAATCCCCGCGAGCGCGACGCCGCGCAGCGGCTCGACCGCGATGCGTGCCTGCACTTCGCTCGAAGCGACAATCCGAGGCAGGCACGCGCGAGGAATGTCGAACGCAGCGAGCAGCGCATCGCTCCACTGCAGCGTCGCGAGCTCCATGAGCTGCGTGCGACTCGCGTTGGTAACGTCGGTGATGTGCAGCCCGCCGGCGAGATTCCAGATCAGCCAGCTGTCGATAGTGCCGAACAGCGCATCACCGCGATTCGCAAGCTCGCGTGCCCCGGGAACCTCATCCAGAAGCCAGCGCAGTTTGAGCGCGCTGAAGTAGCTTGCCAGCGGCAGCCCGGTCGCGGCACGAAAGCGATCCGGTCCGCCCTCGGCGGCATAGGTCGCGACGAGCCCGGCCACACGCGTGTCCTGCCAAACCAGCGCGTTGTGCAGCGGGCGGCCCGTGCGTCGGTCCCACAACAGAGTCGTTTCGCGCTGATTGGTGATACCGACTGCCGCGAGCGATTTCGGCCCGACGCCGGCGCACTGCAGTGCCTCGCCGGCTACCGCGAGCGTGCTGGCCAGAATTTCCAGCGGGTCGTGTTCCACCCAGCCCGGTTGCGGAAAGATCTGCCGATGTTCACGGCCAGACGAGGCGATACACTCGCCCTGCCGGTCGAACAGCATGAACCGCGTACTCGTGGTTCCCTGATCGATCGCGCCAACGTAAAACTGCGACGACATCGTATTCCGGACGCCAGGCCGGACCGGATAATACCCAATCCATGCATACAGCCACCGAAAGCAAGAACAGCGCCGGTCCCCGGCACATCGTCACCCTGCAGTCGCACATCCTGCAGCAGCAATCGCGGTTCCCCGAGGCGAGTGGCGCGTTCTCGTGGATCCTGTCCGCGATTTCGATCTCCGCCAAGATGATCGCCTCGCAGGTGCGCCGTGCGCGTCTGGAAGACGTTCTGGGCAGCGCTGGCGAGCAGAACGTGCAGGGCGAGACTCAGCAGAAGCTCGACGTCATCGCGAATGAAATCCTGCTGCGCACGCTCGGTGGTCGCGAAGGCGTCGCGATCGTCGCTTCCGAGGAGAACGAAGAGCCGGTGCTGCTGCGTAACCAGAACGACGGTGAAGCGCGTTACTGCGTGCTGTTCGACCCGCTTGATGGTTCCTCGAATCTCGACACCGCGGGCGGCGTCGGTACGATCTTCAGCATTCTGCGCAAGGATCGTCGCTCGGCCAAGGCGGAGGATTCATTGCTTCAGGCTGGCACGCAGCAGGTGGCCGCAGGCTATGTGCTGTATGGCTCCTCCACCGTGTTCGTGCTGACGATCGGCAGCGGCGTGGACATGTTCGTCCTCGATCCTTCGATCGGCGCATTTGTGCGTGTTGCCGAGCAGATGCAATTGCCCAGGGCGAACAAGTGCTACTCGTGCAACGAGGGCAATCGACTGAGCTTTCCCGAGGGCTACCAGAAGTATCTCGGCTGGGCCCAGGAGCGTGGCTACTCGAGCCGCTACGCCGGCGCGATGGTGGCCGACGTGCATCGCATCCTGCTGCAAGGTGGGGTGTTCATGTATCCGCCCACAAACAGGGCTCCCAGGGGCAAGCTGCGCCTCATGTACGAGGCCAACCCCATGGCCATGCTGGTCGAACAGGCGGGCGGCAAGGCCATGGCAGGGCCTGGCAAGCGGATCCTTGAGGTGGCGCCCGAGGGTATCCACCAGCGCACGCCGGTGGTGATCGGCAGCGCAGAGGAAGTCGACCATGTCCTGGCGCTGCTGGGCTGAGGCCCTCGCCCCGATCAGGGTCGCCAGGATCGCGCGGTCGGCAAGCTAATCGGTTATCTTGTTGAGATCGATTCGCATCTGCTTGTTGCCTCATGATCCCATCCGATCCCGCCTCCGCCCCCGCCCCCGCCCCCGCCCACACGGACGAGCGCGTCGAGTCGTCGCTCGCCCGCCTCGGCAAGGGTGCGCGCGGCATCGTGGTCGGGGTTCTTGAGGACCAGCCGGGCAGCGACGCATTGCTGCTGCAGCGCCGCCTCGTCGAAGTAGGCTTCGTCGCCGGCGAGCGTTTCGAAATCATCGAGCAGGCCTGGCCGGGCGGGGATCCAATCGCCGTGCGCATCGGTGCGAGCTTGTTCGCCCTGCGTCGACGCGAAGCCGAGGCCGTGCGCGTCAGGGCCGACCCATGACGCGCGATCCGCCCCCCGTCGCGACATTGCGCATTGCGCTGCTCGGCGTGCCCAACTGCGGCAAGACCGCGCTGTTCAATCGCATCACCGGCAGCCGACAGAAAGTGGCGAACTATCCCGGTGTCACGGTGGAACGCAAGGAAGGCGTGACCTTCAACGCGGATCATTCACGCCTGTATCGCGTGCTGGATCTGCCGGGCGCCTACAGCCTCTCGCCCACCTCGATCGACGAGGCGATCACGCGCGACGTGCTGCTCGGGCGTCTCGCCATGGAGCCGCCGCCTGATCTCATCGTCAATGTCGTCGATGCGACCAACCTGCGTCTCAGCCTCGCCCTCACCGTGGAGCTCAAGCGTCTCGGACGCCCGCTGCTCGTGGTGTTGAACATGAGCGACCTGGCGGCAAGCCGTGGGCTGAAGGTGGATCGCGCGGCGCTCGCGCTGGAGCTGGGTTGCCCGGTCGTCGAGACCGTGGCCGTGCGCAGCGATGGTGCGGCGCCGCTCCTGCAGGCGCTCGAAGCGCAGTCGCCGCGCTCACAGCCCGATGCCATCGAGTGGGTTGCGCCCGACCGCGCGCGCCTGGAGGCGACGCAGCTGGAAGTTCGTCGCATCCTCGTCGCGATTGGCTATCGCCAGCCGCTGCGCTCGCGCGCACTTGCGCGCCTGGATGGCGTGGTGATGAACCCGCTGCTCGGTCCGGTGCTGCTGGCGGGGCTGCTGTTCTGCATCTTCCAGGCGGTGTTCAGCTGGGCGGTGCTGCCGATGGAATGGATCGATGGCGGCATGGGTGCGCTTGGCGAGGCAGTGAGCACTGTGCTGCCGGCCGGTGCGCTGCAGAGCCTGATCGTCGACGGCATTATCGCCGGGGCCGGCAGTGTGCTCGTATTCCTGCCGCAGATCATCATCCTGTTTTTCTTCATCCTGTTGCTCGAGGACAGCGGCTATCTGCCGCGCGCCGCTTTTCTGCTCGATCGGCTGATGGGCGGGCTCGGGCTCTCCGGGCGCGCGTTCATCCCGCTGCTGTCAAGTTTTGCTTGCGCGATCCCCGGCATCATGGCGGCGCGCACGATCCCCAACGCGCGCGACCGCCTCGCGACCATCATGCTCGCCCCCCTGATGACCTGTTCCGCGCGCCTGCCCGTGTACACGCTGATCATCGGCGCGTTCATTCCCAGGACGTCAATGGGAATCTTCAACATGCAGGGCATGGTGCTGTTCGGGTTGTATATTGCCGGCATTCTCGGAGCGGTGCTGGTGGCGCTGGTGATGAAGCGGTTCACGCTCAAGACCCGCGCGCAGTCGTTGCTGATGGAGCTGCCCGAGTATCACTGGCCGAACCTGCGCAACCTGCTCATGGGTTTGTGGGAGCGCGTGTCGATCTTCCTGACGCGCGTAGGAACCATAATCCTGGCGCTGATGATCGTACTGTGGTTCCTGTCGAGCTATCCCGCGCCCCCGCCGGATGCGACCGGCCCCGCGATCCAGTACAGCATCGCGGGCATGATGGGCCGTGGGCTCGAGACCATCTTCGCGCCAATCGGTTTCAACTGGCAGATCTCGATTGCGCTCGTGCCCGGTCTCGCGGCGCGTGAAGTCGCGGTGGGCGCGCTGGGCACGGTGTACTCGCTGTCCGCGGCTGCCGACAACATGGACGCCTCGCTCACCCCGATGATCGCCTCGACCTGGAGCATTGCGACCGGCATGTCATTGCTGGCGTGGTACGTGTTCGCGCCGCAATGTCTGTCGACGCTCGCCACGGTGAAACGCGAGACCAATTCCTGGCGCTATCCCGCGATCATGGCGGCGTATCTGTTTGCCATGGCGTACATCGCCGCGTTCATCACCTATCGCGTGACTCTGGCACTGACATGAAGCTGGAGAACATCGTGGTGTTCGTCATCGTAGGGGCGGCTGCGCTGTTCGCGGCGTGGAGGCTTGCCGGGCCGTTCGGGCGCCAGCGCATCCTGCGCCAGGTCGTCGCACTGCTGACGGGGCTGGGCGCGCAGCGCGCTGCGGCGCGCATCGCAGCGACACATGATCGAATGGCTGCGGCAAGCGGTGGTTCGCCATGCGCGAACTGTGGGCCTGGCGCGCAGAAGCTGCACTCGTCGAAGCGCGGTTCATCGAAGAACTAGGCAAATTCCCCACCGCTGCAGCAGGCGCGGAGGGGCAGCTTCGTACAGGGATGAGCGCATGGAGCGCACCGCGATCGGAGCAGGAAGCAGGTGAGGGGGCGCGAAGGATTGCGCCTGAGGCCCGCGGCGGTTCGGTGTTCCGACAAGGAATGCAAAGGGCGACCACGTGGTCGCCCTTTGCATTTGCTCCGTTGTCGAACGCTTAATTCAGCGTTGCAGTCACACCAACAAACAGCGTGCGACCGAGCAGGTCGTATGTCGGATAGCTGTTGGGGCCACCGACCTGCGAGACAGCCGTTTCGACGAGCGGCGGGCTCTTGTCGAGAAGGTTATTCACGCCACCGCGGACCTGGATCGAATCCGTCACGCTCCACGTTGCGGACAGGTCGAAGTAGTTGTGACCACCGAGTTCACCGTAGAACAGATCGGTGCGACCCGCGCTGAGCGTATCGTCGTCGGTGTTTCCTTCCCACGTGACCGGCCCGATGTAACGCCACTGCAGGGAAGTCAGCAGCGACGGGATCGGTGTCTGCCACGAGGCCCGCAGCGAGTGACGCCATTCGGGACTCACGTTCTCGCACGTCTGGCCAAACAGTCCAGCGCAGTCATAGGTATGCGCGCCCGTCGCAGGTGTCTTCTCGACCTTGTCGAGATAGGAACCTGCGAGACCAAACGTCACGGTGCCGAGGCTGCTGAGCTCCAGCTTGTAGGCCAGCTGAACGTCGATACCCGCAGCGACCTGGGATGCAATGTTGACCGACGAGCCATTGATGTAGCCGCCGCTCGCGATCGCCACACCGAAGATTGAGCCATTGGCCGAGTTCCTGACGATGTTGCTGCAATAGCCTGCGGCACCGGTGTCCAGGCATCCGTCCAGCGAGACATCGAGGGGCGTGCTGTCGATCACATCGTCGATCTTGATGCGGTAGTAGTCGATGCTCGCCGTGAAATTGGGCAGGAATGCCGGCGTGAGCGTCACACCAAAGGAGATACTGTCCGCCGTTTCAGGCTTGAGGTCTGCGTTGCCGCCAAAGAGCACCGAGCATTGCCCTGAAGGGCAGTCCGGGATGCTGCCGGCGTTGTACTGGGCCGCCGTGACGCCGGTGAGCAGGCACTGCGCCAATGTTGCGGTCGGCGTCGGCCCTGCGCAGGGATCTGACGACACGTCGCTGGTGTTCGTGACACTCGCCGGGTTAAACAGCTCGATGATGTTCGGCGCACGAACGGCACGCTGATACGTCGCACGGAACTGCAGGTCGTTCCCGGGCGAGTACTTCAATCCACCCTTGTATGTGTCCACACCGCCTGCCGTGCTGTAGTTCGAGTAACGGTAGCCACCCTCGAGTGACAGGTCGCGGATGCCAGGTGCGTCCTGGATCAGTGGCAACAGGAATTCGCCGTAGATCTCGCGAACGTCGATCCCATTGTCGATCGCCGTGCCGGCACCGCCGAAGCCCGACAGGTCGCCGCTGATGCTCGCCTCGTCCGGGGAAAACTTCAGCGCGTCGTTGCGGTACTCGACACCGCCGGCGACCCCGACCCCATTGTCCGCCCAGGGCAGCTGGATGCCGTACTGGCCGAGATCACCCGCGAGGGTTGCGGCAGCGATCTTCTGTGTGACGGTACCGTACTGTGTGCCCGCGGAATTCAGGTATGCCACGGCTTGCGGCGTGACTCCGCCAGTCTGGAAGATGTTGTAGGGCACGCAACCCGGGATAGCCACCGGGGCCCCTACCGGGGAGCCGGGCACCACGCATGCCGGCGCGCCATTGACGTTGCGGACGATCAGCGCGTTGTTCAGTCGGGCATTGCTGAGATAGTTGTTGTTGCCCTGGAACAGTGTTGAGCGGTAGTAGCTGCCGTACGCATCGTAGTGCCAGCCGCTCCACACGTCGCCTTCCACGCCGACCACCAGGCGATAGTTCTCGTGCTGGTAGTCCGACTGGCGTCCGCCACCCTCGACATTGCGGCGACCGATTGCCAGATCCTTGCTCACGCCCGTGGCGATTTCGCCAGCCGTGCACGTGATCGCAGCGCGCTGCTGCGCGCTGAGGAATGGGTTGTCGCAGTTGACGAGCACGCCCGTGGTGGGGTTGTACGGGTTGCTGTTGAAGAACAGGCCGGATGGCGCGATGGTGGTGAGCGACCGGTCGTTCATGAACATGAAGTCTGTATAGACGGTAGCCGAATCCGTCACGTCGAAGTGCGCGAAGGCACCCGCCGAGATGCGTTTGTCATCGCGGCCGATGACGGCAAAGCCGTTCGAATTGAACAACGGAGGGGGACTGGAGCCAGCCTGCGGGTAAGGCAGGAACTGGTTTCCCACCACGGTGAGATCGAAATTGCCGTTGAGGTTGTCGACGAACTCGTTCGAGTTGGGTGAACCCGCACAGTTCGCGACGCCGAGGTTGGAGGTATTCAGCTGGCACGATGCGTAGTCGCGATCGCGCTGATACACCGGATCCAGCTCGCGATACTGCAGATAAGCCGTTACATTGGCGCGGCCGTCGAAGCCGTTCGTGCCGATGATGATGGACGCATCGCGTGCCTTGCCGTCCCAGGAATTGCCCTCGGGGTAGGGGATACCGGGCGGCGCAGTGATGCGCTTGAACAGTTCGTTGTCATTCTTGTGCTGGTTGACGCTGAACTGGCCGTCGAACTGGATGCCCTCGAAGTTGCGCTTCATGAGGAAGTTGACGACACCCGACACGGCATCCGAGCCGTACACCGCGGACGCGCCGCCGGTGACCACATCGATTCGCTCGACGAGCTGCGCCGGGATCTGATCGAGGTTGGCACCAGGGTTGTTGTTGCCCGTGTTGGCATCACCGATGCCGAGACGACGACCGTCAACCAGCACCAGCGTGCGCTGCGCGCCCAGGCCGCGCAGATTCGCTGTCGACATGCCGCCTGGAGACGAAAGCGGATTGGAATTGCTGGAGAAATCGTTCTGCGAGTTCTGGAACAGCTGCGGCAGATTATTGAGCAGCTTGGCGACATCGTTCGAACCCTGCAGTTTGAACTCTTCGCTCGACACTACCTGCACCGGGCTCGCGCTGGTGAGGTTGGGCGAGATGATGCGGGTGCCGGTAACCACGATTTCGGTGAGCCCTTCTTCGTCAGCGGCACGCGCGCCCGTTACTGCAACAAGTGCCATGGCGAGACTTATCACGATCGGTTTGAGACGCATTTGTTCAGTTCTCCGGATTTGGAATTGCTTGTTCGAGACGGCACGTCGGACTGCGACTGCCAAGCTGATGCACTTTCCCCTGCAACGCGCCACAGCTGTTGTGACGCAAGTGGCGGAATAGTTAGCTAAATAATCACGCGTTACAAGCACTTGTGGCGGACATGCAACCGCCGCTGCTTTTCGGTGCTGGCTGTAGTAACGCGTTATGACAGCAAGAACGCCCTTTATTTGCAGGGCTGTGAGCCTGTGGCGGTAATGAATTCCTACGTCGTTGTCGAAATCGAACGATTCGACCTCAAACTATCGTCCATCCTTACTGATGGGCGCAAAAAACTCACCCTGCACGTAATCCCCGGTCCGGATGCCTCGCGCCTTGGTCTCGCCGCCGCGCAGCTCCAGCACGGCGCGCACCGGTTTGTCGAACTTGATGATCTCGAGCGAATGCGGCGTCGCACGCTGGCGGATGTACAGCACGCGCCCGTCTTCACCGATGAACAGCATGTCGAGCGGGATGAGAGTGTTTTTCATCCACATCGTCATCACGCGTTGCGGCTCTTCGATGAACACCATGCCGGAGTCGGCGGGCAGGTCCGTCACGAACATCAGACCGCGCTCCTGCTGTTCGGGCGTACGCGCGACCCAGATGTCGAACTTGTGCTGACGTGCCGACGCCGTGGTTATCGTGAGTGAAGTTCGCGGGAACGCATCGAGCGATGCGCCCTCAGCGGCGCTGGCGAGCGTGGTGACGCAGGCAATCAGCAACAGAATGAGAGTGCGCATGATCGTCCTCACATTGTCGATGTGACGGCGGCGGGCACCGGCAGCTTTTTCGCGGGTGGGTCTCCGTCTCTTATCAACGCCGCGAAATCGAAGGTGGAGATCAGGAGGCGCTCGTTGCCACCCACTACCGTCGCGGGCTCGATGCAGAAGCCGCGCACCTGGACGCGATAGCCGCGCGCCACGCCTGGCACGGGCTGCTGACGCAACTCGTCGACGGTGCACTTGTCATCGCCGAGCGTTGCATAGATGCGGTGCTCACGTTCGAGGATCGCGGTGAGGTTCGTTGCCAGGGCGCGCCCGTTCTCCCCGGGCTTCGTCGCGCCGATGCCGAAGACGAAACGCAGCGATTCGCCTTCGGCGAGCGAACCCGAAATGCTCACCCGTATGCCGTTACCGTCGGGCCGAGGCCCTCCCTCGCAGCTCATTTGCGCATCGGCCCAGTCGAGCTGCAGTTCGCGCGCGCCGTGCAATTGCGCGCGCAGGAACCCGTCACCTTTCGGCAGGCAGCCGATGCTCGCCGTGGCGACCGGTTCTGCCGGTTTGCCTGACTGCGCAGCATCCGGCTTGCAGCCCTGGACCAGAGACGCCAGCACGAGCATGGACGCGAGGTGCAGTGAATGTGAAGCAGGTGTCATGGCAACAAGTCTAGCCCCGACAATGCGTACCTCATCGCTGATTGCAAGGTGCGTCTGCCCTACACTGTCGCGATGCAAGTGATCGAAATCTGGCCCGTCATTCCCGGGCCACTCAAGCGACTTCCAGAGCTGGCGGCCAACCTGTCGTTCAGCTGGCACCGCCCTACCCGCGCATTGTTCGAAGATCTGGACCCGCAGTTGTGGACCCAGACCAACGGCAATCCGCGCCTGATCCTGCGCTGTGTCGACCAGCAGGTGCTCGACAAGGCGGCTGCCGATCCCAAGTTCATCCGTCGCTACCAGTCCGCGGTAGTGGCGTTCGATCAGTATCTCGCACAGCCAATTCCTGGCGAGCGCGAGCCGCTCATCGCGTACTTCTGCGCGGAGTACGGTTTTCACGAGAGCTTTCCCATCTATTCCGGGGGGCTCGGCATCCTCGCGGCGGATCATTGCAAGTCCGCGAGCGATGAGCGCCTGAACTTCGTCGCGGTGGGGCTGCTGTATCGGCAGGGCTATTTTACCCAGTCCGTCGACAGCGATGGCATCCAGCACCCGGAGTACAAGGACGCGGATCCGCGCGACCTGCCGGTCGAGCCGGTGCGCGATGCGGGGGGCAACTGGCTGCGTGTCTACGTGCCGATCGCCGGTCGCAACGTGGCGGCGCAGATCTGGAAAGCGGACGTCGGACGAGTCACGGTGTACCTGCTCGATACCAACTGCCCGGAGAACACGAGCGCGGATCGTGACATCACCTTTCGCCTGTACGGCGGCGATGAATCGCTGCGCATGCGCCAGGAGATGATTCTCGGCCTGGGTGGGTTGCGCGCGTTGCGCGCAGTGGGCGCATCCCCCGCGGTCTGGCACATCAACGAGGGCCACGCCGCGTTCCTGATTTTTGACCTGATGCGCGAGCAGATCGCGCGCGGGCTCGAGTTCGAGGTGGCGCTCGAGGCCATTGCCGCGCAGTGCGTGTTCACGACGCATACGCCGGTCGCCGCCGGTCACGACCAGTTCCACGACCATCTTTTCAACGAGCATTTCGGCGCTGTGGCTGCGCAGATGGGCGTCTCGCTCGACAAGTTGCTCGAGCTCGGGCGTGCACCTGGTATCACGGGCATGTTCAACATGACGCGCCTCGCCCTGAACGGCGCGCGCCGTATCAATGGCGTCAGCCGCATTCACGGCGCGGTGTCTTCGCGACTGTGCAAGGATCACTGGAGCGAGGTGCCGCCGGAAGAGAATCCGATCGGTTACGTGACCAACGGCGTGCACGTACCGACCTTTCTCGCGCCCACGTGGACCAAGTTCTTCGATGAACGGCTGCCCGACTGGCGCGACCGGCTTTCCGACGGCGAATTCTGGAAGACCGTGGAGCGTCTGCCGGATCAGGAGTTCTGGGGCGTCGCGCAGGAAGCAAAGTCGCGCATGCTCGCGGGCGTGCAGGGCCGCCTGGTGCGCGAATACAAGCGCAAGGGACTCTCTTCGCTGCAGCTGCGGCACATCACGCGCCACATCGATCCTGCCAACCCCGGCGTACTCACCATCGGGTTCGCGCGCCGCTTTGCAACCTACAAGCGCGCGGCGCTGGTGATGCGCGACCGCGAACGCCTCGCGCGGCTGGTCAACGACTCGCAGCGACCGGTGCTGTTCCTGTTTGCGGGCAAGGCGCATCCGGCGGACTTGCCCGGCCAGCAGGTGCTGCGCGAGATCAAGCAGCTGATGCTCAGCCCCGAGTTCATCGGCCGCATCGTGTTCCTCGAAGACTACGATATCCAGCTCGCGCGCTGGCTGGTCGCCGGAGTCGACGTGTGGCTCAACAATCCGATCGCGCCGCTGGAGGCGAGCGGCACTTCGGGCATCAAGGCGGCAGTAAACGGACGCCTGAACCTCTCCATCATGGATGGCTGGTGGGCCGAGGCGTTCGACGGCAGCAACGGCTGGGGCATTCCTGGTTCCGATGCGCAGGACGACGCACGCCGCGATCAGCTTGACTCCGACACGATGCTCGACGCGCTGGAGGAGAACGTGGTGCCGATGTACTACGACCGGCAATCTCCTGGTGGGAATCTGTCGTACTCGACCGAATGGGTACGCTACTGCAAACACGCGATGGCGAGCGTGGTGCCGAAGTTCAGCATGCGCCGCGCGGTGCGTGACTACGCGAGCGGCATGTATTACCCCGCGGCAGCGCAGTCCGCGCGGCTCAAGCGTGACGACTACACCGGGGCGAAGCAGCTTGCGGCATGGAAGCAGCGCGTACGCGCGATATGGCCGAAGCTGGCCCTGCGTCGCCTCGCCGATCTGCCGCGCGAGGCGGGAGTCGCCGAAACACTGCGCTTCCGCGTGGCCGTCGCGCTCGCCGGGCTCACACCGGCGGACGTGCGTGTCGAATTCAAGGCGAAGCGCACGTTGCCCGAATCAGGTTTCGAGCCTTCGGCGCTGTGCTCGTTCGGTCATGGCATTCCACCGGGGCAGTGGCGCGTCTCGCTGCAGCCGACGGGTGAGATCGACAGTGATGGCTCGACGGTGTTCGAACTGCAGGCGCAGCCTCCCGGGGCAGGCCAGTATGCCGCGGAGATCCGCATCTATCCAGCGCACGAACTGCTGACTCATCCGCTCGAAATGGGGTTGATGAAGAAGCTCTGACCCAGTCAGACCGGTATCAGGATCAATCCTGCCAGCGGCGGCAACGTCAGCTCGACATGCCAGGGCTGACCGTTCCATGGTTCGTGACGCGCCTCGACCTGCAGGTTGCCAAGATTCGAGCCGCCATAGAACTGTGAGTCCGAGTTCAGCGTCTCGCGGAACCAGCCGCCATGCGGTACGCCGACACGGTAGTGCTGGCGTGGCACCGGGGTGAAGTTCAGCACCACCACTGCGACCTTGTTGCCGTCGCGGCGCATGAAACTCAGCGTCGCGGCGGCGCGATCGTTGCAGTCGATCCAGTCGAAGCCCTGCGGCTCGAACTCGAAGCGATGCAACGCCGATTCGCGCTTGTACAGGCGATTCAAATCCGACACGAGATGCTGCACGCCTTCGTGCTCGATGTAGTGGGTGAGATGCCAGGGCAGGGCGCTGCGGAAATCCCACTCCCACGGCTGCGCGATCTCGCAGCCCATGAACAGCAGTTTCTTGCCGGGCATGGTCCACATGTACGTGTACAGCAGGCGCAGATTCGCGAGTTGCTGCCAGCGATCACCCGGCATGCGACCGAGCAGCGAGCGCTTCAGGTGCACGACTTCGTCATGCGACAGAGGCAGAATGAAGTTCTCGCTGTACGCGTACATCATCACGAAGGTCAGCTTGTCGTGGTGGTACTGACGGAACAACGCGTCTTCCTTGAAGTAGTCGAGCGTGTCGTGCATCCAGCCCATGTTCCACTTCATCGAGAAGCCGAGGCCGCCCATGTCGGTTGGGCGGGACACCATTGACCAGTCCGTGGATTCCTCGGCCATTATCACGGTACCCGGTGAGCGTGCGTGCGTGGTGGCGTTCAGCTCTCGCAGGAAATCGATGGCCTCGAGGTTCTGATTGCCGCCGTAGCGGTTGGGGATGAAATTCCCCTTGCGACCGAAGTCGAGGTACAGCATCGATGCCACGGCGTCGACGCGCAGCCCGTCGAAATGGAATTCCTCGAGCCAGTAGCAGGCGCTTGCGAGCAGGAAGCTGCGCACTTCGTAGCGCTCGTAGTTGAAGATGAGGGTGCCCCAGTCCTGGTGCTCGCCCTTGCGGGGGTCCGCGTATTCATACAGCGCGCTGCCGTCGAATTTCGCGAGCCCGGCCGAATCGCGCGGAAAATGGCCCGGCACCCAGTCGAGCAGCACGCCGATGCCGCGCTGATGGCATTGATCGATGAAATAGCGCAGGTCGTCGGGGGAGCCGAAGCGCGAGGTCGGCGCGAAGTAGCCGCTGGTCTGGTAGCCCCACGAATCATCGAGCGGATGCTCGGTGATCGGCAGCAGCTCGATATGCGTGAAGCCGAGTTTTTCCACGTAGGGAACAAGATCGGCGGCGAGCTCGCGATAGCTGAGGAAGCGCCCGTCCGCATGTCGCTTCCACGATCCGAGATGCACCTCGTAGATGCTCATGGGCGCGTGCAACCAGTCGTGCGTGACCCGCTGCAGCATCCACTCGCGGTCGGACCAGGTGTAGCTGTCGTGCGATTTCACGATCGACGCAGTGGCCGGGCGCATCTCCATTGCACGCGCGTACGGATCGCTTTTCAGGAAGACATCGCTGTGCTCGCGGCCGTGCAGCTCGAACTTGTACAACTCCCCCACCGCGAGGCCGGGCAGGAACACTTCCCACACACCGCTGCCGCCCATGCTGCGCATCGGGAATCGGCGGCCATCCCAGTCGCAGAATGGCCCGACCACGCTGACGCGTTCGGCGTTCGGCGCCCACAGGGCGAACCGCACGCCCTCTATGCCGCCGATGACGGCGGGATGCGCGCCGAGCAGGCGCCATGCCTCGACATGCTTGCCCGCGCTGAAGCGCGCGATATCGGCGCCGGAGATGGAAGGCGCAAAACAATACGGATCGTGGCGCTCGGTGGTGCGCCCCTGCCCATCCGTCCATGCGATGCGATAGTGCGACGGGAGGGTGCCGGGCTGCCCGATCCAATAGAAGAAATCGGTGTCCGGCAGGCGGGTGAGTTCGTGGTCGCTCTCGAGCCGCGCGCTGGCGACGGCAGGCAGGTAGGCGAGGACGAGCAACTGCCCATCGCGCAGGTGCGCGCCGAGCACGCCGTGCGGGTCGTGATGCCGGCCTTGTGCGATTCGCGCCAGATCGCCCAGCAACGGTGCAATGACCAGCACGCCCGCGAGCTTTCGGGGCGCTGGCCGCAGCGTCGGAACTGAAGAATTTGCTGGCGGCGTGATGCTGATACGAGTCTCGCGTTGCGACGAACGTAATATACTGGATGCTACTCCACGACGACTTGCACTAAATGGCCAGGTCCACCGCGCGGCAATCATCGGGACGATACGTCAGCCGCCTTACGGGCGGAGCGCTAGCCATGATCATGGCTGGCGGACGCGGCGAACGCCTGCGCGGGCTCACTTCGCATCGCTGCAAGCCTGCGACTCCGTTCGGGGGGAAGTTTCGCATCATCGATTTCGTGCTGTCGAATTGCGTCAATTCGGGCATTCGGCAGATCTGCCTGCTCACCCAGTACAAGGGCCAGTCGCTGATCCAGCACGTGCAGCGCGGCTGGAGTTACCTGCGCGGCGAATTCGGCGAGTTCATCGACGTGGTTCCCGCACAGCAGCAGGTGGGTAATTTCTGGTATCGCGGCACCGCGGACAGCGTGTTCCAGAATCTCGACGTCATTCGCACGCATCGTCCCAAGCACGTGCTGGTGCTCGCGGGGGATCACATCTACAAGATGGACTACGGCCCGATGATCGCCTACCACGTGGAGAAGGGCGCCGACATCACCGTGGGCGTGGTCGAAGTGCCCGTGGCGGAGGCGCGCGACTTCGGCGTGATGTCGGTCACCGAATGGAACCGCGTCACCAAGTTCATGGAGAAGCCGAAGCAGCCCGAGCCGATGCCCGGCCGCTCGGACGTCGCGCTCGCCTCGATGGGCATCTATGTGTTCAACACGACGCTGCTCGAGAAGTTGCTGATCGAAGACGCGCAGGACGAGGCCTCGCAGCACGACTTCGGCAAAAACGTCGTGCCGAAGGCGATCGAGTCGCTGCAGGTGTTTGCCTACCCGTTCCGGAATGTCAAAACGCGCGCGCAGAACTACTGGCGCGACGTGGGCACCGTCGACGCGTTCTACGAGGCGAACATCGAGCTGGTGTACGTCGCCCCCGAGCTTAACGTTTACGATGAAGAGTGGCCGATCTGGACCTACCAGCTGCAGAGCCCGCCTGCGAAATTCGTTCTCGATGAAGACGGTCGCCGCGGAATGGCGATCAACTCGGTGGTCTCGGGCGGCTCGATCATCTCCGGCGCGGTGGTGCGCGAGTCGCTGCTGTTCTCGGGCGTGCGCGTGGATGAAGGCTCCTCCATCGAGAGCTCGGTGATCATGCCCGACGTGCGCATCGGCAAGGGTTGCACGATCCGACGCGCCATTATCGATGAGCACTGCGACATCCCCGACGGCACGCAGATCGGCGTCGATCCGCGCGCCGACATGGAACGCTTCGACGTGACGCCCAAGGGAATCGTGCTCGTTACCACGGACATGCTGCACACGGCGACGACTGCGATCCGCCCATGACCGCAGCCACACGGCTGCCTGTAGTGCTGCTGTGGCACATGCATCAGCCGCACTACCGGGACGCGCTGTCCGGTCAATATGAATTTCCCTGGACCTATCTCCACGCAATCAAGGACTACGTGGACATGGTCGGGCACCTCGAAGCCAATCCGAAGGCACGCGCGGTGGTCAACTTCACGCCGGTCCTCATCGAGCAGCTCGAAGAGCTCGCGCTGCGCGTGAACCTGCATCTCACCTCCGACGAGGAGCTGCCGGATCCAATTCTCAAGATGATCTCCAGCGAGCCGCTGCCAACACTGCCCGCGCAGCGACTCACGCTCCTGCGCGCGTGCCTGCGCGCCGAGCGTCAGAACCTGATCGGGCGCTATCCCGCGTTCGAAGAGCTCGCCGCGCTCGCCGCCTCGCTCGGCACGCTGGAATACATCGGTTACGCATCAGACCAGTTCCTGCGCGATCTCGCGGTCTGGTACCACATCGCGTGGCTTGGCGAGACGGTCCGACGCTCCGACCCGCGCGTCGCAGCGCTGGTGGAACGTGCGCGGCATTTCGACGCGGGCCACCGTCGCTCGCTGCTGCAGTTGATCGGCGAGCTGCTCGCAAACCTGTTGCCGCGCTATCGCGCGCTGTTGGAAGCAGGGCGCTGTGAGCTGTCGGTGACGCCTTACTCGCACCCGATCGTACCGCTGTTGCTGGATTTCAACGCGGCGCGCGAATGTGTGCCGGCCTCGCCGCTGCCGAAACACGATAGCTACCCGGGCGGATTCGAACGCGCGAACTGGCAAATGGAAGAGGCGTTGCGGGTCTTCCGGCGCGTGTTCGGCCGCGCGCCTTCGGGTTGCTGGCCTTCGGAAGGGGCCATCAGTGCCAGGACGCTGGAGGTGATCGACCAGGGCGGCATCGAATGGGTGGCCTCAAGCGCGAACGTGCTGCGCGCCGGGCTGAATGCGGGCAACCAGTTGCACGGCGAGGAAGATGCGCTGTTCAACCAGGCCTTCCGCCCGGAGCAGCGACGGCTCTCGTGCTATTTCCGGCACGACACGTTGTCGGACCTCATCGGCTTTACGTATTCGAAATGGCACGGCGATGATGCCGCACGTCACATGGTGAACGAACTCGTGCGTCTCGAGTCGCGCACGCGGCAACAGCCGGGCCGCGTTGTGCTGATCGCACTTGATGGCGAGAACGCGTGGGAGTACTACCCCTTCAACGGTTACTACTTCCTCAACGCGCTGTACGCGGCGCTCGCCGATCATCCGCAGCTCGAGCTCACGACGCTCGGCGACTGCACGCGCGCTGCGCGCGAACGAGGGGTGCAGCCGTTTCCGTTGCGACAGGTGGTTGCCGGCAGCTGGGTACACGGCACGCTCGAGACATGGATAGGTGATCGCGCGAAGAACGCGGGCTGGGACCGGCTCTGCGAAGCGAAGCTGGCGTTCGACCAGGTCATGCAAGGCGCCTCGCTCACCCAGGTGCAACGCGCAGTCGCGGAGCGGCAACTCGCGTTGTGCGAGAGTTCGGACTGGTTCTGGTGGTTAGGCGACTACAATCCGCCCGAAGCTGTTGCCGATTTCGATCGCCTGTTCCGCCACCAACTCACCAATCTGTACCACCTGCTGAAACTCGATCCGCCGGCGACGCTCGCCGCGGTGATCTGCGTTGGTCACGGTGCGCCGGAGTCCGGCGGTGTGATGCGGCGCGCGTGAGCGGCGGCGACTTCAATCGCCTGCCCGTGCTCGACCGGCGTCGCGCCGGCGTGTTGCTGCACCTGTCTTCGCTCGCGCACAACCCGGGTGGTGCGCTGGGTGCCGCGGCCTATCGCGTGGTCGACTGGCTCGCCGATGCGGGATTCTCGGTGTGGCAGCTGCTGCCCCTGGGCCCCACGGGCGCGGATGGCTCGCCGTACTGGGCGCGCTCCGATCAGGCGGGCAATGCCGCGTTTCTCGAGCCGGCGGACATCAATCAATCCGACCTCGACGAGTTCACCGGTCGCAACGCGCACTGGCTGGAGGACTACGCGCTGTTCGAGGCGATCGGGCGTGCGCACAGTGGCACCGCGTGGTGGCAGTGGCCGGCGCCACTGCGCGATCGGGACGCTCGTGCGCTCAATGAAGCGCGGCGAAAACACGCGCGCCTGCTCCAGGACATCCGTCGCGAACAGCACCTGTTCGACCGGCAGTGGAGTTCATTGCGGCGCTACGCGCAGCAGCGCGACATTCGCCTGTTCGGCGATCTGCCGATCTATGTCGCGCCCGACTCGGTGACCACCTGGGCAAACCGCGCGCAGTTCCAGCTCGATGGTGAAGGCAAGCCCACATCCGTGGCCGGTGTGCCACCGGATTATTTCTCCGAGGATGGCCAGCTCTGGGGCAATCCGCTGTACGACTGGGAGCGCATGCGCAGCGAGCAGTTCGCGTTCTGGCGCGCGCGCTTCGCCTCGCAGCTGCAGCGTTTCGACATCGTGCGCATCGATCACTTCCGCGCGCTCGCGGCCTACTGGGCGGTGCCGTTTGGTGCGCCGAACGCGCGCGGCGGGCAGTGGCGTCCGGCGCCGGGCCGCGAGATGCTGCAGGCAGTCGCAGACGAACAGCATGCGCTGCCGTTCATTGCCGAAGATCTCGGGCTCATCACCCCCGACGTGGTCGCCCTGCGCAAGCATTTCGCGTTGCCCGGCATGCGCGTCCTGCAGTTCGGCTTCGATGGCGATGCGAGCAATCCGCACCTGCTTCACAACATCGAACGCGACAGCGTCGTGTACACCGGCACGCACGACAATGACACGACCCTCGGCTGGTATCGCAGCATCGGCGAGCACACTCGCTCGCGACTGCAACGCTATCTCGGGGGTGCGAGCCAGGACATGCCGTGGGCGCTGAATCGAATGGCGCTGGCATCGGTGGGCCAGCTTGCGGTGCTGCCCTTGCAGGACCTGCTCGGTCTGGGCTCCGAGGCGCGGCTCAACACGCCGGGCACGGTGGGCGGCAACTGGAGCTGGCGCGTGCAGGTAAACTCTCTCACCCGGGAACTCGCGCAGTCCGCGCGCGATCTCAACGACATCTACGGGCGATTCTGAATACCATGCGAACAAAGCTATTTTCCGGTCTTGCGATTGCCCTGCTGCTCGGCGCCTGCAGTGCCGTCGTGCCGAAACTGCAGACACCGCGTCTGCAGGTGGTGGGTGTGGAAGTGCTGCGCAGCGATCTGCTGCAACAGCAGTTGCGCGTGCGCATGCACGTGCAGAATCCAAACGATCGCGCGCTGCCCGTGCGGGGCATTACCTACACGCTCGAGGTCGCCGGCGAGGACTTCGCGCGCGGCGAATCCGATCGCAATTTCACCGTACCAGCACTCGGCGAGATGGAATTCGACGTGAGCGTCACCGCGAATGCGGCCGGCACCTTGTTGCGCCTCGCGACGCGCCCGGGCGGCATGGGCGACAACCTCGAGTACCGGCTGCGCGGCAAGTTGTCGTTGTCGGCAGGACTGCTGCGCTCGATCCCGTTCGACCAGCGCGGCAGTCTCAAGCTGCGGTGAGTGATTCGTAAAGGCGCAGATAGTCGAGCACGGATCGCCGCCACGAGAAATCCTGCGCCATCGCGTTCTGCACCAGTCGGCGCCACAGTGATTTGCGTGCGTACAGCGACAGCGCGGTATCCAGCGCCCAG
>JBDSRN010000214.1:0-2013 GCA_039929265.1 Steroidobacteraceae bacterium | reverse complement strand
ATGAGGCGCGCGGCGAGCGCCTGCCCGCCGTACAGGCGCGCGGCGCGTCCATGGCGCATGCGATCGAGTCCGTGAGCAAACATCGTGCGCGTGAGAAATGCGAGCGCACGCAGATTCAGCGCGCCGTGCATCAGATCGAGCAACGGCCTGCCATGCTCCATCGGCATGCCGCCCAGCGTGAGCGAACGCAACGGCTGAGCGAGCGCGGCGAAGCGACGACCCAGGCGCGCACCGTCGAAGGGTCTGGCGACCAAGGAGCGACCGATTGCCAGAGCGTCGGGCGCGTCGGTGTGGTAGTCGGACACGTGTCCATCGAGTGCGAAGCGCAACTCGGTGTTGCGCTCGAAGAATTCCAGTGCCGCCGGCACTGCACACAGGAACGCGTGCGCCTGCGCCTCATCCAGCTGCACACCGGGCTCGCAGTGCAGATAGCGCAACGCCCGCGCGGTGGAATCCTCGATGTTCCGGCGCGGCGCAATTGGATTGCCGGGCATCCAGAGCGTGCCGCCGGAAGTCGCGGTGGTACCGCCGAACACTGCCAGCTTCTCGAGCACGAGCACGCTCATGCCCAGCACCGCCCCCGTCACTGCAGCGGACAGGCCAGCCGCACCGGAACCGATCACCACGAGATCGAATGTCGTGTCGCTCATCGGTGCGCATTATGCGCGCGGCAGCGTAACCTTGAACTCGGTCGTGTCACCTTCGGTGCGCACTTCGATCGAGCCGCGATGCGCTTTGACGATCTGCTGCACGATGTACAGACCCAGTCCCAGTCCGTCGGTGCGCCCAGCTTCGCGCTGACCGCGACGGAACGGATCGAACAGATGCGGCAACAGCTCCGGCGCGATGGCGCCGCCGTTCACGACACGCAGTACCACGAACTGTTCATCATTGCCATCAAGGCACACATCGATCGCGCGGGACTCTGCCCCATGCTTCAGCGAATTGCCGATGAGGTTGGACGCCGCCTGGGCGAAGCGCTCGACGTCCCAGTTGCCGGTGAGATTGCCGACCGCGAGGACATCGATGCGTCGCTGCGCGAACACCGCCTGATGCTCGCTCAACACGCGCTGCACGAGCATGCCCAGATCCGTCGGCTCGCGTTGCAGCGGAATGCCGTTGCCCAGGCGTGTGCGTGCGAGATCCAGCATGTCGCCGATCAGCCGGTTCATGTGTCGCCCGCTGGACAGCATGCGCGCCGCGGTGTCTCGCACGGTCTGCTCCTGACTCACGCGCTGCAGAACCTGTGCGGAGGTGAGAATCGCGCTGAGCGGGTTGCGCAAATCGTGACCCAGCACGGCAGTGAACATCTCGTTCCAGCGCAGTGTCTCGGTGCGGTCATGCAGCTGCTGCGCGAGCTGGCGCTTCTGGCGGTACAGCTGGAAGAACACATCTGCCTTGCTGCGCAGGATGTGCGGTTCGATGGGCTTGTGGAGGAAGTCCACGGCGCCGGCTTCGTAGCCCTTGAACGTGCGTCGCAAGTCCCGCGCTCCCGCAGTGACGAAGATGATTGGCACCTGGCGCGTGCGCTCGCTGCCGCGCATGAGTTCGGCGAGTTCGAACCCATCAATCTCCGGCATGTGTACGTCGAGCAGCGCGAGCGCAAATTCGTGCACCAGCAGTAACTCGAGCGCCTCCGCGCCAGAGCTGGCGGTGAGCAGTTCGACGTCGGCGTCTTCGAACAGCGCGCTCAACGCGATGAGGTTCTCGTGCAGGTCGTCGACCAGCAGGCATTTGACCCGCTCTGGTGCGACCGCGCTCATCGT
This sequence comes from Steroidobacteraceae bacterium, assembly GCA_039929265.1. GTDB lineage: Bacteria > Pseudomonadota > Gammaproteobacteria > Steroidobacterales > Steroidobacteraceae > ZC4RG30. The sequence continues at coordinate 247 of JBDSRN010000214.1, read as the reverse complement.
CTTGCTCCAAGGGAGGCAAGCAACTCCGCAATCTGCTGCAACGTCAGCACCTGATCCGCGTGCCCCAGCGCGGCCAGCAGCATTGCAGTCGAATGCGCACCCTCGGGTTCCTGCACGACAGTCATCCCACCTGCTGCCTGCACGGCGGCCAGACCTTTGGCGCCATCTTCGTTGGCACCGGTAAGGATGAGCCCGAGAAGGCGGCGTGGATAGGCTTCTGCCGCCGTTTCGAACAGCACGTCGATGG
>JBDSRN010000213.1:0-10100 GCA_039929265.1 Steroidobacteraceae bacterium | reverse complement strand
TCGCGCCAGATCTGCTCGAAGCGGTAGTAGCCACGCTTCTTGCCGTCCTTGCGTGGCGAACCGAAGAACACCAGATCCGCCTTGGCTTCCTTGCGAAGCGGATTGTCGATTGCCGCCTGCAGCACCGGCACCGCCGCCTTGGATAGCGGCACGGTGCGCGCACCGCCGTTCTTGGTTTCGGTGAGTCGGACGACGCGGCGCTCAAGGTCCACCTGGCTCACCGTGAGACTCACGATCTCGCCGAGACGCATGCCGGTGTACAGCGCGACGCGCACGATCCATCCGAGCATCGGGTTGGAATACTTGTCGCAGGCTTCGAGAAGCTTGGCTTCTTCACCCGGGCGCAACCTTCGCTCACGGCCGCGCGGTGCCGCCGGCTTGCGGACGAGTTGCAGTGGGTTGTGTGTCAGCCCGAGACGCCACTCGCGCATTGCCATCGTAAACAGGTTCGAGAGCAGCGCCAGCTCCAGCCGCACCGTGTTCGCCGCTTTGCCGGCTTCGATGCGCTCGTCCCGGTAACCAGAAATGATCTCCGGCGTGAGCGAGACCAGGCTGTACTGGCCCAGCTTTTCCTTGAGGATCTTGATGCGCGACGGCTCCCGATACGCGGTGGTCGCGCGCTTGGTCGGGGTCACTTCCTTGAAGTACCGGTCCAGCGCGGAAGCGACGGATAGCCGGTGCGAGGTCGCGCGGTTGACGAACACGCCGCGGACCATTTCGTCTTCGGTGGCGCGGCTCCAGTCGGTTGCATCGCGCTTGACGCGAAAGGTCTTCGCAACCACGGGCCAGCCCGTCAGCCGCACCACTGCCTTCCATTCGCCCTTCGGCGTCTTCACCAGGGTAGCCATGCCGCACTCCGTCGCGCACTGTACCTGGAGTGTACCTGAGGCCTGTCTGGGCGGCTTGAACCGCTTCTAAGTTATTGATTTAGTGGTGGCCGGGGGCGGAATCGAACCACCGACACGCGGATTTTCAATCCGCTGCTCTACCAACTGAGCTACCCGGCCACGGGATGAGAGGGGCGGTATTAGACCGGGGGGGCGGGAGGAGCGTCAAGGTTATTTGCCCCCTTTCGCGGGAATTGCTCCCGGCCCGACCATGCGTTAGAACTGCACCCCCCGACGCCCCGTCGCGAAGATGAGATCGAGTTATGAGCCTGTCCTTGCGTGACCAGTTGATTCAGGCCGGGTTCGTCAGTTCCAAGCAGGCGAAGCAGGCCGAGCAGCAGAAGCGCCAGCAGGCCAGGCGGCCGCAGAACGCCCCGCCCAAGAGCACGCCGCCCGCAGCAGCCGCCAAGGCTGCACGCGACAAGGATCTGAACCGGCAGCGTCAGCAGCAGCGCGAGCACGGCGCCCGCCTCGCCGAAATCCGCCAGATCGTCGAGCAGAATCGTCTGCCCGTGGTGGCGAGCGAGGACTACTTCAACTTCGTGCACAAGAACAAGGTGCGACGCATCGCAGTGGACGCGGGGCTGCGGGAACGCATCACCGGCGGCACCCTGTTCATCGTTCGCTATGGCAAGTTCTATGCGCTGGTGACGCCCGAAATCGCCGCGCGCGTGCGCGAGCGCAACGTCGACTCCATCGTGAACCTCGACGCACCGCCCGCCGCGCCCGGGGCAGAGAACGATCCGTACGCGCAGTTCAAAGTGCCGGACGACCTGTACTGGTGAGGACTTCCTACAGCGCCGGGAATCGCGCTGACGCAGTCTCGAACCATGGCACGAATCCGCTACGCAATCATCGGTCTGGGGCACATCGCACAGGCCGCGATGCTGCCTGCATTCGCGCACGCCCGTCGCAACAGTGCGCTGGTTGCGCTGATCTCCAACGACCGCGAAAAGCTGGAGCGGCTCGGTCGCCGATACAAAGTGAAGAATCTGTGCCACTACGAAGCAGCGGAGCAGCTGTTCCACAGCGGCGAGATCGACTCGCTGTACATTGCGCTACCGAATTCCCGGCACGCGCAGTGGGCAATCAAGGCGATGCAGGCCGGCGTGCACGTGCTGTGCGAAAAACCCATGGCGACCACGGCGCAGGAATGCGAGCGAATGCTGCGCGCCGCACGCAAGGCCCGTGTGCGACTGATGATCGCGTACCGCCTGCATTTCGAACGCGCCAACCTCGAGGCCGCACAGATCGTACGCAGCGGCACGCTGGGCGAGCCGCGTTACTTCAACGCGCAGTTCTCGCAGCAGGTGCCGGTCGGCAACATCCGTCTCGACGGCAAGCTCGGCGGTGGGCCACTGTGGGACATCGGCATCTATTGCATCAACGCCGCACGCTCATCGTTCGCAGCGGAGCCCACGCGCGTCTGGGCGACGGCGAATTCGCGTCGCGACCGGCGCTTTCGCGAGGTGCCGGAGACGGTCACCGCAGTCCTCGAATTTCCCGGGCAGCGCGTGGCAAGTATCAACTGCAGCTTCGGCGCCGCGGATCGCTCACGCTACGAAATCGTCGGTACGAAGGGCAGCCTGGTCGTGGATCCGGCGTTCCACTATGCGGAAGGACTGGGTTATCAGCTGGAGATCGGCAAGCGTCGCAAGGTGAAGACTTTCGCGAGGAGCGATCAGTTCGCCGCGGAGCTCGTGTACTTCTCGGATTGCGTGCAGAAAAAACGCGAGCCGGAGCCTTCGGGCGAAGAAGGCATGATCGATGTGGCCATCATCGAGGCGCTGCATCGTTCGATCCGCACGGGCAAGTGGGTGTCCCTCGCGCGCGTGGCAAATCGCAAGCGGCGTCCGTCACTGCGCCAGGAGATCCGGCGTCCTGCAGTGCCGCGCGAGCCGAAGCTCGTCAAGGCGAAAGCACCGCACGCCTAGCTCACTGGCCAGCGGCGCTGAATACCTTCTGCAGCAGCTTGCTCGCCTGACCGAGCGGGTTGGCGCGAATCGCCGCCTCTTCCTCGGCAATCATCGTGAACAGGCCCTCGAGCGCTTTTTGAGTCACGTAGTTCTCGACCGAGGAATCCTTTGCATCGACGAGACCGAACGCCGCGGCTTTTCCCGCCACGGCATTGTAGCGTGAGGCGAGGTCGAGCTTCGCGGTCTGGGTACGCACGATCGGCAGGAACCTCGCGGTGAGCGATTCGCTGGTCTTGCCGCGAAAGTACTGTGTAGCCGAGTCAGGCCCGCCGTTGAGAATGCCGGCCACATCCTGTACGGACATCTGCTTCACCGCATCCACCAGCAGCACGCGCGCTTCGGGCACCGCAGCTTCGGCGGCGCGGTTCATCGTGGTCGTGAGCGAATCGATTTGCGGACCCAGACCGAAATTGCGCAGCATCTTCTCGGACTTCGCGAGCTTGCCGGGCAGCGCGATTTTCACCTTCGGATTGCCGAGAAAACCATCGGTAACGCCGAGCTTCGCAACGGCGGCCTGCGCACCCTGCGTGAGCGCAGCGCGCAGCGCGGTGGTCTGATCGGTCCTGGAGATCAGGTCGAGGGCGGATCCGAGCGCGACACCCGATGCGAGCAGCAGCGCCACAGCAATGGTTGTCTTCATTTCTGTTCCACGAACTCCTGCGGCTTCGAGGAACCTGCACCGAAGAAAAATTTCTCCATCTCTGTCTCGAGGAACTTGCGATTCTTTGGATCCACAGGCGTCAGGCGGTATTCGTTGATGAGCATCGTCTGATGCTTGATCCACTGCGCCCACGCATCCTTCGAGACGTTCTCGAAGATGCGCTGTCCCATAGGACCCGGATACGGCACGCGATCAAGGCCGGGGGCTTCGCGCTTGAGCAGCACGCAGTCGACATTGCGGGTCATGAGTGGTTTCCAGGTAGCGCGGCGAGCAGGGAAATCACCGGCGCGGGCAGACCGATGCGCGCCGGTTCACGCGCGTTATACCACAGGCGCGCTCCGCTCTCGGCCACGCGTCCGGCATACCGCGCCAGGCGGTGCGGCAGTTCGACAAACAGAGGGGTGATCGCGAGATCGAAATGCGTGAACCCATGCGTGACGGGCGCGAGTTCGCGCAGCGCCGCATCGGGCGCGCCAAGCTCCGTCGCGAGGAATCGCTGCGCCGCGCCCGCATCGACGAACTCAGGCAGGCACCACAGCCCGCCCCAGATGCCATGGGCGGGCCGTTGCACGAGCAGCACTTCGCCCGTCGCGCGGCGCGCAATGAGCATGCGGGTGATCTGCTGGCGTCGCGCTGCACGTTTGCGCGCACCGGGAAAATCGTGCTGACGTCCGAGCTCGTGGGCAGCACAGTCCGCCTGCAACGGGCAACGTTCGCAGGCGGGATTGCGACGCGCGCACAACGTCGCGCCCAGATCCATCATCGCCTGCGTGTAGGCGGCGACCTGCTCATGCGGCGTTTCCTGCTCCGCCAGCTCCCACAGCCGCGTCTCGAACACGCGTTCGCCGGTCGTCCCCGCCACACCAAAGTAGCGCGCGAGCACGCGCCGCACGTTGCCATCGAGGATCGCATGCCGCGCCCCGGAGCTCAGCGCGAGGATCGCACCGGCGGTGGAGCGCCCGATGCCGGGCAGCGCTTTGACCGCCGCGAACTCGCGGGGAAACTCGCCGCCCTGCTGCGCGAGGATGAACTGCGCGGCGCGCTGCAGATTGCGCCCGCGCGCGTAATATCCCAGCCCTGACCAAAGATGCAGCACTTCGTCGACAGGCGCAGCGGCGAGACTGGCCACATCCGGGAACCGCGCCATGAAGCGCTGATAATAGGGAATGACCGTGGCGACCTGCGTCTGCTGCAGCATCACTTCGGATACCCAGACCCGATAGGCGCTGCGGTCGTTCTGCCACGGCAGGTCGTGCCGGCCGTGACGCGCGTGCCAGGCGAGCAGAGCGGGCGCGATGCTCACTGGCTCACCAGCTTCAATCGCACACCTTGCAGCAACGCACCGGACACGCTCGCCTGCCGCAAGCGAATCTCGCCCTGCACCTGCAACGCCTTCAACTGCGCGAGCGGCAACTCGAGCGGCTTGCTCTGCGCATCGTCGGGCTCCAGATAACGATCGAGGTCGATGCCGTCGCCTTGCATGTCGATCACCATTCGCGACGCGATGAGCGATGCGCTGCCCGCGAGCTGTGTGTCGTCGAGCCGCACGCGCAACGCGTCGAACGAGGCGGCATCCCTCGCATAGTCGAAGCGCGTTGCGAGTTCGAACCGACCAAGGGTGTGCGGATCTGCCGTGCGCGGCGGCGTGTTGCCAGTGGCGCGCAGCAGTTCGCGCAACGCATCAGTTTGCAGCTCGAACGTACCGCGTGCCGTCGGCTGCTCGCCGAAGTTGGCCGTGATGCTGCCGGAAACCTTCGCAGGACCGAAACTGCCCTGCCACTTCGGCACGGACAGCGCATCAGCTGCGAATACGATCTCATCCGCGGCGATAGTGACGGGGTTGCTCGCCTCACCCAGCGCGGATGCCTGCAACACTGCCGACAGCTGCAACTTCTCGACGCGGATGTCGCGGGTGGTCGAACCTGCGGGCAGACTCGCAGCCACATCGAGCGCGGTTACGCGCAGCGTGGTTCCCGAGCCGGCATCCGCGTAGCGCAGCGTCCCGTTGCGCAACTCGAGCGAATCGATCTGCAGCGGCGTGGCCATGTCGTTTGCGGGTTTGCCGGAAGCGAAGCTCCAGTTCGCCACGCCCTGTGCATTGCGCTGCAGGTGCAAATCCGCGCCATCCACCCGCACGCGGTCAATGACCAGCTGCTTGTGCAGCAGCGGCAGAAGTTTCACACCCAGACGCAGGCCCTGCCAGCGCACGAATTCGCCCTGCACAAAACCCGCGGGATTGCCGAGCGAGCCGGCGCCCGCATTCACCACGAGCCAGGGGAATACGCGCCAGCCGAGGTCGCCGGCGAGCGTGAGCGTGCGGCCGGTCTGATCCTGCACGGCCTGAGCGATGCGGTCCTTGAAGCGATTGGGATCGATCACCAGCACCGCGACCGCTAGCGCCGCGACCGCGAGCAGCACGAACCCGACGGCCCCTGCACCGATCCACAAGATCAGGCGGCGCGACAGCCCTACCATTTGATCGCGTATTGCACGAGCTGCGCGTTGGTCGCGAGGCTGAGCTTGTGCTTGATCGACAGCCGGTGGGATTCGATGGTCTTCACCGACAGCGACCGGTGTGCGTATCGCATGGCCCGACCAAGACCACGAGATCATCCTCGCCGGAGATCATCTGCTTCCGTCCCTGCCGAACGATCCGATGTGCTCATACGCCGCTGCTCTGGCAATGGCAGCCAATGGTGGTGCCGATGCCGGGCATCGAGTCGACCCGCAGGGTTGCGCCAATCATGCATGCACGATAGCGCATGATCTTCAACCCCACGCCATCACCGTGCGCAGCGCGCTGTCGGCCACCCCGGGGGCTCGCGACCTACATACCGCGCCTCGGCGGCGTGTCACCCGGCTGGACAGGATTACGGACTCTTCGGCACCGCGTTGAGAATTTCCCAACCGCCACCGAGGGCCTTGTAGAGCGCGATGAGATTGGTCGCCGCCTTGGTCTGGCTCTCCGCGAGCTGGTCCTCGGCATCCAGTGATGTGCGATACGCGTCGAGCGCGGTGAGGAAATCCGCAATACCGCCTTCGAAGCGCTGGGTCGCGAGATCCGCCGCGTTCACGCTCGCCTTCGCGGCCTGATCGAGATACTCGGCGCGGCGGCGCTCGCGACCGTAGTCCGACAGCGCGTTCTCGGTCTCCTCGAGCGCGAGCAGCACGGTCTGCTGATAGTCGGCGAGCGCGGCTTCGTTGCGCGCCCCGGCGGCGCGGATCTGTTGGTACACGCGACCGAGATCGAGGAACGCCCACGACAGCGCTGGCCCGAAGCTGCGACGATCGTTGCCGTGATCGTCCAGCTGTTTGAACTCTGGCGCCGACACCCCGATGCTGCCGTTCACCGTGATGCGCGGAAACAGATCGGCGACGGCAACACCGATGCGTGCCGATGCACCCTCGAGCTGACGTTCCGCCACGCGAACGTCCGGCCGGCGACGCAGCAATTCCGCGGGCTTGCCGAGCGCAATGCTGGGCGGCAGCGGTGGCAGTTTCGCCTCCGTACGCTCCAGCTTGCCGGAGAGCGTGCCGGGCGCCACGGCGGTGAGCACTTCGATGCGATGCAGGGCGCGGACCACATCCGCTTCGCGCGTGGGCACCGTGGAGAGCGTCACCGCGACCTGCGCTTCGGCGCGCGAGGTGTCGAGCTGCGTGCCGCGACCCGCGTCCATTCGCGAGCGTACGAGTCCGAGCGCCTGCGACTGGTAGTCCGCGTTGCGCCGGGCAACCGCGAGGCGGTTCTGGGCGCCGCGCAGCTCGAAATAATTGCGTGCCACCTCGGAGATCACCGTGAGCGCGACATCATTGCGCGAAGCCTCGGCGGCATCGCGCGCTGCACGCGCGGACTGGTTCAGGCGGCGCACCCGTCCGTACAGATCCAGCTCCCACGTGGCATCGAAGCCGGCGTCATACAGCTCGTAGTCGCGCGGAAAACCCGGGGTGATCGAAGCGCCGCTCTGACGCACGTCGCCGTACGAGGCATTCGCCGTGACGGTGGGCAGGAAGTCGAGGAACTGACCCCGCCGCAGAGCGCGCGCTTCCTTCAGGCGCGCATTGGCGGCGGCGACGCTGTAGCTCGCCTTCACCGCGGTATCGATCAGCTCATCGAGCAGCGGATCGTTGAACTGCTTCCACCAGGTGAGATCGATGGCCGCATCGGTAGCGGCGAGCAGATCCTTGCCGATGAATTCCGCAGCGATTGTCGCGGGAGGTTTCGGCGTCCGGTAATTCGGGCCTGCCGCGCAGGCGGCCAGCAACGCCGACGCACACACCAGCGACAGGCTACGCAGCAACATTCACCAACTCCTTCTTGCGCCAGCGCAGCACGACGCCACGGATCAACACATAGAACACGGGCGTCAGGAACAAGCCGAAAAACGTCACACCCAGCATTCCGGAGAACACCGCGACACCCATCGCGTTGCGCATCTCCGAGCCGGCGCCTGACGAAAACACCAGCGGCACCACCCCCATGATGAAGGCAATCGAAGTCATGAGGATCGGACGCAGGCGCAGGCGACACGCCTCGATGGCGGCGTCGACCGGATCCTTGCCCTGGTTTTCTTCGATGTGATGCGCGAACTCCACGATCAGGATAGCGTTCTTGCACGCGAGGCCGACCAACACTATGAAGCCGATCTTCGTGAAGATGTTGTTGTCGCCTCCCGTGAGCCAGATGCCCACGATGGCGGATACGATGCACATCGGCACGATCAGGATGACGGCGAGCGGCAGACTCCAGCTCTCGTACTGCGCGGCGAGCACCAGGAAGGCGAGCAGCACGCACAATGGGAAGATGAGCGAGGACGTGCCCTTGGAGAGCACTTCCTGATACGACAGATCAGTCCATTCGAACGACACGCCTTTCGGCAGATGCTCGCGTGCGAGCTTCTCCATGATCTCGATGGCCTGACCCGAACTCACACCCGGCGCTGCCTGGCCGTTGATGTCCGCAGTGAGGAAGCCGTTGTAGTGCTGCACGAGATCCGGCCCGTAGCCGTCGCGCAGACTCATCACTGAACCGAGCGGGATCATCGCACCAGCCGCATTGCGAGTCTGCAGCTCCAGGATGTCCTCCTTGCGCGCGCGGTACTGCGCATCGGCCTGCGCGATCACCTGGTAGGTGCGACCGAACAAGTTGAGGTCGTTGACGTACAGCGAGCCCAGGTACACCTGCATCGCCTCAAACACGTTCGACAGCGGCACGCCGAGTTTCTTTGCCTTGGCGCGATCGATCTCGGCACGGATCTGCGGCACGCTGATCTGGTAACCAGAAAACACGCCGGCGACGCCCTGCACCTGGTTCGCCGCGCCGACGAACCCTTGCACGACCTCGTTGAGACCCGCGTAACCCAGCGAGCTGCGATCCTCGATCTGCATCTTGAAGCCACCGAGCAGGCCGATGCCCTGCACCGGCGGCGGTGGCACGACGCCGATAAAGGCATCTTCGATCGAGCCCATTTTCTGGTTGAGCGAGCCGACGAGCGCCATCGCGCTCTGCTCCGCAGTCCGCTCCTTTTTGAGTGTGACAAAGGCCAAGGCGGAATTCGACGCGATGCTGAAGCCGTTGACCGAGAAGCCGGGAAACGCGATCACGCTTTCGACGCCAGGCTCGGCCTTCAGGATCGTCGTCATGCGCGCGACGACGTCCTTCGTGCGCTCGAGCGAGGCTGCGTCAGGCAACTGCGCGAAGGCGAACAGATACTGCTTGTCCTGCACGGGCACGAAGCCGTCCGGGACTTTCCAGAAGGCCAGACCACCTATCGCGATGAGGCCGAGATACACGAGCACCGCGAATACGGAGGTGCGCAGCAAGCGCTGTACGCCGCGACTGTAGCCAGTGGAGGCACGCTTGAAGAACCGGTTGAACGGCCGGAACACCCAGCCGGCACCCTTGTCGATCCACACGCTCAGACGATCGCGCGGCGCGTCGTGCGGCTTGAGCAGCACCGCGGCGAGCGCCGGCGAGAGCGTGAGCGAGTTGAACGCCGAAACTATCGTCGAAATCGCAATCGTGATCGCGAACTGACGATAGAACTCCCCTATGAACCCGCCGATGAATGCAATTGGCACGAACACGGCGGTCAGCACCAGCGCGATCGCGATGATGGGACCGCTGACCTGGTCCATCGCCTTGTAGGTGGCGTCGCGCGGCGAGAGCCCCGCGGCGATGTTGCGTTCCACGTTCTCCACCACGACGATCGCGTCGTCCACCACGATGCCGATCGCGAGCACGAGCCCGAACAGTGACAGCGTGTTGATCGAGAAGCCGCCCAGCAGCAGCACGGTGAACGTGCCGACAATGGAGACCGGCACCGCGGCGAGCGGGATGATCGAGGCACGCCACGTCTGCAGGAACAGGATCACGACCAGCACGACGAGGAACAACGCTTCGAACAGCGTCACGATCACCGCGTCGATGGAATCGCGCACGAACAGCGTCGGGTCGTATTCGATGCTGTAGTCGACGCCCGGCGGGAACGACTTCTTCAGCCCGTCCATCGCGGCGCGAATGTCGTCCGAGATCTGCAGCGCGTTCGATCCGGGCGACTGGAAGATACCGATGCCGAC
>JBDSRN010000212.1:0-7710 GCA_039929265.1 Steroidobacteraceae bacterium | reverse complement strand
GGTTGCGCTCGCGCGCCAGCACCCGCACATCGGGCAGAAGCACCAGACGCTGCAACGAGTCGGCGAGCGCGCGATCAAACGCGGCGAGAATGGATTGTCGCAACTGCGCATCGGTGCGGCGCGCGAGGCCGGCGCTGTCGCGCAATTCTGCCCACAGCAATTCGAGGCAGTGATGTAGCAGCGAACCCCGCAGTCGTGGATCCATACCCGCCGCGGATTCGGGCAGCGGTTCGGCGCCGAGACGCAGCCGCGCGTACGCACGGAACGCGCACTCACCCTGTTCCTCCAGCACTTTCACGCCACCGGGCAGTGGCGCATTGCCGGACCAGGGCACGCCCTGTTCGTCGCCAATGCGTTCGAGCGCCTGTCCGGTTGCCAGCCGCTGCGCGAGGCTCGGCTCAACTTCCGTTGATTCGTACGCTTCCGCGCCGGCATACGAATCCAGCAGCGGACTCGCCTGCTGTCGCACTTCGCCCTGCGCGCTCGCCCAGCTCAACACCACCTGCGTGCCCGCGTCGAGCCATGCCGCAAGCCCCGCTCGGGCCTGCATCATGCGTCCGCTGACACTCGCATGCGGCATCCCTGTCTGGCGTTGCGCCGCCACGGGCAGCAACGGGTCCGGACGCGCGGCCTGCGGCCAGCGACTCGCATCCATCCCGAGCACCCAGATGCCGTCGTACGTGACCACCGGCCCCTGGCGGCGCTCAGTGAGATCGCTGCGCTCCGCAATGCTGATCGGCGCGTCGTCGCCGTTCACCGGCAGCTCCCCTGCACGCAGCAGCTCCTGGAGTAGCGCGAGCGCCGAATCGCGAGAGTTTTCATCCTGACGCTCGGGACCGGTCACCGCATCGAGACCAGCAAGTTCGCCGAGCGTCTCGCGCCATTGCGCAATGACGCCGCTCGCCTGCGTTGCTCCCGCGCCGGGCCAGCCATATCCGTCGACCACCGCACCGAAACGTTCGGCCCAGCCGCGCAGCGTCAGCCGCGGCGGGCTCAGCAGTTCGCGTTGCAGGCGCAGACCCTGCAACAACCAGCTGCCAGCCGTGGCTAGTTCAACTGGGACGTTCACAAGAACCTGCTCGAGCTCGTCGTTCTCGAACTGCGCCCGACCTGTGTCGCGCAACCAGACATCCAGCTTTGCCCGCTCCTCTGCGATGGTGCCGAGAAACGGCGCGTGCAACAGCGCCGTGAGTTGGGTCATTTCGGCAGCGTTGGGTTGGACCGTGAGCGCGAGCAACGCCTGCTGGATCGCCGGCCGCTGCGCGAGCGGCGGTCCGCGATCGAAGCGCAGCGCGCTGCACAGTTGGCGGGCCTGGCGGCTGACAAGGCCGGTCGTCGACTCGCGCGGTGCGAGCGTAGCAGCGAATGCGCGCTGCAAAGCCGGACGGTCGCGTTCCAGTTCCGGCGTTACTACCAGCAGCCGACGCTGCGGATCCTCCTCGAGCAGTCTGCGGCTCCATTGCGCGACCAGCGCGAGCTCGGTGGCGAAGTCCGGCACGGCGGCAATGCGAATGTGCGCGGTCCCCACGCTGGCGTGGGCCACGCTCCGGCAGTGCGTGCCGGTTGCCGCGAGCAGTTCGATGAACCATTGTTGCTGGGGGGTGAAGCGGACAAATCCCGCCAGCCACACCGGCTCCGCCATCCGTTCCGCGATCAGCCGCAGGTGCGCGTCGCTGGCGAGGCCTACCGACACTCGCCTGCGCTCACGGCAGGCAGCCTCGAACGCGGCCACCGCGACACGCAGCATTGCACCGTCCTGTGAACGCAAGGGAAGCTCGAGGCGGTAGTCTCTGGCCAGCGTCGCGCTGCGCTGTACGCGCTGTGCCATCGCGAGCGTGCCGTCCGCAGTGAGAGTTGCGTGCTGCCACAGCACCCGCTCCTGGGGTGCGCTGAGGATACTGTGGCCCCGCAGTGCGGGCGATTCCAGCGTAGCCGCGCGCAGCTCGCGCTCCAACCAGGTGGTCCACGTGAGAATTTGCGGACTTCGCCAGACCGGCACACCGAGCCGCAGCTGCGCCGCCGAGTGTGCGAAGCGCAGCACCTGTGCAAGTTGCCGGGTGGGAACGACGACGGTGCGAAAGTCGTCGATTGCCGCACTCAGTTCCTGTGAAACACGATACAAAACAATCTAATAGGAAATAATTCTGATGTTATTTAGAGGCTGCGCCGAGCAGCCTGGGCTTGGCTGGCGCCACCCGTCGCGCCGCATAGCTCTCGAGCTGCTGCTCGATGCGCTGGAACACCTGCTGCATCAGCGCTGCATCCGGTAGGGTGGTGACGCGGAAGTGATTGCGGTACGGCACGTTGAAGCTGGCGCCCGGAGCGATGAGCACGTGCTTCTGCTCCAGCAGCTCGAGCGCGAATTCCGAGTCGTTGAATCCGGGCAGCGCGTCGGGATCCACCTGCACGAAGCCATACATCGAGCCGGCGGGCGGCGCGAGCTTGAGATACTTGCTGCGATGTACGGCTTCGAGCAGCGCGCGACGCGATTCGTACAGGCGCCCGCCCGGGGCAATGAGGTCCCTGATGCTCTGGTAGCCGCCGAGCGCCGTCTGCACCGCCCATTGCGCCGGCACGCTGCTGCACAGTCGCAGCGAGCTCAGCAGCTCCAGCGCACTGAGATATTCGCCCGCGCGGAGGGTTGATCCGGAGAACGACGCCCACCCGACGCGATAGCCGCAGGCGCGATAGATCTTCGACAGGCCCGACATCGTGGCGCAGACCGTGTCGTGCACGAGCGTCGCCATCGGCACGAATTGCGCGCTGTCGTAAGTCATCTGGTCGTAGATCTCGTCGCTGTAGACGATCAGCCCGTGCTGTTCCGCGATCCGCGCGAGTTTCTCGAGCACCGAGCGTGGATATACCGCGCCGGTCGGATTGTTGGGATTGATCACCACAATGGCGCGCGTGCGGGGCGTGATCAGCGCCGCCACTTCGTCCGGATCCGGCACGAACTGGTTCTCGGGCCGGCAGGGATAGTGCACGGCACGCCCGCCATTCAGGTTCACCGCCGCGGTCCACAGGGGATAGTCGGGTGCCGGCACGAGCACTTCGTCGCCCGGATTGAGCAGCGCGCGCAGCACCAGATCGATCAACTCGCTTACGCCGTTGCCGATGAACACCTCGTCCGCGCTGACGCCCTGCACGCCACGGGCCTGCTGCTGCATCACCACGGCTTCGCGGGCCGGAAAGATGCCTTTGGAATGGCAGTAGCCCTCGGCCTGTCCCAGGTTCTCGATCATCGCGAGGCGCATCGTTTCGGGCGCACGGAATCCAAAAGCACCAGGATTGCCGATGTTAAGCGAGATGATCTCGTAGCCGAGGCGCTCAAGTTCCAGGGCGCGACGGGCGAGCGAACCGCGGATCTCATAACGGACGTTTTTGAGGCCATCGCTGGGCCGAAGGCGGTTTTCGGTGCTCATAGGGGCCAAAGAATAGCCTCTGTTACGGCCTCAGGCGAGCCAGGCGTGCACAATTCGGGGCACTCGAATCCCCCCCGAATCATTGCGTATACTGCGCCGCCCCACAGACCGGGGCCGTACTGGGCATCGGAGAACCTCGAAAAATGAAGCGAATCCTCGTAGGGGTAAAACGCGTGGTGGACTACAACGTCCGCGTGCGGGTAAAACCGGATGGCAGCGGCGTTGCGACCGAAGGCGTGAAAATGAGCCTCAACCCCTTCGACGAGATCGCTCTCGAAGAGGCGCTGCGCATCAAGGAGCGCGGCGGCGCTGATGAAGTCGTCGCTGTGACCATCGGACCGGCCGATACCCAGGCCCAGTTGCGCACTGCGCTCGCGATGGGCGCGGATCGCGCGCTGCTCGTCCAGTCCGACAAGCCTGTCGAGCCGCTCGATGCCGCGCAGATACTGCGCAAGCTGGTCGAGCGTGAAACCCCGTTCCTCGTGCTGCTCGGCAAGCAGGCGATCGACGATGACAACAACCAGACCGGGCAGATGCTCGCCGCGCTCTGGGATCGTCCGCAGGCGACGTTCGCTTCGAAGATCGAGCTCATGGACGGCGTCGCGCGCGTCACGCGCGAAGTCGACGTCGGCCTGGAGACCGTCGAAATCGAACTGCCCGCGGTCATCACTGTGGATCTGCGTCTGAACGAACCGCGTTACGTCAAGCTGCCCGACATCATGAAAGCGAAGAAAAAACCCCTCGACACCTTGCAGCTCGCCGAGCTGGGTATCACCCTCGTGGAACGCGTAAAGGCGGTGCGCTACGACGCGCCTTCAGTGCGGACCAAAGGCGTGATGGTGAAGGATGTGAGTGAACTGGTCGGCGCGCTGCGCAGCAAGGGACTCGTGAAATGAGCAGCAACATCCTCATCATCGCCGAGCACAACGGCGCACAAATCAGTTCCGCCACGGCGAAGTGCGTGAGCTGTGCCGTAACCATCACCGGCGCACCGATCACGATCCTCGTACTGGCGAAATCTGGCGCCGCGATTGCCGCGCAGGCCGCGCAGTTCGCCGGTGTCGGCAAGGTGTTGCAGCTCGATCACACGCAGAACGAGCACGCGCTGTCGGCGGTGCTCGCGCCGCAGATCGTGAAGCTCGCACAGCCGTTCACGCATGTGTTTGGCGCTTCCACCACTTTCGGCAAGGATCTGATGCCGCGCGTCGCCGCGCTCCTCGGCGCGCCGCAGCTCAGCGACATCATGGCGGTGGAAGGCGAACGCCGCTTCCGGCGTCCCATTTACGCGGGCAATGCGGTCGTCACGGTCGAGGTGCCGGAACCGCACAAGATCGTTGCCACCGTGCGCACGGCATCCTTTCAGCCGGCGGCTGCCGGCGGCAGCGCGCCGATCGAGGTGGTCAGCACGGATGCGGTTCTGCCCGGCTATGCACGTTTTGTATCCGTCGCTGCCGCCGGAAGCGATCGTCCGGACCTGCAGACCGCGACCCGCGTGGTTTCGGGCGGACGTGCGCTCGGTAGCGCCGAAAACTTCAAACTGATGTACGAGCTCGCCGATGCGCTCGGCGCCGCCGTCGGTGCGTCACGCGCCGCGGTGGATGCGGGTTATGCGACCAGCGACCTGCAGGTGGGGCAGACCGGCAAGATCATCGCGCCGGAACTGTACGTGGCGGTCGGCATCTCCGGTGCGATCCAACATCTGACCGGCATCAAGGATGCTCGCACGATAGTTGCCATCAACAAGGATGCGGACGCGCCGATTTTCGAGGTGGCCGACATCGGCCTGGTGGGCGATCTGTTCAGCATCGTGCCGGAGCTGCGCAAGCAACTCGGCAATGGCTGATCAGAGCAACTGCAGGATGTGCTCCGCCGAGGAGACCTTGAACTGGCCGGCCGCTTCGACTTCTACCGTGGTCGCCACGCCATCGTTCGCAACGATGGCGAATCGCTGCCCGCGCTGACCCATGCCGAAACCGCGCGCATCCAGCTCGAGTCCCAGCGCGCGCGCGTAGTCGCCATTGCCATCCGCGAGCATTGCGATGCTGTCGCCGACGCCCGCTGATTTGCCCCAGGCGTTCATGACGAACACATCGTTCACCGCCATGCAGGCGATGGCGTCCACGCCCTTCGCGCGCAGCTGATCGGCAAGCTCGATGAATCCAGGCAGATGCTTGGCGCTGCAGGTGGGTGTGAACGCCCCGGGCACCGAGAACAGCACCACACGCTTGCCCGCAAACAACTGCTCCGTGCTGAGGTCCTGAGGGCCTTCCTTGCCCATGACCTTGAACTTGCCCGCAGGCAGCGCGTCGCCGACCTTGATCACGCTGTGCGAGCTCAACCTGCGATGATCCCCCAGAGGTTAGCGAGCTTCACGAACTTCGGATTGCCCTTCACTGCCTTGAAGGCGGCGGCGGCATCTGCGTTCTTCTGCGCGCGCAGCTGAGCGATACCGATGAGCATCTGCGCATCTTCCGGCGTCGTGACCGTGAGACCACCCGCGGTGATCCCACGCTTCAGCGCGTCGACCGCCTTGTCGTACTCGGCGAGGCCGTAGTAACGCTGACCGACGACCACTAGCTGATCACCCGTCTTGGCCGCACCCGCTTCGGCTTCGATTTTTGCCCTGTCGTCCGCCACCTGCTTGGTGAGCGATGCCATCAGGCGACCACTGCTGGCCTGCTCACGCTCCTCGGTGAACACCTTCGCCTTGATGGCCTGGTCCAGTACTCCCAGCGCCTCACCCGCGCTGTTCTGCTCTTTCGCGAGCTGCGCCATCTCGGTTATGTCGGCGGGACGCGTGAGCGTGTTCGTGCTGCGCATGAGACGGAAGATCTGCAGCGTGAGCTGGTCGCTGTTGCCCGGCGCGTTCTTGATCGACTGGATGATGTTCAGCCAATAATCGCTCTTGGGGTAGTAGGAAACGAGCCTCTGGAAAGTATCCGCCTCGCCCTTGTCGTCCTTCAGCCGCCGCTGGTAGTCGAGCAGCAGCAGCAGGTCGTTCTCGGAAGGTTTGGCGCCGCGCGCCGCCGACGCAGCGAGACGCTCCTTGACGAACTTGATGGCCTCGCCGAGCTTGCCTTGCTTCTCATACGACTGTGAGATCGCGCTGTACGTGCCGTCATCCGCGGCACCTGCCGCGATCAGCGTCTGGCCGATCTCGATGGTCTTGGCGTAATTCTTCTGCCCGTAGTACATCGGCAGGAGCTGCTTGTTAATCTGGTTTTTCTCCGAGGTGGATGCCAGACCCGAGCGCAGGTTCGACTCCAGGGCCGTGATCGCGTCCGCGAACTTGTTTTGCCGGAATAGCGCGTAGCTCAGCAGCTGATTCATCACGTAGGTATCGTGCGGCGTTCTGCCAGAAATGCCCTGCACTTCACGCAGCTTCACCACCGCCTCGTCCCACTTCTGCGCCTTGACCGCCTTGTTGGCGGCATCGAGCTGCTTGGCCACCGCGGCGCTGACTTGCTGTGCGGCCATCGACTGCGTGGTCAGACCCATCGCGCCGACCGCGAGGACGGCGGCGATGAGAGCGGCCTTGTATGCTGGCTGGGTCATGTTTTGCTTCCGACTCGGAGGTTTTGAGAAATCAGCTGCGGGCATAAATCGCCCAAAGTTGCGCGAGGTCACCGAACTTCTGATCCTGACCCTTCCCTGCCGAAAACGCAGCCTGGGCTTCAGCCTTCTGGCCAAGCTTCAGGTACGTCATGCCGAGCAGGATCTGCGCCTCGTCCGGATTTCGCAGCGACCCCTTCTGGATGCCCCGCTGCAACGCTTCGAGCGCCTTGTCCGGCTGATCATAGCTGAGAAAAGCCTGACCGAGGCGTACGTCAGCCTCGCCGGTCTTGGCGCTCTTCGCTTCGGTTTCGAACTTGGCAAGCGTGGCACGATCGGCCTTCTCCGCCACCTCGGCCGATTTGCGCAACACATCTGACGCAGTCTTGTTTCCGCCCGTGCTCAGCGCATTGGCAGCGGTGCCGCGCTTGATCGCGTCGCTGGCCTCGCCCGGAGAGCCGCGCTTGAGGGCGATCGTCGCCATCTCGACGAACTCGTTGCCATCCTTGAGCGTACCCGTCTCGCGCATGAGGCGATAAATGTTCAGCGTGTACTCTTCGTCGTTCGCGCTGCGACCTGCGGAATCGCGCATCAAGACGAGCAGGTCGCGCCAGCGCTCGGGCTTCGGGTAATACTCGACCATCTTCTGCAGCGCGACGATCGCGCCCTTCTGATCTTTGGTCTTGATCGCGCTCTGCAGCAGGACGCTGAGGGCGCCCTCCGCCGGCTTGGTGCC
>JBDSRN010000211.1:0-24991 GCA_039929265.1 Steroidobacteraceae bacterium | reverse complement strand
CATGACGCCGAATCTGCCGACCTTCACCGATCAGACCTTCGGTCTCGCGTTCCACTCGGACAGCGCGTTCCTGCGCGGCATGAAGACCAGGGCAACGGGTACCGCCACCGCGACCAACACCAGCGGCACGATCATTGCAGCCCGCTCGGAGAACGACACCGGCAACAATCCGCACAATCCGATGTACGGCATCTACAAGGCCGGCGCGGATGGGCAGTTGCTCACGCTCATCGGCTCGCAGAGCTCGGATTCGGGCGGCAATTCGATGGCGCCCGCGGCGATGATCGATTTGCAGGTGCGTCCGACCAAGGTGGATCGCGCGAGCGACGTCACCGGCCTGGTCGACACCGGCGAGCTCGGCTCGCTGTTCCCGAATCCCCAGGATGCCGTCTCGGTGCTCGAATCCATGGCAGTGCTGAGCGACAAGAAGCTCGCTCTCGCGCAGACCAAGGTTCCCGCGCGCGATGTCGCGATCAAGAAGTTCGCGCAGTGCGGATACGTGAAATCCGCATACCTCGCCGAGGCGTTCGGCGATCCCGCGGCACTTGATCCTTCCAAGGATGTGCGCATCGTGGGTCCGGCCGGCATCTTCACGCAGGCCGAGTACGACGCTGACAACGAGTTCCGCAAGACCGCAGCGGTGATGAAGATGGTCATCGACGGCAACGCCGGCGCCGGCACCATCCAGATGGGAGGTTTCGACTATCACACCGGTGATCGGGCCACGGGCGAGATGCGCGACCTGCGCGCCGGCCAGTGCATCGGCGCGTGCCTCGAGTACGCGGCGCGGCGCGGCAAGCCGGTCATGATCTACGTGTTCAGCGACGGTTCGCTGTCCTCGAACGGCATGATCGACAATTCGGTCAACGGTCGCGGCAAGGGCGTGTGGACCGGCGACAACCAGGCGACGGCCGCGAGTTTCTTCCTCGTGTACAGCCCGACGGCGCGCGCCACGCTGCGCGCGGCAACGCGCAACCAGATCGGTTACTACACGTCCGACGGTTCGGTCAGCACCTCGTCCAGCCCCGGCGCCAACGCGGTCAATCTGCTGGTGGAAACCGTGGTGCTCAATTACATGGCGCTGCACGGCCAGGAAGCCCAGTTCTCGACGCTATTCCCCGGCCAGGGGCTGGGCGCTCCGGCCGCACGGGACGCGCTGACGGCCTTTGCACCCATCGTCAACGGCACGATCTGACGATCTCTCTGAGACGTAGTTCTTGGTTAGCGCGCTGTCGCCTGCCAGAGACGGCGCGGGCTATTTAACGGTCCGCGGTATTGCTGCACCATGGGCCGATGCGCAAATCCACGATGCTTCAGGCGGTTGCGTCACCGGTTCGGGTGCGTTCCGGTAATATTGTCAAATAGCCTATGCGCAGCTCTCAGCTCCTGACTCTGGCCGCGCTGCTCTCGTTTGCCCTCGCGAGCATTGCCGCCGACCACCCCCTGCTGGGACGCAGTGCGCCGGACTTCGCGCTGCGCGCGGGCAATGGCATCAACGTACGACTCTCGGAGCACCGGGGTGACGTGGTCCTGCTCACGTTCTGGAGCAGCCGCTGCAATCAGTGCCGGGCGCAGCTCGCCGTACTTGACCCGCTGCATGCCACCTACAAGTCAGCTGGTCTGGTCACGCTCGCCGTGAGCATCGACGACAACCCGGTGCGGGCGCGCGAGTACCTGCAGTCTGTGCGCAGTCAGTTTCCGATGCTGCTCGACCCGGCCAAGCAAGTGGGACGCAGCTACGACGTGAACGTGCTGCCGATGGTGCTGTTGATCGATCGGGCCGGTGCGGTGCGCTACGTGCATCGCGACTACAAGTCGGGCGCGGAAGCCGAATACGTTCGCGAACTCAAGACTCTGCTGGATGAGTAAATGCTATGAGCATGATCAGATATTTCTCCGTCATTCGTGTCGCGCTGTTGTGCGTGGCACTGTTCGTCGCACCGCATGGCCAGGCCGGCGAGCCGGCGGCCACCCCCGCGGTCGCCGCCAGCACACCGGAACCGGCAACGCCTCCGGAAGACACGCGCGCGCTCGATGAGCAGATCCAGTCGCTCAAGAAGGACGTCGTCGATCTCAACAAGGATCTGTTCGTACTCGAAGAAGAGCTGCTGTTTCCCGCCAATACGCAGTTGGCAATCTTCCTGTCGATGGACGTTGGCGAGTTTTTCGCGCTCGACACTGTCACGCTCAAGGTCGACAACAAGGAGGTCGCGAACTACCTGTACACGCCGAAGGAAGCCGAAGCGCTGCTCAAGGGTGGCGTGCATCGCCTGTACCTCGGCAACATCAAGCTGGGCCAGCACGAGCTGGTCGCATTGTTCACGGGCAAGGGCCCGAATGGCCGCGACTACAGCCGTGGAGCCAATCTCAAATTCGAGAAGGCGGTCGGCGCCAAGTATCTCGAGCTGAAGGTCAGCGACCGGCAGCGCCGGGCGCAACCCGAGTTCGAGATCAAGGACTGGGAATAGCCCTTGCGCCTGCTGCCGCCCCGTTCCGGGCTGGCGACTGCGGCGATCGCTGCGGCGCTGCTCGTCGTGTGCGGTCCATCGCTGGCGGCAAAGCCGGCGCCTGACAAACTGCCCGTCACACGCGTGCAGGATCTGCACTACGGCGACGTCCTGTTCTATTTCTACCAGGACGAGAACTTCGAGGCGCTCACGCGCCTCGAGGCCTACGACCAGTGGCACCAGCTGCCGCACCATGCGGGTGAGGCGGAGCTGCTCGCAGGTGGCCTGTATCTGCAACTCGGCATGCACAACGAGGCGGGCAGGCGCTTCGAGTCGCTCCTGCGTCCCGAGATTCCCGCGGGCGTTCGCAATCGCGCCTGGTTCTATCTCGCCAAGGTCTGGTATGCGCGCGGCTATCTCGACAAGACCGAGCATGCGCTCACGCAGATCACAGGCATGCTGCCGCCGTCGATGGAAGCGGAGAAGCAGCACCTGCTCGCCAACGCGCTGATGCGCCTGGGTCGTTTCGATGCGGCGATCGCGCTGCTGCAGGGCTGGTCGGGCCCTGAAGACTGGATGACGTATGCGCGGTTCAACCTGGGTGTCGCGCTCGCGCGCAGCAACCGACTCGCCGATGCCGATCCGTTGCTCACCATGGTCGGCACGCTCAATTCCGACAACGACGAGATGCTCGCGCTGAAGGACAAAGCGAATCTTGCGCTGGGTTTCGCGTACCTGCAGGCCGAGCAGCCGGCCAGGGCGAAACCGGTGCTCGAGCGCGTGCGCCTCAATGGCGCGCAATCCAACAAGGCGCTGCTCGGTGTCGGCTGGGCTGCCGCCGCGCTCGGCAACTACCGCGATGCGCTCGCTCCGTGGCTCGAACTGCACGGCCGTAACCTGCTGGACGCTGCGGTACAGGAGTCGCTGCTCGCGGTGCCGTACGCTTTCGGCAAACTCGAGGCCAACGCGCAAGCGGCGGACTACTACGAAAAGGCCCTTGAATCCTTCAGCGCCGAATCCCAACGCATCGATGGCTCGATCCAGCGCATCGGTGAGGTGCGCATGCTCGATGCGCTGCTCGCGGATGACACCGACAAGGGCCATGGCTGGTTCTGGCAGCTGCAGGCGCTGCCGGATGCTCCGGAGTCGCGCTATCTGTATACGGTCCTCGCGGGCAACGATTTCCAGGAAGGCCTGAAGAACTACCGCGATCTGGACTATCTCGGCAGCCAGTTGCAGCGCTGGGACGAGAATATGGCGGCCTACACCGACATGGTGCAGACGCGCGAGAAGGCATATGCGGATCGCGTGCCGCGTACCGACGCGTTGCTCGCCTCGAAACAGGTCGATAACCTGGAGGCGAGGCGCGACACTATCGAGACGCAACTCAATGAGGTGGTCACGGCGAACGACGTCGCCGCCCTCGGCACGCCAGAAGAACGCGACCAGTGGCAGCGCGTGCTGCGGCTCGAGGAAGCCGCTGCGACGGCGCCGGGCTCGCCCGAGCTCGGTGCCCAGCGCGAGAAGCTCCGCCTCATCAAGGGCGTGCTGCAGTGGCGGCTGACCCAGAATTTCCGCGAGCGCCTATGGAACGAGCGCCGCCAGATCACGCAACTCGATGCCGCACTCGCCGAAGCGCACAACCGCTGGGTGCGCGTCGAGCGCGCGCGCCAGAGCGCCCCGTCCAACACGGGCGAATTCGCTGTCCGCATCGCCGTGCTGCAGTCCCGTCTGAGCAGTCTGCGTGTGCAGCTCGCTGTGGCTGCCGAGGCGCAGAACGATTTTCTCGAGCGCATGGCAATCACCAATCTGCAGGCGCAGAAAGAGCGTATCGCGACGTATGAAGTGCAGGCGCGCTTCGCACTTGCGACGATCTATGATCGTGCGAGCGAGCCGAAGCCTTCACCCACCGCTCCGGCTCCCGACCAAGGTCCCGTGCAGGAGCAGAAGCCATGACGCTTCGCGCCTTGCGCTGCCTCCTTGCCGCGCTGGTGCTGTTCGCGCCCGTAGCGCTGCACGCTGCCGACAGGGCGAAGAGCGAGCCCACCATCAGGGACGTGAGCAAGCGCGCGGTCGAGATCAAGACCAATTCCTCCGTTGGTCCGAGCCCGAGCAAGGCGATGGAAAACTATCGCAAGTTCCTCGAGCTGCAGAAGACCGATCCCAGGTTGCGGGCCGAAGCGCTGCGTCGCCTCGGGGATCTGAATCTCGAGACTGGCGAACTCGATCGACTCGAGAGCGAAGTCACGCGCGAGGATCTCGCCGGTGGCGAAGCGATCAAGCTCTACAGCACGCTGCTCAAGGCGTATCCAGACTATCCGCGCAACGACCAGGTGTTGTACCAGCTCGCGCGCGCGTACGAGACGACCGGTCGACCGGAGCAGGCGCTCGCGACGCTCGACGAAGTCGTCAAGCGGTATCCCGACACGCCCAATCTCGCCGAAGTGCAGTTCCGTCGCGGCGAGATACTGTTCTCGGCGAAGCGCTACAAGGAATCCGAGAACGCCTACGTCGCGGTGATCCGCCAGGGAAAGGCTGCCTCCGCGGGTCGCGCGACGACGTTCTATCAACAGAGTCTGTACAAGCACGGTTGGTCGCTGTTCAAGCAGGGACTCAACGAGGACAGCCTGCCGTCGTTCGCGGAGCTGCTCGACTCCAAGCTCGTGAAGAATGGCAAGGTGGCGGAGATGGAGGCGTTGAGTCGCCCGGATCGCGAGATCTCGGAAGACACGCTGCGCGTCATGGCGATCACCTTCTCGTACACGCAAGGCGCGCAGTCGCTCGACGAGTTCGTCAGCAAGCGCGGCAATCCTGAGTATTCCTACCTTCTGTATTCGCGACTCGGCGACCTGTACGTCGAGAAGCAGCGTTACCAGGATGCGGCCACCACCTATCGTGCCTATGCCGAGCGCGTGCCGAACGAGGAGCACTCGCCGGGCCTGTCGATGCAAGCCATCGAGGCATATCGCAAAGGGGGATTTGCGCAGCTCGTGCTCGACGGCAAACGCGAATACGTCGAGAACTACAACTTCGATGCGCCGTTCTGGCAGGGCCGCGAGCGTGCGAAGTACCCGAGCGTCGTCAACGAGCTCAAGACCAACCTGAAGGACGTGGCGGAGTACTTCCATGCCGCCGCGCAGAAGAGCAAACGCGTCGAGGACTACCAGCAGGCCGCGCGCTGGTACCGCTCCGAGCTCAAGTCGTTCCCGGACGATCCGGAATCCGCGCAGAACAATTTCCTGCTGGCCGAGGCGCTGTTCGAGAGCAAGCAATACGCGGATGCCGCCACCGAGTACGAGCGCACCGCGTATGACTATCCGCGCAACGCCCGCTCAGCAACGGCGGCGCACGCCAGTCTCGAAGCGTATTCGCGCCAGGAAGCGAATCTCGGACCCGTGGAGAAGGCGACCAGGCATCGCCAGTCGATCGATGCAGGCATCCGCTTCGCGAAGTCTTTCCCCGAACACCAGGATAGCAGCGGCGTGCTCGCGCGCGCGGCGCAGGATCTGTACACGTTGAAGGAACTGCCGCGTGCGGGCGAAGTGGCGCAACTGCTGCTCGCTGCACAGCCGCCTGCGGATCAGGCGAAGCGCCGCATCGCGTGGACGGTCGTGGGCCAGGTCGGGTTCGACCAGGGCGCGTACGACAAGGCGGAGACCGCGTGGCTCGAGGCGCGCAACCTGACGACGGACAAGAACCCGCAGAAGGACGACGAGCGGGCCAATCTCACCGATCGCATCGCCACTGCCGTGTACAAGCAGGCCGAGTCGAAGCAGAGGGGGGGCGATGGAGCTGGCGCCGTGGAGGATTTCCTGCGCGTGGCCCGGCTCGCACCCGAATCGAAGATTCGCGCCACGTCCCAATACGACGCCGCAGCTGCGCTGATCGGGCTGAAGGACTGGCCGCGTGCCATCGATGTCCTGGAAGGCTACCGTCGCGATTTTCCAAAGAGCGAGTACGACGCCGACATCACGCGCAAGCTCGCGGTGGCCTACGCCGAAGCCAACCGCCCGGCCCTCGCGGCCGCGGAATTCGAGAAGATTTACGCAAGCACGGGCGAGGAGCCTGCCGTGCGGCGCGAAGCGCTCACGCAGGCAACGGAACTGCACGCGAAGGCCGGCAATCGCGCACGCTCGATCGCGCTCCTGGAAAAAGCGATCAGCGAGTATCCGACGCCGCTCGCCCAGAGCATGGAGACGCGCCAGCGTCTCGCCGACTTCGCGCGCGACGACAAGAATTCCGAGCGCCTGCGCTACTGGCAGCGCGAGATCGTGAAGGCGGATTCCACCGCGGGCAACGCCCGTTCGGATCGCACGCGCTATCTGGCCGGCAAGGCGCAGCTCGCGCTCGCGGAGCCTGCGCGAGACTCGTTCCGAGCCGTGCGCCTGGTGGCGCCACTGAAGAGTTCGCTCGCGGCCAAGCGCAGATCGCTGGAGACCGCGCTGCAGGGCTACAAGGACGCCGCCGCATACAACGTTGCGGAAGTCACCACGATGGCGAACTTCGAGATGGCTGAGCTGTATCGCCGCCTCGCGAAGGACCTGATGGATTCCGAACGACCCAAAAAGCTCAACGCTGATGAGAAGGAGCAGTACGACATTCTTCTCGAAGAGCAAGCCTTCCCGTTCGAAGAGCAGTCGATCAAGCTGCATGAGACGAACGCGGGGCGCGCGCAGGAAGGTTTGTACGATGATGGAGTACGCGCGAGCTATCGCGCACTCGCGGAGCTCAAGCCGGCCCGTTACGGCAAGACCGAGCTCGCCGGCGGCATCGTGCGCACGTTCGAGCTGCAGTCCCTGGCCGCCGTGGAAGGCGCCTCTGCGCCGCCCGCGCGCGCCAGTGCGGATTTCCAACGCGCCGTGGGCCTCGTCGACGCCAATCGCACCACCGACGCACAGCTCGAATTCCAGCGGCTCATCGACGCATGGCCGCAGGCCGGGGGCGCCGCCTTCAACGCGGGGGTGCTCGCGCGCAGCGCTGGGGCCCTCGAGCAGTCGGAAGGGTTTCTGGCCACTGCAACGCAACGCACGCCGCGCAATGCCGCGACCTGGAATGAACTCGGTGTCACGCGCCGCCAGCGCGGCAATTTCAAGGAAGCCCTTGCGGCCTACGAGCAGGCGATACAGATTGATCCGTCCTTCGCTCCTGCGCATCGCAACCACGCAGTGCTGCTGGACCTGTATATCGGTGATGCGCAGGGCGCGCTGTCGGGGTTCGAGCGCTACAAGGCACTGACCGGCGAGGACAAACCGGTCAGTGGCTGGATCGCGGATGTGAAGCAGCGCCTTGGCATACGCGAGTCGAGGCCGGAAGTTGCGCCGGCGTCAGACTCCACTCCTGCGCCGCAGGCAGTCGCGGCGCCAGCGCAGCGTGCGCCGGAGCCAGAACCAACCCCCGGAGGCAAGCCGTGAAGATGTTCAATGCAGTGGTCCTGCTGGCACTGGCTACCGGCGCGAATGCCCAGAATCCGGCACCCGCCAACGCGAATCTCGAGCCGGCGGTGAATACTTCCGCGCCGGCACCTGTCGCCCCCGTGGTGACGACCAAGTCGGCAGCAGCGGCAGCCCCTGCAGCCAAGCCCGCCACGCCCCGAGCGACAGGCAAGGCAATGGACCGGCTCGAGCTGGAAGCGACTCAGATCACCGGCAACCGTGAGCTGCCGAAGGTGATGTACGTAGTGCCGTGGCGGCGCGCCGATCTGGGCGATCTGCTCGCACGGCCCACCAACAGTCTGCTCGATGAGGCGCTCGCGCCTGTGGATCGCGACGTATTCAGGCGCCAGTCGCAGTATTACCAGGCATTGCAGCCGGATAGTGCCGCTGCGGCACCTGCCGCAGGCAAGGGTGAGAGATAGGTCGCAGCATTTTGCCTGCAGGGTCTTAAGGTTCGTGAAGCTTGCTCGTCAGCAAGGGAGTTTTCGATGGAATTCTTTTCAGTAGTCGTGCGTTTCTTTCAGGGTGGCGGGGAGTTCATGTTCCCGATCGCAGTCGTGGCCGTGCTCGGTGTGGCGATCGCGGTCGAGCGATGGGTCTATCTGACCCTGGTCGCCGTTCGTAACCGCAACCTGTGGCAGGAACTGTCGCCGTTGCTCGCGCAAGGCAATTTCAAGCAGGCGGTACAGATCACCTCCAATTCGGAATCGGCCATTGGTCAGATCCTGAACTACGGCCTGGCACGCGTGCAGTCCGCCCGGCGTCGCGATGATATCGAGAAGGCGATGGAAGAAAGTCTCATGGAGGTGATTCCGAAACTCGAAAAGCGCACGCACTACCTCGCGACGTTCGCGAATCTCGCAACGCTGCTTGGCCTGCTCGGCACCGTCATCGGTCTCATCAACGCATTCAGCGCCGTGGCGACGGTCAATCCGGCGGAGAAGGCGAACCTGCTCTCGGCCAGTATCTCGGTCGCGATGAACTGCACGGCGTTCGGTCTCATGACCGCAGTGCCGCTGCTCGTCGCGCATGCCGTGCTGCAGACCAAGACCACGGAACTCGTCGACAGTCTCGAGATGGCGTCGGTCAAGTTCCTGAACTCGATCACTGAGCGTCGCCCTGAAGCAGCCGCGTCCGCACCGTAAGGCGCATTCATGTCGCGGCGTTCATACACCACGAGAAAGCTCGTACGGCGGCATCGCAAGCCGTCCGAGCTGATGCTCGTGCCGATGATCGACATTTTTACGGTGCTGGTCACCTTCCTCCTCATGACGGCAATCTTTTCGCGCACAGTGATCATCGAGCTGAAGCTGCCCACGCAGAGCACCGATTTTGTCGAGCCGCCGCCGGGACTGATCCTCGAGATCCTGCTGCGCAAGGAGATGGTGCAGGTTGCCGATCGCAACACCGGCCCGCTCGCGACTTTCGCGAAGGCGACGCCCGAGGCTGACTATAACTACCTGGGCGTCTCCGAGTATTTGCAGCGCGTGAAGAACCGCTATCCCGAGATGACAGATGCAACGTTGCTACTCGAGCCGGATATCGCCTACGACACGCTCGTGCAGGTGATGGACTCCGTGCGAAGTGTGGAAGTGCGTCAAGGCCCGACGCTCACGCACGCCGAGCTGTTCCCGAACATCTCGATCGGGGATGCTCCTGAAGTCGATCCGGCTGCCGCTGCGGCGATGGTTGGCGCCCAGCGCGCGGGAGCCGGGCCATGAGCTCATCATCCCGCGCGCGCCGCATGTTCGCCCACCACCTGCGCAATCAGGCGGCGGCAGAACTCAATCTTATTCCGATGATCGACATCCTCAGCGTCATGGTGTCGTTCCTGCTCGTGTATTCCACTGAAGTCGAGGTCGTGCAGAACAGCAAGGGGATCGAAGTCCCGCAATCGATCGCGGAGTCCCGGCCCCGCGAGACTGTGGTGATCATGCTCACGCGTGACGAGCTCTTCGTGCAGGGCGAGCGCATCGCCTCGATTGCAGAGGTGCGCGCCAGTCCCGACACCATCATCGCGCCGCTGCGCGACGCATTGAAGCGTACGACGCTGATCGGTCGTGAAATGGCGGAGCGGGATCTGGCGTCACGCGAAGTCACCGTGCTGGGCGAAAAGACTCTGCCGTACGACGTGCTGAAAAAAGTGATGGCGACCTGTACGGATGCCGACTACGGACGGATCTCGCTCGCCGTCGTGCAGAAAGACAAGTCGGTTCTACCTCCCGGCTTCAAGCCACTCTGACGTACAGCAGAACCCGACAGTGTTGCTAGCACCTTATTACCGCACTTACGAACTGCCCTGGGAGGGCGACCCGGAGCAGCAGAAGCGCTTCCGCAAGTACGTGCTCATCGGTCTTGCGGTACTCGCGATCGTCACGCTCCTGTGCTTGGTGGTCACGTTGCCGCCGAAGCACGTGACGCCGGAAGATTCCGTGCCCGAGCGTCTCGCACGCATCATGCTCGAAGAGAAGCCCAAGCCGCCGCCGCCGCCGATTGAACAGCCCAGGCCGGTTCCGAAGCCCACCGTGCAGCCGAGGCCAGTCGATCGGGCCGCCGACGCGCGCAGGACGGCGCAGAAATCCATGTCGGTGCTGGAGGATCAGCTCGCCGACCTGCGCGAGAACATGGTCGTTGATGCCGGTCAGACCAAGAACCTCACTGGCGCCGTGGGCGCCGATTCCAAGGCGGAGCGTTCGCTCATTGCCGCCAAGGCGGGCTCGGGCAGCACGGGTATCAACACGACCAGCACCAGTCGCGGCTTCGGCTCCGGGGCGGGATCGCTCACGGGACATTCGACGACGGCAGTGAGCTCACGCATCGCTTCGGTGGGTGCGCCGGGCGGCGCGACGCGCAGCGGCAGCAGCGGCAAGGCTGCGCGCGGCCGCGAGGAGATCGAGCTTGTCTTCGACCGCAACAAGGGCGCGATATACGCGTTGTACAGTCGTGCGCTGCGCGACAAACCCGAGCTTCAGGGCAAGATGGTGCTGGAGTTCACCATCTCGCCTGCCGGCGAGGTTACGATGTGCCGCGTTGTGTCCAGTGAGCTCAGTGATCCGGATCTCGAGCGCAAGATCGTGGCGCGCGTGAAGCTGTTCCGGTTCGAGTCGCGCGACGTCGAGACCATCACGACCACCAAGCCGATCGACTTCTTCCCGGCATGAACCTGCAGTCCGAGATCCAGTACTTCAACGAACTGGCTCGGGTCGACAAGGCGCGCCTTCTCACAAGTTCCTGAATGAGCTGGCCGAAGAGGCGCGCGCGGGCCGCGCGTCATCGAGCAGCGGCTGCTTGGCGAACCGAATCGTCTCACCGACGAGCTGGTCATCCGTCTGCTGCTGGCGCTCCGGGCAGACAAGACGGGTGAGCGGATGATCATCAACGCCTATTTTCACACCCCGCACGGTTTCGACAGCCCCGACACCACCGTGCTCATGGACAGGTAGTACGTCTCCCCTTAACTTGGGTAGATGATCCACCAGGCGCTTACTCAAGTTCTGATTCTGCTCATCGCTTCGGTGCTGGTCATCACTGTGGCGCGCCGGCTCGGTCTCCCCGCGATTCTCGGCTATCTGTTCGTCGGCATGGCGCTGGGTCCATTGGCGTTCGGGCTGGTCGCCGAGTCCGATGCCACACACCTGCTCGCCGAGATCGGCGTGGTGTTCCTGTTGTTCACGCTGGGGCTTGAGTTCTCCTGGCCGCGCATGGTCGCGATGCGGCGCGAGGTGTTTGGGCTCGGCCTGCTCCAGGTCAGTGCTACCGCCTTCGTGTTCGCGCTGATCGGGCGTCTGTTCGGCCTGGATTGGCCCGCTGCCATCACCGTGGGCGGCGCGGTGTCGATGTCGTCGACCGCGATAGTCATGCGCCAGCTCACCGACCAGGCGGAGGCGAATCGCAGCCACGGGCGTCTCGCGTTCGCGGTGTTGCTGTTTCAGGACCTCGCGTTCGTGCCGCTGCTCGCGATGGCCACGGCACTCGGCGCAGCCACCGCCGAGCACTCGGGCTTCAGCAGCGACAGTTTCCTGCGCACGCTGGCGTTCGGCGGCATCGCGCTGATCGTCGTTGTCTTCGTCGGGCGACGTCTGTTGCGTCCGCTGATGCTGGAGATCGCGCACAGCAGGCTGCGCGAGCTATTCACACTCGCGGTCCTGTTCGTGGTGCTGGCGTCTGCGTGGCTCACACAGCTCGCCGGGTTGTCGATGGCGCTGGGCGGATTCCTTGCCGGCATGATGCTCGCGGAATCCGAGTTCCGGCACCAGGTGGAATCGGTGATCCGGCCGTTTCGCGAGCTGCTGCTCGGGCTGTTCTTCATCTCGGTGGGCATGCTGCTTGACGTTCGGCTGTTGATCGACCAGTTCGGCTACGTCTCGCTGCTGGTGGTGACCATGACGGGGTTGAAGGTGGTGACCACCGCGACGGTCACGCGAGCCTTCGTCGACACCAACTTCAAGGCGTTGCGCACGGGCATCGTGCTCGCGGCGGGTGGTGAATTCGGCGTGGCGTTGGTGACACTGCTCATCGCCGGCGACGCACTGCCCGCCAACATTTCGCAGCCATTGCTCGTGTCGATCGTGCTGAGCATGGTGCTCTCGCCATTCGGCATCAATTACAACAAGCGCATCGCGCGCTTCCTGCTGCGCCAGAAGGGCCCGCCGACGACGGCAATCGAGCGCGAGGAGGCGGCGACGAGCCGTCTCGCGCAGCGCGAGCACGTGCTCCTCTGCGGCTTCGGGCGGGTGGGACAGCAGATCGCGCGGGTGCTCGAGTCGCAAGGGTATGAGTATATCGCGCTCGACCTGGATCTCGCACGCGTGCGGCCCGCACGCCAGGCGGGCGATCCGGTGATTTACGGTGATTCCACCGATACCGACGTACTCGAGAGCTGCGGTCTCAAGACGGCGAGCGCAGTGGTCGTGACTTTTGCGAATCCCAGTGTTTCAGCCAGCATCGTGCGTGCGGTGCGTGCACAGCGCGCCGACGTGCCCGTGCTCGTGCGCACGCAGGATGACGTGGGACTGAAAGAGCTCATCGAGGCAGGCGCGACGGAGGTCGTGCCCGAGACCTTCGAGGCGAGCCTCATGCTGGTCTCGCAGGTGCTGATGCTGCTGAAGATGCCGGTGTCCCGCGTCGTGCGCACGGTCGGGGAGATCCGCCGCGGTCGCTATTCGACGCTGCGTTCCGTCGTGCCCACCGACGATGAGAGTTCGGGCGAGACCGATGCGAATTCCGAAGGGCTCGGCTCCGTCGTACTGCCGCCAAAGTCGTGGGCGGTCGGTCGCACGCTCGATGAAGTGCGCGCGCGGGGTGCTGCGGTTGCGTTCACCGCGTTGCGCCGCCAGGGCATAACGGGCCGCGAACCGGGTGGGGATACCCTGCTGCGCGAAGGCGACATCGTTGTGGTGTACGGCCTGCCCGAAGCGATCGAGCACGCCGAGGCGGTGCTGCTCGCCGGCTAGCTCCGTGTTTCGAAGCGACCGATCACCAGCACGCCCACGACGATGAGCGCAGTGCCGAGCACCTGCCAGAGCGTGGGATGTTCGTGCAGCAGGCCCGCACCCAGCAGCATCGCGGCTGGCGGGCCCACTGTGCTGATGATCGCGCCGCGCACTGCGCCGATGCGCCGGATCCCGCCCGCCTGCATCAGGCTCGGCACGACCATGCACAGCACCGCGAGCGCGATCAGGAGCAGCCAGCTCGCTGCATCGAGCTCGACGATCGCGCGCAGCGGACGCACCGCGACGAACTGTGCGAGGACCAGGCCTGCCGCGCCGGTCATTGCGATGAGCGTGAAGCCGAGCCCGCCGAGCTTCGGGATGCAGCGCTCCCCCGCGATGAAGAAAAACGCAAACGTGATGGCGCAGGCGAGCACGAGCAGTGCCCCAACGAGATTCTCACGCCACGCGCTCACGTCGAAGCCGCCGACCACGAGGCAGATACCGGCGTAGGTGAGGAGCATTGCAGCGGTGACTGCGATGCCCGGCCAGCGCCGGTCGCGCACCGATGCGAACAGCACGACGAGTGCGGGATAGCTGAACAGCAGCGCGCGTTCCATGCTGACATCGATGAGCTCGAGCGCATGGAAGTCGAGCAACGCGCCAACGCCATAGCACAGTGCACCCGCGCCCCCTGTGAGCCACAGCAGATCCGCCGGCTGCTTGTGCAGCGGCGCGCCGTCCATGCCGCGGAAGCCCTGGCGTGCCGCGAGGCCCCAGAACAGGGGCAGGGCGAGCAGCGCACGCATGAGTGTCAGCGTCTGATAGTCAACGCCGCGCAGGAACAGAGCCTTCGCAAACACCCCTTTGCAGGCGAACAGAATTGCGCTGCCCGCGGCCAGCAGACCGCCGGTCAACCGTGAATTGGACGGGGACACGAGCAAGATCCTAGCGCGACCATCCCGCCCGCGGCGGGTAGAATTGCGCGCCGGTCACCTGCGAGCCCCCTTCTTGATACGCGACCAGATCATCTTCCCGCCGAAGCACGCAGCCCTGCGCGAGGACGTGCACGACCTCGGCGTGCTCGTCGGTGACATCCTCAGAGAGCAGGGTGGCGACGAGCTGTTCGAACTGGTCGAGGGCGATCGCGTCGCCGCAATCCAGCGTCGTGCCGAGCCTGCGGCAACCGATGGCGCGGGTACGCTGATGTTGCGGGTGCAGCAGCGTCCACCGGCCATTGCGCGCGACCTCGTGCGCGCCTTCTCGACGTGGTTCCAGATGGTGAACCTCGCCGAAAAAGTGCATCGCGTCCGGCGTCGTCGTCAGTATTTCCAGGAAGACAGCGCGCGCCCGCAGCCAGGCGGGGTCGAGGACGCGCTCGCGAATCTGAAGGCGCAAGGCCTCACCCTCGAACAGGTGCTCGATCTGCTCGCGACACTGCGCATCGAGCCGGTGTTTATCGCGCATCCCACAGAGTCCGCGCGCCGCACGATGCTGCGCCGGCAGCAGCGCATCGCCGACATGCTGCTCGACCGGCTGAATCCCACCCTGGATCCTCAGGAAGTGCGCAGTCTGTGGGGGCGCATTCGCAGCGAGATCACGACGGGCTGGCAGACCGAGGATCATCCACGCCAGCGACTCACCGTCGCGGACGAGCGCGAGCACGCGATCTACTACCTCGCCGAAGTGTTGTATCCCATCGTGCCGGCATTCTATGAGGAAATCGCCGCGGCGCTTCACAAGCTGTACGGCGCGGCGGTAACGGGCATCGATCCACCGCGGATACTGCACTTCGGCACCTGGGTCGGTGGCGACATGGAGGGCAATCCGGATGTGCACGCCAAGTCCATCCGCGACACGCTGGCGCGACAGCAGCGAGTGATCGTCAACGCGTACTTCAACGAGTGCCAGGATCTCGCGCAGATCCTGTCGCAGAGCGCGAGCCGCGTGTCGGTGCTGCCCGAGCTGTCGCGCCGCATTGGTGAGTACACCACGCTGTTGCCGGGTGCGCATGGGATCACGCCGGCGCGCCACGATCGCATGCCATATCGCGTGTTCCTCGGCCAGGTCGCCGAGCGCCTGCGCAGCACTTATGAAGGTCGCGCCAGCGGCTATCAGAATCCCGGGCAGTTCCGCAGCGACATCGATCTGATCGGCGCGAGCTTGCTCGCAAATCACGGACGGCATGCCGGTCACGCTGCCGTGCGACGCCTGTCGATGCGGGTCAACGCGTTCGGATTCCATCTCGCGACGCTCGACCTGCGCCAGCGCGCCGATGTGCACCATGCGGTGCTCGCGCAGGGATTCGATGATCCGAAGTGGGGGCAGCGTCCCGCCGCGGAGCGCGCCGCGCATCTGAAGGGCGTGCTCGAGCGCGACGTCGGTCCCGTCGCGGAATTCGATGCGCTCGGCAAACGCACGCTCGCGGTGTTCGATGCCGTGCTGCAGAGCCGGCATCGCTATGGCGCGGACTCCATCGGTTACTACGTTATCAGCGGCGCCGCCGGCGCCGATGACGTGCTCGCGCCGCTGGTGCTGGCGCGCTGGGCCGAGGCGTACGACAAGCGCAGTGGTGAAGTGGCGCTGGACATCGCGCCGTTGTTCGAGTCGGTCGCGACGCTGCAGGGCTGCGGTGACGTGATCCGCACGCTGCTCGCCGATCCCACCTACAGCCGACACCTCGATGGTCGCGGGCGCAAGCAATGCGTTCTGATCGGCTACTCGCATGGCAGTCGCGAGAGCGGCATTTGCGCGACTCGATTCGCAGCCTATGGCGCGCAGCGCGAGCTCGCTCAGACGCTGCACGCAGCCGACGAGCGGCACGTCATTTTCCACGCGCGCGGCGGCAGTATCGCGCGCGGCGGTGCACGAATCGATGCGTTGCTGCGCTCCGCCCCGTCCGAATCGATCAACGGTATCCTGCGCTTCACGGAGCAGGGCGAGACGATCGGCCAGAACTACGGGCTGCGCCCCAATGCGATGCGTACGCTGGAACGTGCTTTCAGCGTGCTCGCGCTCGCCACCTCGGCGGTGCAGCGCGGCAGCCCGCGTGTCGAGCCCGAGGGGGCATTGGGTTGCGGGGCGACGCTCGCCGAAGCCAGCCTCGATGCCTGGCAATCGCTCGTTATCGAGGAACGCGACTTCTATGACTATTTCCGCGCGGTTACGCCTATCGACGTGATCGAGCGAATGCAGATCAGCTCGCGCACCGTGTACGAAGGTCCGCCCGGCCACAGCAATGTCGAGGCGCTGCGTTCCACACCGTGGATGTTCGCCTGGTCACAGGCGCGGCACATGCTGCCCGGCTGGTATGGGGCAGGGGCCGGACTTGCCGCGGCGCGCGCGGCGCATGGCCTGCCGGCGCTGCAACGCTGCTACCGCGAGTGGCCTTTCTTCACCAATCTGCTCGATGACGTCGAGGCCATGCTGGCGCGCACCGATCTGCAGATCGCCAGTCACTACGATCAGCTCGCGAACGAGCCGCTGCGGCGCTTCGCGGTGCGTCTGCGCGCGGAATACGATGTCGCATGTCGCGAGGTGCTGGCGGTGAAAGCGGCGGCCCAGCTGCTGGATTCCGACCGCACTCTGCAGCGCGCCATCCAGCTGCGCAACCCTTATGTCGATCCGATGAATCTCATGCAGGTGGATCTGCTGCGGCGCTGGCGGGCCACCGGCCGCGAAGACGTCGATCTGTTCGAGGCGCTGCTGGCGAGCGTCAGCGGGATCGCGCAAGGCCTTCAAACAACGGGCTGAGCCCCGATCGTTGACTTGGCCCGGCACGCAGGGCATAAGGTTCGCCGCCATGTACCGTTACGACACCATCGACCAGACGCTGGTCGCCGAACGCGTCGCACAATTTCGCGATCAGACGCAGCGTTTCCTCGCCGGCAGCCTCAGCGAAGACGAGTTCCGGCCGCTGCGTCTGCGCAACGGCCTGTACATCCAGCGTTTCGCGCCAATGCTGCGCGTCGCCATCCCCTACGGCCTTCTGTCGACGCGCCAGCTTCGCATGCTCGGGCACCTCGCGCAGAAGTACGACCGTGATTATGGTCACTTCACCACGCGCCAGAACATCCAGTACAACTGGCCGAAGCTGGAGAGCGTGCCTGACATGCTCGCCGATCTCGCCTCGGTCGAAATGCATGCAATCCAGACCAGCGGCAACTGCATCCGCAACGTCACCGCCGATCACCTCGCCGGCGTCGCGCCCGACGAGCTTGATGATCCGCGGCCGTACTGCGAAATCCTGCGTCAGTGGTCGACGCTGCATCCTGAGTTCACCTACCTGCCGCGCAAATTCAAGATTGCGGTGACCGGCTCGCCCGCCGATCGTGCCGCCTCCGAAGTGCACGACATCGGTCTGCACCTGCGACGCGGGCCCGATGGTGGGCTCGGATTCGAAGTGCTGGTTGGCGGCGGTCTGGGTCGCACGCCGATTCTCGGCAAGGTGGTGCGCCCCTACCTTCCGCGCGAGCATCTCCTGTCCTACTGCGAAGCGATCCTGCGCATATACAACCTGCACGGGCGTCGCGACAACATCCACAAGGCGCGCATCAAGATTCTCGTGAAGGCGCTCGGAGTCGAGGAATTCACGCGTCAGGTCGAGGCGGAGTGGCAGGTGATCCTGAAGGAGAACCCCGGGCTGCTGCTCGACACTGCGCAGATCGATCGCATGCGCGCGTTTTTCGCGCCGCTCGCGTACGAGACGCTCGCCGATGTCGATGTCACAGCCGGCCGCGCACCCGAGTTCCTCGCCTGGCATCGCTACAACACACGCACGCACAAGGTGCCTGGCTATCGTGTGGTGGTGGTGTCCGTGAAGGCGCACGGCGAAGCGCCGGGCGACATGACCTCGCAGCAGATGTACGCGCTCGCGGATCTCGCCGATCGGGTGAGCTCGGGGCAGGTACGCGTCGCGCACGACCAGAATCTCGTGCTCGCCGAGGTGCGTCAGTCTGATCTGTACGAAACCTGGCAGGCCCTGCGCGCGCTGAATCTTGCGACGCCGAACATCGGCACGCTCACCGACATGATCTGTTGTCCCGGCCTCGACTTCTGCGGCCTTGCGAACGCGGGCTCGATCCCGATCGCGAAGCAGATCCACGAGCATTTCGACGACTTCGATCATCTCTACGATCTCGGCCACATCGAGATCAAGATGTCCGGCTGCATGAATGCCTGTGGTCATCATCATGTGGGTCACATCGGCATCCTCGGCGTCGACAAGCATGGCGAGGAGTGGTACCAGATCACGCTGGGCGGGTCGGCCAGCGGCACCGTGTCGCTCGGCGATGTCATCGGCCCGTCGGTCGCGAAGCTCGATGTCGCCACGACGATCCAGAAGATCCTGGAGGTGTACGTCCAGACGCGTAACGAAGACGAGTCTTTCCTCGACAACTATCGCCGCATCGGCGTCGAGCCGTTCCGCGCGCGCGTGTACCCGACGAAATACGATGCGAAGAATCATTAGTCGTCAGCAGATCGTCGCGGACGATTGGCGCTATCCCGGCGACGACGCCACCGCCGGTCCCGTTGCACGCAGCATCCTGCCGCTCGTCGAATTCGTCGCGCAGTTCGCCCCGGGCGCCACCGCGGTTGCGCGCGGCGTGCAACTGTCGCCGCCCGATGCAGTGGAAACTCTGGCGCCGCACCTGCAGCATGTGGAACTCGTCGCGATCGTGTTCACCAGCGTCGGTGAAGGTCGTGGTTACACGCAGGGGCGTCTGCTGCGCGAGCGTTTCCGGTACACGGGCGAGCTGCGCGCCACCGGCGGCGCCAAACGCGACCAGCTCTATTTCCTCGCGCGCTGCGGCTTCGATTCCTTCGATCTGCCGCCGAGCGAGGACCTCGACGCCGCGCTCGCGCACTTGCACCGCTTCAGCGTGGCGTATCAGCGCACCACCGGGGATTTGCCGCATCCTGCCGGACGCGCGCTGAACACCTAGGTGGTAGGCTGGCGCGACAGCGAGCGCAAGCGCCTGCTCGCACAGCGTCAGGCGATTGAACCGGAAGAGCGCGCGCGCCGCGACGCGCGCCTCATCTCGAATCTCGACGCGCTGCTGCGCCGCCAGCCGCGCACTCAGCGGATCATCAGTGCCTACTGGCCCATGCGCGGCGAACCGGATCTGCGCTGCTGGCTCAAGACTCGTCACCAGCGTGGCGACCCGTGCGCGCTGCCGGTTCTGGTCGCGATGGACGCGCCGCTTGCGTTTCGCCAGTGGTCGCCAGGGGGGCGCATGATCGCCGGAGCGTGGGATACGCAGATTCCTGCCGACGACCTCCCCGTGGTGCCCACGGTTGTGATCATGCCGGTCGTCGCGTTCGATCGGGATTGCTACCGGCTCGGCTATGGCGGCGGTTATTTCGACCGTACGCTCGCGTCGATGTCACCCAAACCGCTGTGCATCGGCGTGGGCTACGCGCAGTTCGGGTTGGTGAGCATCGAGCCGCACTCGCTCGACGTGCCGATGAGCTTCGTGGTCACGGAGCAGGGCATCATCGAGCCTCATCGTCCGTAACGCCGCGGTCAGTTCAACGCAGCGGCAGGTCCACGTCGGCGAACAGCTTCTTCACTGCTTCGTTGTCCGGCAGCTCGCTTGCCTTGTCGATGGTGCGGCGGTCAGCATGCGGCGCCAGGAGCTGCACGAACACGTACATGTACTTGCGCAGCAGCAATCCGCGCCGGAAGCCGATCCAGGTGGTATGCAGCGGGAACAGGTGCGAGGCATCGAGTACTACCAGATCCGTGTCGGCCGCATCCATTGCCATGTGCGCGACGATGCCGACCCCCATGCCCAGACGCACGTAGGTCTTGATCACATCCGCGTCGCGCGCCGTGAGAGCGACGTTCGGTTCCAGGCCGACATCCGCGAACAGCTGATGCAGGGATGAGGGGCCCGCGAAGCTGAACGTGTAGGTGATGATCGGGTACTGTGCGAGCAGCTTGAGCGTGAGCTTCTTTTCCTTTGCGAGCGGATGGTGTTGCGGCACGACCACCGCGCGGAACCAGCGGTAGCACGGCAGCTTCACCACTTCCGGGAACAGCTCGTGCGAACCGGTGGCAATGGCGAAGTCGATCTGGTCCGCGTCCATCATCTCGGCGATCTGCTCCGAGGTCCCCTGGTGCAGGTGCAGCTTCACTTCCGGATAGCGCTCGCGAAATGCGCGGATCACGTGTGGCAGTACATAGCGCGCCTGGGTATGCGTGGTGCCAATAGACAGCACGCCGCCCGCCTCGTTTTTCAGATCATCGGACAGGCGCCGGATCGATTTGAGTTCGTGCAGGATGCGCTGCGCGCGCTCGACGATCTGTGCGCCGACTGGCGTCATGCGCGTGAGCGCGCGACCCTCGCGCAGGAAAATCTGGAAGCCGAGCTCCTCTTCCAGCAGCTTGAGCTGCTTGCTCACGCCGGGCTGCGAGGTATGCAGTTTCACGGCGGCAGCGGTGATGTTGAGTCCGTTCTCGGCTACCGCGACCAGGTAGCGCAACTGATGCAGCTTCATCGAGTCATCCTCGCAACGTTGCGCGCAGCGCGCTGGCGAGCGCATCCACATGCTCGTTTTCGTGCGCCGCGGAGAGAAACCCCACCTCGAACGCGTGCGGCGCGAGATAGATGCCGCGCTCCAGCAGCTGATGGTAGATCCCCTTGAAGGCGGCGCTTGCCCCTGCCGGAATCGCGTTGCGATCGCGCAGCACTGGGGCTGTGCCCGAGTCCCCGAGGCAGAACCAGAACAGCGACGCGACGCGCGTGACTCGCACCTGCGCAATGCCTGCGAGCGCAGCTTCGAGCCGCGCGCCGAGTTGTTCGAGTTTCGTGTAGATCGCGCCGTCGGCGAGTTGTGTCAGCGCGGCGAGACCCGCGCACATGGCCACGGGGTTCGCGCTCAGCGTGCCCGCCTGGTACACGGGACCGACGGGTGCCACGAGGTTCATGAGCTCGCGTCGTCCGCCATACGCGCCG
Organism: Steroidobacteraceae bacterium; assembly: GCA_039929265.1. Lineage (GTDB taxonomy): Bacteria > Pseudomonadota > Gammaproteobacteria > Steroidobacterales > Steroidobacteraceae > ZC4RG30. The sequence continues at coordinate 3,722 of JBDSRN010000211.1, read as the reverse complement.
ACGGGAAAGCCGCCGCCGATCACCTTGCCGTACGTCACCAGGTCGGGGCGAATGCCGTAAAGGCCCGCGCAGCCCTGGAAACCGAGTCGGAAGCCGCTGATGACCTCGTCGAAAATCAGCAGCGTGCCGGCGTCGCGCGCGAGGCTCGCGAGTTTCTCAAGGAATTCCTGGCGCTGCGGCAGCAGGCCGTTGTTCGCGGGCAGTGGCTCGACGATCACTGCCGCTATGCTGCTGCCTTCGCGCGCGAAGAGGCGCTCCAGGCCCGCGATGTCATCCAGCTGCGCAACCACGGTGCCACCGAGCGTCGCGGCATCGAGGCCCGCGCTGTCGGGCAGTGGCGCATCGGCGAGGCCTGAGCCCGCGCGGATCAGCATCGAATCCGCGTGACCGTGATAGCAGCCTTCGAACTTCAGGATCTTTGCGCGTCCGGTGGCGGCGCGTGCGACGCGTAGCGCCGACATCACCGCCTCGGTGCCCGAGTTCACGAAACGGATGCTTTCCACCCACGGAATGCGCGCGGTGATCAGTTCCGCGAGCGCGAGCGAATAGGGTTCAGCGGTGCCGAGACTCCAGCCGCGTCCGATGGCATCGATTGCCGCCTGCGCCACCTGCGGGTTGCCGTGCCCCAGGATCAGCGGACCGAACGCCATGCAGAAGTCGATGTATTCGCGACCTTCGACGTCGCGGATAGTCACGCCCTTGCCGCCGGTCATGAAGCGCGGGGTGCCGCCGACGCCACGGAACGCGCGCACCGGCGAATGCACGCCGCCGGGGGATACGCGCTGTGCGCGCTCGAACAGTTCTTCGGAGTTGCTCATGCGAGCCACTGCGTCGCATGTCGGGCGCCATAGCTGATGATGATGGTCGCACCGGCTCGTGCGAACGCCGTCCAGGCTTCGATGTGCACGGCGCGCCGGTCCGCGAAGCCCTGTGCCGCCAGGCCTTCGAGCGCCGCGAACTCGCCGCTCACCTGGTAAACCGCCCAGGGCAGGCGCACTTCGGCGGACAACTCGCGCAGCACGTCCAGGTAGGGCATACCCGGCTTCACCATCAGGATGTCGGCGCCTTCATCGACATCGCGCTGCACGGAGAGCCAGGCATCTGCCGGACGTGTCGGGTCTATCTGGTAGCTGGTGCGGTCACCCAGCGCGTTGGCCTTGGCACCGCCTTTGGGTGCCGAGTCTGCGGCGACACGGAACGGTCCGTAAAAGTTCGAACTGAACTTCGCCGCGTAGCTCATCAGCACAGTGCGGTCGCGACCGACCTGCTCGAGCGAGCGGCGGATCGCCGCGATGCGACCGTCCATCATGTCGCTGGGGGCCACGCAATTGGCGCCCGCGCTGGCGTACGCTGCGGCCGCCGCGGCCAGCTCCTGCACGCTGGCGTGGTTCTCGAGATGATCTCCCTCGATGTTCAGCACCCCGCAATGCCCGTGCGGGGTCGAAGAACACAGGCACACGTCGACGGCGAGCCAGACGTCACTGCCGAAGCGCTTGCGGATGGCGGCGACCTGGCCTGAGGTGAAGCTCCAGTCGATGTCCCTTTCCTGGCGGTCGCGCGGCACGCCGAACAGCAGGAACTTGCTCACGCCCGCTTCGAGGTCGGTTTCGATCTGCCGCAGCAGGGAATCCGGCGTGTCGCGGTAGACACCTGTCAGGCCCGGGACTGCCTCGCGTTCGGCCAGCTCCTGCGCCACGAACAGCGGCTGGATGAACTGCTCCGGGTGCAGACGCACCTGGCGGGTGAGGGAGCGGATATGGTGGTCCTGGCGCAGGCGCCGGAGAGAGATTCGGCTCATAGACTATCCGGGGCGTCGGAGGTTGCTGCATCGCAGCAGCATATTGATTCAGCGCGCAATTTTGCCACGTTTGCGGCAGGTTTTCGGGGTCGGGAGCAACTTTGCCTGAAATATCAAGAACGGTCGATTTGGGTCTTTGCTGATGCACCAATGTTATGACCGATATAACCAGAATACGCCCCCAGATAAGCAACGCTTCGTTCTGCCTGCGGCGGTTCGTCGCTAGAGTCTCGACTCGCAAAGGCTCGTGGAATATGGCTCAGCAAGCAGCAGGACTCACCGGCACAACTGACCTCGACGCGAAGGTCCGCAACACCTTGGAGGTGTTGCGACGTGCCGTGCGCGAACACGGCAAGATCGTGTACGCGAGCAGCCTCGGCCTTGAGTCCATGGTGCTGATGGATCTCATCTGGCAGCACGTTCCCGGTGTGGAGATCGTCACGATCGACACGGGTCGCCTGCATGAAGAAACGTACGACTTGCTGGCTCGCGTGGAGCGCTTGTATGGCAAGCGTGTCCGCGTCATCTTTCCCGAGCAGGAAGCGGTACAGGGTTACGTGGCGCAGCATGGCATCAACGGCTTCTACAACGGTCTGGCCGAGCGCCAGGCCTGCTGCAACGTCCGCAAGGTGGTGCCCTTCAAAAAGGCGCTGGCGGGCTACGGGGCGTGGATCACCGGCGTGCGCCGTGAGCAGTCAGCGTCGCGCGCCCAAGCGGCGGAAACCGAATTCGACGCGGAGAACGGCCTGTACAAGGTCAGCCCGATCCTCGACTGGACACACCAGGAGATCGGCGAGTACATCCGTGCGCGCAAGCTCCCCTACAATTCGCTGGTCGACAAGGGTTTTCCCAGCATCGGCTGCTCGCCCTGCACCCGGGCCGTCGAAACCGGCGCGGACAGCCGCTCGGGTCGCTGGTGGTGGGAGAACGCGGATTCGCGCGAGTGCGGCCTGCATCCGCGCATACGTATCGTGGCGAGTCAGAACTGATCACTGCCGTGGCGATGTGCGCAATCACAGATGGATTACCTGCCGATATTCGTCGATGTCCGTGAGCGCCTGATCGTAGTGATTGGTGGCGGCGCGGTGGCTGCCCGCAAGGTCGAACTCCTCCTCAAAGCACATGCCCGCGTCCGCGTGATCGCGCCGTTGCTGCATGCCGAGCTCGTGGTGTTTCGCGATGCCGGTCGCATCGAGTACTACGCAGGGCGCTTCAATCCCGTTCAGCTCGAAGGCGCCGCCCTCGTCATCGCCGCAACGGACGATGAAGCCGTGAACGATCTCGTCGCCTGCACCGCGCGCGACCTCGGCATCTGGGCCAATGTCGTCGACGACACGGCGCGCTCGGCCTTTATTTTCCCTGCAATCGTCGATCGTTCCCCGGTGATTGTCGCGGTCGGCACTGAAGGTCACTCCCCGACGCTGTCGCGCCGAGTGCGCGCGCAGATCGAGGCGCTGCTGCCCGAGCGCCTCGGCGAGCTTGCGACGCTGGCAGGACGCTGGCGTGGGCGCGTACGTGATGCGCTCAGCAACACCAGCGAGCGTTTGCGCTTCTGGGAAGCGTTCTTCTCCGGTCCGGTGGCGACGCAGGTGCTGGCGGGCCGGCCCGAGGCCGCCGAGCGCACGGCGACTGCGGAGCTGGAGCGTGCGAGCAAGGCAGCCGCCGACGGACCGCGCGGCGAGGTATATCTCATCGGTGCCGGTCCCGGCGATCCGGACCTGCTCACCCTGCGCGCCCAGCAGCTGCTGCAGCAGGCCGATGTCATCCTGCACGACCGGCTGGTGTCGCCGCAGATCCTGGCACGTGCACGGCGCGACGCGCAGCGCGTGTACGTGGGCAAGGCGCCCGGCGAGCACTGCAACACTCAGCAGTACATCAACGAGCAGCTTGTCGCCTATGCGAAGCGCGGGCTGCGCGTCGCGCG
>JBDSRN010000210.1:0-27863 GCA_039929265.1 Steroidobacteraceae bacterium | reverse complement strand
CGCGGCGGTCGAGTCCATCGGGCTCGTGCCGGACGGGCGGCTGTTCGCGCTGAACAGCTATGAGAACCGCGTGTACCGCCTCGGGCTGGATGAGCCGTTGCAGGGCGCCACGGCGGTGGTGGCCAAGTTCTACCGCGCCAGCCGCTGGAGCGATGCGCAGATACTCGAAGAGCATGCGTTCGCCGCCGAACTCGTCGCGGCCGACATACCCGTGGCGCCCGCCCTTTCCTGGCAGGGAGCTACGCTGCATCAGCACGAGCATTACCGATTCGCACTGTTCGCGTTGCAGCCTGGTGGTTCCCCCGACCTGGATCAACCCGGCGCCCGCGCGCTGCTGGGTCGCACGCTAGGGCGGATCCATGCGCGCGGCGCGCTCCAGTCGTTCCGGGAGCGACGCCGGCTTGCCGCGGGTTTTGGCGCGCAGGCGCGGGAGTCGCTGCTCGAGTCCGACTTTATTCCGGAGGCCCTGCTGGACCGCTACGCCGGCGTGAGCGAAGACCTGGTCGCGGGCATTCGCGACGCCTTCGAGATGCACATGCCCGCCAACATCCGGCTGCATGGGGACTGCCATCTCGGCAACATACTGTGGAGTGCACGCGGGCCGGTGTTCGTCGACCTCGATGACTGTATGCAGGGGCCGCGTGTGCAGGATCTGTGGATGTTCGTCGCCGGTGACAGCACCACCCAGCAGCACGAATGGCAGGAGCTGATGGAAGGTTACGAGCAGTTCACCAGTCTTGACTACGGCGAGCTCGCCTTGATCGAGCCCCTGCGTGCCCTGCGCATGATGAACCACGCTGCATGGTTGGCCGCGCGCTGGGACGACCCCGCTTTTCCAAAGGCATTCCCCTGGTTTGGCGAGGCGCGCTTCTGGGAACGACATATCGATGACCTGTTCGAACAGCTGCAAACCATGCACGATCCGCCCCTGTTGAGGGTGTGATAGTGTCCGGCCGCATGCAACTACGACACGGTTTCATCGGCGTAATTCTCGGTGCCGCGGCACTGCTGACGGGCTGTGGCGACAGGTCCGCCGAAGAGGGCACGACGCCGGCGGCGACGAGCACGCCGACGCAAAAGCCCGCGGCTCCGGGCGCAGGCGACCAGGTTGCCGCCGTCACGATGTCGGGCGACGAAACGCCTGTCACCTTGCGCTTCGCGTTGCAGAGCAAGCCGCGCATCAACGAGCCCATGGAACTGCAATTCTCGCTGCGACCCGGTCGCGACATCGAGAGTGCCCAGGTCGCGTTCGAACCGAACGACACCATCATCATCACCAGCGCCAATCCGTTCTTCAGTCTCGGGCGAACCGCGGCGGGGGAAAGTGTTGCGTACACGCTGACGCTGGTACCAAAAAAGTCCGGCATTCTTGCGCTCACCGCGATTGCGACGCTGGATCTGCCGACGGGCCCCATGGCTCGCACCTTCTCCATACCGATCATGGTGATGGTCGACGCGCCCGCGCAAGCAGGGGCTGCGCCAGGAAAGCCCGCAGGTTAAGCCGGAACGCGAACAAAACGCGATACGTCGCACGCGGGCCACGGCGCGGCAACAGTAGAATGAGCGCGGCTTCTCTGCTTTGGGTTTATGTCAAACACGCCGCTGGTACATCGGCTTGCACCCGAACCGGAACGTGCAACGGAGGCGCGTGCGGCCCCCTTGCATCCGCGCCTGCTCGCGCAGCTGCAGGAACTCGGTACTGCCGACGACGCAGCATTGCTGACGCACATCAGTTCGTACTACTACCTGCTCGATCGCCAGATGGACGAGGAGCGGCGCGGTGTCGTGCGCTCCATGCAGCTGATGTCCGACGAAGCCAATCGCAATGGCAGCGATGTGGATTCGCGGCTCATCCTCGAAGCCATCAACGAAGCGGTCATCACGTGTGCGGAAGACGCGACGATCGAGCTCATGAATCCCACCGCCGAACGATTGTTCGCCTGCGTGCATGCGGAGGTGGTCGGCGAACGCATCGATCGGTTGCTGCCACGCCTGGGGGAGGGCACGGCATACCAGTCGCTGCGCCGTCTGGCCGATGGCGCAACGAACAAAGCGGGTGGCTCGCACCCGGCGCGCGCGCGACGCAAGGGCGGTACGGAGTTCTCGGTGGAGATTGCGGTCAGTCGGGTACGAACCAGCGATCGCCACGTATTCATCCTGTGCGTGCGCGATACCACTGAGCGCCGTCAGGCAGAGCAGACATTGCGCGACAGCGAGGCGCGCTACCGCACGCTGGTGGACAACGCTCCCGAGGCGATCGTCGTATACGACGCCGAGCTGCTGCGCTTCGTCGACGTGAACGACAATGCCGCGCGATTCTTCAATATCGATCGCGAACGGCTGCTGCAGCGCGGTCCCGCGGATTTCAGTCCGCCCACCCAGCCCGACGGCCGTCCCTCGGGCGCGGCAGTCGCGGTTGCAATTCGTCGCGCGCTCGAAGGCGAGCCGCAGGTGTTCGAGTGGCTGCACGTCGATGCGAACGGCATGGAACTCCCCTGCGAAGTGCGGCTCGTGCGACTGCCGAATTCCACGCGCCGGCTCGTGCGCGGCAGTCTCACCAACATCAGCGAGCGCAAGCGCGACGAGCTGATCACGCGTGGAGAACGCGCGCTGTTCGAACAGATCGCCGGCAATGCGCCACTACCGGTGCTGCTACGGGCAGTGACAGGACTCATCGAATCGGTGTGTCGCGGGCAGCTGTGCTCGGTGAGCGTGCTCGATGCTGGTGGCACCGCATTCGCCGACATCGTCGCGCCCAGCCTGCCGGAGGCGTTGCGCGACGTGCTGCGCAACACTGCCGCAGAGATCCGCAATGGCTCGTGCGCCGCCGCGGTGTATCTGCAACGGCAGGTGCTCGTCGCAGACGCTGCGAACGATGCGTTTTGGGAGGAGCACCGCGCAGTGATCCTGGCTGCAGATCTCCACGCCGCGTGGTCGACGCCCATCAAGGCGGCGAGCGGCCGGATCCTCGGCTCGCTGTGCGTGTACAGCCGCAAACCGGGGCTGCCTGCGGCCCGTGAGCTTGAACTCATCGCACACGTAGCACGACTCGCGAGCATCGCGATCGAGCTGTGGGCCGCGGAAGAGGCGATGCGGGCAAGCGAGGCGAAGTATCGCGGTCTTTACGAGAGTGTGATGGAAGGCGTGTACCAGAGCACCTGGTCGGGCCGGTTCCGTTCGGCGAATCCCGCGCTGGTGGAGATGCTCGGCTATTCGAGTGCCGAAGAATTGTATGCACTACCCAGTGCGGCGCAGCTGTACTGGAATCCGGAGGATCGTGCAGAACTCGCGCAGCAGATCGCGACGCAGGGCGAAGTGCGCAATGCCGAGTGCGTGATGCGCCGGCGGGACGGCACGCAGATCGTGGTACTCGAGAACGCCCGCGCGGTGAAGGACCCGAGCGGTCAGATCACGGGCTTCGAAGGCACGATGGTCGACATCACGGAGCGCCGACGCGCGCAGCAGCAGGTTTTCGAGGAGAAAGAGCGCGCACAGGTCACGCTGCAGTCCATCGTCGATGCGGTGATCAGCACGGACGCCAGCGGCAGCATCGACTACATGAATCCCGTGGCTGAAGCGCTCACGGGGTGGAACATGGCTCAGGCTCGCGGCCAGCCGATCTCGGCGGTGCTATTGCTGGTGGACGAGAACACGCGCGCTGAAACCGACAACCCGCTGCTGCGCTGTCTGCGCGACGGCATGGTCGGGCTCGCCGAGCACAGTCTGCTGTTGAGCCGCAGCGGCCTGGAAGTCGCGATCCACAATTCGGCTTCACTGATACGCGATCGCGCGGGCAGTATCATCGGTGCGGTGAGCGTGTTCCGCGACGTCACGAAGGAGCGCCGACTGCGGCGCGCGTTGTCCTACCAGGCGAGCCACGATGCGCTGACGGGTCTGATAAACCGTCGCGAGTTCGACAATCGCCTGCAGGATGCGCTGAATTCCGCCCAGAGCGGTGTCGTCGCACACGCGCTGCTGTATGTGGATCTCGATCAGTTCAAGGTGGTGAACGATACCTGCGGGCATCCTGCGGGCGACCGCCTGCTGCGCGACGTCACCGCGTTGCTGCAGGCGCGTGTGCGCACTGCCGATGTGATCGCGCGGCTCGGCGGTGACGAGTTCGGAGTCCTGCTGCAGAACTGCGAGATCGAACAGGCGCAGAAGATCGCTGAATCCATCCGCGCCACCATCCTCGACTATCGCTTCGTGTGGAACGAGGAGGCGATGGGCATCGGCGCCAGCATCGGGCTCGTGGCGATGTCTGCCGATGTCCAAAGCGTCGCCACGTTGATGAGCGCGGCGGATATCGCCTGTTATGCCGCGAAGGATGCGGGCCGCAATCGCGTGCACGTATACGACAGCAGTTCGGGTTCCGGACGGCACCGCGAGATGTACTGGGTTGCGCGTGTCACGCGCGCTGCCGACGAAGGACGACTGGAGTTGTATTCGCAACCGATCCAGCCGGTGGCCGCCGGCTCCACGCTGCCGCGTCTGAATGAGTTGCTGGTGCGTCTGCGCGACGAGCAGGGTGAACTGGTCGCACCGGGAGAATTCATTCCTGCCGCGGAGCGATACAACGTCATGGCGGCTATCGACCGCTGGGTTGTGCAGCGCGCGATCGAAATGTTGCATGCCCAGGCAGCGCAACCTGCCTCGGAGCACGAGCAGTTGCTCGCGGTGAACCTGTCTGGCACATCGCTCAACGATCAGGGCTTCCTCGAGTTCGTGCTCGGTGCGCTGGAAGACACCAACATCGCGCGTGGTCTGTGCTTCGAGATCACCGAGACCGCGGCGGTGGCAAATCTCGCGCACGCTGCGTATGTGATGCGTGAATTAAAAAGCCGCGGCTGCCGGTTCGCGCTCGATGACTTCGGCAGTGGTCTGTCGTCATTTCGTTATCTCAAGACTTTGCCGGTGGATTTCCTCAAGATTGATGGACAGTTCGTGGGCAACATCGCCGATGATCCCGCCGACCGCAGCATGGTTGAGGCGATCTGTCAGGTGGGTCGCTCGTTGGGCATCAGGACGATTGCCGAACGCGTTGAATCCCGGGCAGTGCTCGAAGCGCTGGCTGCGATCGGGGTGGACTATGCGCAGGGCTATCATGTGGGTGAGCCGAAGCCGGCCCTTGTGCCCTGAGTGGTTGGTGCTGCAGCAGTCGGTGTTGTTTGGCGGCCCGGATCATGCCCGCACGGGCAGTCAATGCAGCTGTGTGGCTGGCGCGCGACGCACGCAGTGGATGACGGGGAACATCCAGGTCGACTCGGCAATGCCCATGGCCAGTGCGGTGTTTTGCAGCCATTCACTCGGCGCTTCGCACCAGGCCGCGTACCAGGTGAAGACGGCTTACACCAAGCCGTGGGCGGCGAGAAATTCGCGGTGCAGTACCAGCACACCCTCGGGGTCGGGGCTGGCGAGCTGTGCGGGCCGGTAACCGCTGGTTATGGTCAAAACGTGGATGCGGGCGCCCGCTACGGCGAAACGAATGCGCCAGTCACGCACTGCCAGCACGCTTCCGTTTGCATCCTGGCGAATGCGACGGTAGGGATGCGGCTGCGGACCGAGCGCTAGCGTCGCGGCTATCCGTTCGCGCAGCGGCAGCGGATGGCGCTGCGCGATCCACGCGAGTTGCCCCAGCGCTGTGTCGCTGAACTCCACCGTGAACTCCGGCACCGGATCCGGCGTGAGCCAGCCGCTGCGCGCGTCGGGCCAGGCGTCGGTGTAGGCAACGTACGGTTTGATGTCCAGTACCGGCGTGCCATCCAGCAGATCGACCCCACGCACATGCAGTCGCAAGCCCTCCACGCGTTCGAGCCTGAGCGCGGATAGTCCGAGCGGGTTGGGCCGGTGCGGTGAACGGGTTGCAAAGACGCCCTTGCGTCCGCTGCCACTGCGCGGTGGCAGGACCTTGGGTCGCCAGCCCGTGTTGCGATCGAACCAGAAGATCACCCACAGGCGTTCCCAACCTGCGATGTCTTCGAGCGCGTGTTCGAAATTCTTGCCGCCGTAGAGCTCGATGATACCCGCGAGTTGGGTGGCGGCGGCTGGCTGGCGCGGCGCTTCGGCCCGGGTGTCGTGCTCGCAACGCATCACGCCGATCGGCGTGATTGTAAGGATCTGGTTGCTGGGCGGTTGCGCGACCATGCGCGCAACGATACCGCGTCAGGCGGCAGGAATCGCCGGAGTCTCCATCGTCTGTTCCAGCGCGAGCCCGTGGCTCGGACCGGAGTTCTGCTTGATCTTCCCGTTCAACTTGATGTTCAGGCGCAGCTCGTTCTCGGAGTCGGCATTGCGGATCGCCTCGTCGTAGCTGATCGCGCCTTCTTCGTGCAGGTCGAACAGCGAGTGATCGAAGGTGCGCATTCCCAGCTCGCGCGATTTTCCCATGATTGCCTTGATCTCGTGGAACTCACCCTTCAACAGCTTGTCCGCGATGATCGGCGTGTTGATCAGGATTTCGATCGCTGCCTTGCGGCCCTTGCCGTCGATGGTGCGTACGAGACGCTGCGAGATGATCGCCTTCAGATTGCTCGACAGATCCATCAGCAATTGTTTGCGGCGTTCCTCGGAGAAGAAGTTGATGATGCGGTCGAGCGTCTGGTTGGCGCTGTTGGAATGCAGCGTGCCCAGACACAAGTGACCGGTCTCCGCAAACGTGATGGCATGCTCCATTGTCTCGGTGTCGCGAATTTCGCCTATGAGAATCACGTCCGGGGCCTGACGCAGCGTGTTCTTCAGTGCGTTGTGCCACGAGTGGGTGTCGATGCCAACTTCACGATGCGTGATGAGCGACTGCTGCGACTGGTGCACGAACTCGACCGGGTCCTCGACTGTCACGATGTGGCCGGCGTGCGAACGATTGCGATGATCGATCATGCCCGCGAGCGTTGTGGACTTGCCAGAGCCGGTTGCGCCGACGACCAGCACGAGACCGCGCTTGGACATCACGACGTCTTTCAGGGATTCCGGCAGGCTTAGCTGATCGAGCGTCTTGATCTCATTGGGGATGGTGCGGATCACCATCGCGATGTTCTGTTGTTGCATCAGCACGTTCACGCGGAAGCGCGACACGCCCGGGATGGACATCGCGAAATTGCATTCCAGGTCCTTGGTGAATTCGCCGCGCTGGCGTTCGTTCATGAGCGCGTGGGCGAGTTGCCGCGTGGCTTCGCCCGTGAGCTTCTGACTGGCCAGCGGCTTCATCGAGCCCTGCGCCTTCATGCTGGGCGGGAAGTCCTTGGAGACGAACAGATCCGAGCCGCCGTTCTGCACCATCACAGTCAGCATCTTGACGATGTGGCTCCTGGCCTGTTCCTCGCTCAGACCACTCATGAAACACCCGCATACAGCACAAAGGGATGCCCGCAATGCTAGCGAACTGTGCCCCTGTGGGAGCGGAAGTACTTCTCGTTAACGCACTCCCGAAGCACTGTGGCCGGGAGTGCGGGCCGGCTTGCGGGTCTGGTTCCTGACTGATTGCATCATTGCGGATTCCGAGGCATCGATACGCATCACATGTTCTCGAATGCCTGACCTGCCATCGATCCCGCGAAGCCGTACATGACCTCATTGGTCTGCTCCCAGCTGCCGAGCTTCTTCATGTTGCCGATCCAGCGCCTGATGTTCGGATAGTCCTCGAACCGGCATGCAACAAGTTCGCCCGCGGTCAGCAGACACACGCCGAAATAGTCCGCGATCGAGATGCGGTTGTTCGCGACGTAGTCGTTCCTGCCGATGATGTTCTGCTCCAGTACCGCAAGCCAGTCGCGCGCCTTTGTCTTGCCCCATGCAACGGTGCCCGACTGCTGTTCGTGGGTCGGACGCTTGTGATGCGGGAAAATCTGCGGATACACCAGCCCGTAGCCAAAGTCCCTGTAGAAGCCGGTGTTGAACCAGTCCATCGCCGAATCGACCGCGGCGCGCTCCTCCAGATCCTTCGGATACTCTGGGGCCTCGAAACGCGCTGCGAGATATTTCAGAATCGCCGAACTCTCCGTCATGCGGAAGTCACCGTCCTCGAGGGCGGGCACTGCCTTGTTCGGATTGATTGCGACGTACTCGGGCTGGTGATGCGCACCGGTCATCAGGTCGACGACCTGTTCCGTGACGGGCAGTCGTTTCTCCGCGATGAACAACCGGACGGGGCGGCTCACGGTGGAGACGGGATGCATGTAGAGCTTCAATGCCATGTGGAATCTCCTCGATTGTTCGATGGGGCTCCGCCAAGATTCGTCGGCGGCGGCGCAGTGACGCCACCCTTGTCCATCGTCGCCTGCAACGCGCGCACCCGGCAAGGCGAAGTGGTCCCAGCATTGAGTCTCGCCCACGCACTGGGCTGTGGCGTGCCAGCATCGAGGACCCGGCAATCATCGCGAAGATCCCGGCACACCTGGACAAGACGCCCCAGGATCACCACCACCCCGATCAGGATGCCAGTCTGGCGGGCTTCGGCAGCGCAGGTCGTTTGAAAGTACTATCCGCCCGACTGCCCGTTTTCACCATTGCAACCCAATTTGCGAACATACTCAGTGCCCTGCGATGCCATTTATGGTTCGACCAGGCCGGAAGGACACTCGCCGTGCAATGGCAGGGTGCTGTCAGCGCTGGAGCCGGGAGGCGTATGGGAAGCCCTGTCACAAAAGACGCGCACGACGACTCCGCAGGGAAGAGCCACGGAGCCGACGCTGCCCTGAAGAGCTCAACCATGCGTACGCCCGGTGAATGGGCCAATGCTTTGCCCAGCGTGCGACTGGCGATGGGTCTGCTTGCCGCGGGCCTGATCATCTGCGCGCTATATTTCGGTCGCGACATCCTCATGCCCCTGGCGCTGGCATTCCTGCTCGGATTCCTGCTCGACCCGCTGGTGGTCCGGCTGCGTCGCATGAGGATCCCGCGGATAGTGGCAGTTGTCATTGTGGTCGGCCTTGCGCTTGGCGCGCTGGGGGTGGCTGGCGCCTTCCTCACCAGCCAAGTGCGCTCACTGAGCGCGCAACTGCCTACCTATCAGGCGAATATCCAGACGAAAGTCCGCAATTTTCGCCACAGCCTGGAAAAGCCCGGAATGCTCGATGGCGCGGTAAGAGCCATCGACACCGTCAAGAAAGAGGTTGAAGAGGCGGCCCCGGCGGCTGGTCAGTCCGTTGCCGATTCCAACCGGCGGGTACAGCGGGTGGAGGTGGTCGCGACCCCGCCCTCGCCTTTGGAAAGGGCAAGCCGAGGCCTGACGGCGGTCAGCGGGCCGCTGGCCCAGGCGGGAATCGTGCTCGTATTCGTATTTCTGATCCTGCTGGACCGGCAGGACCTGCGCGATCGATTACTGCGGCTGGTTGGCGGCAACCTTCACCGCACCACTGACGCCATGGATGAGGCCGGTGAGCGAATCGGCAAGTACCTGATCATGCAATTGCTGGTAAATCTCAGTTACGGCTTCCCGATGGCAGCCGGACTGTGGCTAATCGGGGTGCCAGGAGCAGCGTTGTGGGGTGCACTGGCTGCCGTGCTGCGCTTTTTGCCCTACATCGGGCCGATGATATCCGCGGTATTCCCCCTTGCGCTGGCGTTCGCAGTGGATCCGGGCTGGAGCATGGTGCTGTGGACGCTTGGTCTGATACTTACGCTCGAACTGGTCAGCAACAACGTCATCGAACCCTGGATGTACGGTGCGAGCACTGGCTTGTCGGCGATGTCATTGATCGTTTCGGCCACGTTCTGGGCCGCTATATGGGGCCCGATGGGGCTGGTCATGTCTACGCCGCTGACGGTGTGCCTGCTGGTCATCGGTCGGCACCTGCCCCAGTTGAAGTTCTTTGACGTGCTGCTGGGCAGTCAGGCAGCCCTCGACCTACCGACCCGCCTCTATCAACGTTTGTTGGCAGGCGATGTGGAGGAAGCTATCGAGCTTGCCGCGCAGCGCGTTGAAGCCGAAAGCGTAGACAGCTTCTACCACCACGTCGCTATCCCTGCGCTACGACTCGCCAGCAGTGATCACGATCGGGTTTCCACCGCCGAGCATCGGCACCGCGTGGTCACTGGTACTGATCGCCTCATCGAGGAACTGCGTGACTTGCATCCGTCTACGGCCGGATCGCGCATGCCGCGGGTGATCTTCCTGGGCGGCAAGTGGGAGATCGACACCCTCGCCGCGCGCATGCTGTCCCATGGATTGTCGTTGTCCGGGGTTGCGGCCGACCACCGCGCTGCTGACATCGGTGCAGCGGATTTCTTCAGCAGGCTGGACCTGGCAGGCGCGAAGGTTGTCTGCCTCTCGCACTTCAGCCCCGAGCCACAGACCCAGGTACGTTATCTGTGCCGGCGCTTGCGCAAGCGCTGGCCGGATCTGCACATTGTCCTGAGCGCCTGGAACGCGCCGCCTGAACTCCTCGACCAGGCCGCGTGTCAATCTCTGGGCGTGGATGCGATTGCCGTCTCCTACGAGGAGACCCAGCTACGCCTCAATCACTATCTCGGAACCGAACTCGATGCCACCTATCTTCCCGCACCTATTCCTGCGGCGGACTTCGATCGCGTCCGCGCGCTGCGGGCAAGCGGCGCACTGGATGGCAAGGCCCGTGCCCAATTCGATTCGGCGGCCAAGCGCGCGGCCGATATCTTCGACGTGCCACTGGCTTTGGTAACCCTCATCGACGACGAAACGCAGATTGTCTGCGGAGCGGGGGGTAGTGGCGAAGGCGCAGGAAAAGGCGCGGCCATCGAGCCCTCCTCTCTCAGCATCCCAAGATCGCTGTCGATGTGCGGACACGTGGTCGCAAGCGGACAGACACTGGTAGTCGAGGACATCGCGCGCGACCCCCGCTTTGCCAACAACCCTGCGCTGCAGGCCAATGGCTTGCGCTTCTACGCCGGCGCGCCGTTCGGTGAGTCAGGCCATGTATTTGGGACACTTTGCATCCTCGACACCCGACCGCGCAGTCTCAGCGAGAGTGAGATCCGGTTGCTGGTAACCATGGCGCAAGATGTCGGGAATTCCTTGCGACTCGGCCGGTCCCAACTCAAGCCCGTGGAAGTGCAAGATGCAGCCCCAGCACCGCCGGAAGGCGATTTGCCGTCGGCCACTGTCGGGCAGTTGGTGCCCGGCAGATGATTTGCGACGGAACATGGGATTCGCTTGCGCACCTGTAAAGCTCGCGCAGCCGCCTGCGGCGACTGTCGAGCACACGTGCCGGGATTAGCGACCATCCGATTTCGAGTCGGCGTTCGTTGGATGAGGGTGCCGATAGCCACTTCGCCCAACCGGGCTATTGCCACCGCGTAGGGAGAGGCCGGCTCGACTTCACGAGGCCGTGCCCAATCCGTGGCCTGCGTACTCGTCAAGCGGCATCCCGTTCCTACGTTTCAACCACCTGGCGGCCGATACGCCACGGACTTCTTGCTGGCTGCGTCAACTTCTTCAGGGGTCATCAGCACGACGGTGCTGATCTTCACCATGGCGCTGGCGTTGACGGTCAGGGTCACAGCCGCAATCGCGGCGGCGTCCGGGACTTCCGCAATAACGTAGAGATCGGAGTGACCGAGAGCGAAGTAAAACGCCTCCAGTTTCCCACCCAGTCCCTCCAACATCTTTTCGACTGCGGCCTTGCGCGAGGAACCGCCCGCTTTAATGAGCGCTTTAGCGCCTTCGGCGGTATACGAGCCTGTTATCAAAATCTTGATCATGGAGATCCCCCGTCTATGAGTGCGGGCAGTCTACACCTCTGGTAAAGAAGGCCGCTTCAGCGCCGCTCCCGCACGGCAAAAGCAGTCCCAAATGCCTACCATCGAGCCTGTGCCCGGATTCGTGTCAAATTCGAGATTGTGGGGTGGAGATCCAAGCCTGCTCAGCAACGCCTGTACTTCGTGATGACCGGCTCATTGACGACAGACTTGCCGCACCACAGGCGGGACGACACCGACTGAACGCTGCCGTGCGGCAGCGCGAGGGTTGTACACCGAAGAAATCGCCGAAGCGGCATTGCTCGCGCACGCAATTTTCGTTGAAAACCGGCGGACTGGACGCCCGACAAACTCGCACAGCACGACGAGCTCACCACCCAGCGTCCGAAAGATGCGCGGGGACTCGTCGATGTCCGGGCAATCGATTGGGTTGCTCTGAGCGAAGCGGGGCTTCGGCCTCCTTTTTTGATGCCGTAGCGGATACGCCTGTTCCGCGCACAAGTGCGCCCATCGATCTCATTTATGACCAGAGGTAATTCAAATGACAAGGCTGATTGCACTGTTGTTTTTCGCTCCGATGATCCATGGTCGATATTTCGGGGAGACATGGGGTCTGAAAAGCATCATGTCTCCTTTATGTCCCCCCAACAAACGATAAACTCCCCGGAATTCGCAGGATTCCCGCAGAAACGGCACAAGTGGAAAACGCTACAAAAACAGTCATTTCTGTCGAGAAACGCAGCGGTTTCATCGACCGCCGCGTCAGCGTCGCCCCCATGATGGACTGGACCGACCGCCACTGCCGCTACTTCCTTCGCTCGTTCTCGCCCAGCATGCTGCTTTACACGGAGATGATCACTAGTGCGGCGATCCTGCATGGCGATCGCGCGCGTCTGCTGCGCTTCAGCACCGCGGAGCATCCGGTCGCGTTGCAGCTCGGTGGCAGCAGTCCCGCCGATCTCGCCATTGCGGCGCGGGCCGGTGCGGAGGCGGGGTATGACGAGATCAACCTGAACTGCGGCTGTCCCAGCGATCGCGTGAGCGCCGGTGCATTTGGTGCCTGCCTGATGCGCCGCCCGAAGCTGGTGGCGGATTGCGTGGCTGCCATGCGCGCCGTGGTGCGCGTGCCGGTGACGGTGAAGATGCGCATCGGCGTGGTGGTCGGGCGGGGAATCGATGCCGACAGCGATGTGCGCAGCGCGATGCAGCGATTCGATGAGCGCGACTACGAGCTGTTGCATGATTTTACCGCGACACTCATCGATGCCGGCGCCGATGCGCTCATCGTGCACGCGCGCAAGGCGGTGCTCGGTGGGCTCTCGCCCAAGGACAATCGCGAAGTCCCACCGTTGCGCTTCGAGGTCGTGCGTCGCCTGCGAGCGGACTTTCCGGAGCGCCCGATCATTCTGAATGGGGGTGTGCGCGACGCGGCGATGGCGCGCGATGCGCTTGCCTGGTGCGATGGCGTCATGCTCGGGCGCGAGGCCTACCATCGACCTTACGTGCTCGCCGAACTTCATGCGGGACTGCTGCAGGACCCGGCGTATCACGCGCCTTCTCCGATCGAAGTTATCGAGCGCATGGTCGCTTACGCATCGCTGGAGATCGCGCGCGGCGAGCGCCTGTCGGCGATCACGCGCCACATGCTCGGCTTGCTGGCGCATGCGCCGCGTGCGCGCGACTTCCGGCGACTGCTATCCGAAGGCGCGCGCCTTCCTGGCGCGAATGTCGGTCTGTTGCAGCAGGCGATGGACCTGTTGAGCGGCGAGTGCGGCGTGCGCGCGCCTGTCATCGCGCTCCACACGCGCTAGCGCGAAGGCATGCAAGCGTTCACCTCCGAACGAGCACCGACCCTGCAGATACACGAGCCCCGGATCGCCAGCCTGTCCCGGTTGTCGTTGAACGCGGGCGCGTAGGTGAGCCGCACGCGATCGTGCGACCCTCCTTGCGATGCGTTCGATGTCGGCTACCGAGAGCATGCCGCCCTCGAAGCTGCGCACAGGAGTCGGGGAAACTCTCATAGAAGCTTGTTTTTGCAAGACTCTTGCGACACTCTTATGTCATGGGGAAGGACATCGAGCTCGCGATACTGTTTGCCGACGTGGTGGGGTCGACGCGTATTTACGAGGTCATGGGCGACGTCAAGGCCCGTGAGATTGTCGCGACGTCCATTGACGTGATGCGCTCCGCCACCGAGCAGCATCACGGTACCGTTATCAAGACGATGGGCGACGAGGTGATGTCCACGTTCCCCACCGCCGACGACGCACTCAATGCTGCCGCGCACATGCAGCGCCAGATCTCCACGCACACCGACCTGCGCATCGACGGACAGCCTGTCGCCCTTCGGATCGGTTGCCACTTTGGTCCAGTGGTGCTCGAGGCGCGCGATGTTTTCGGTGCCGCGGTACACACCGCCAATCGCATGACGAGCCAGGCGAAGGGCGGCCAGGTTGTGACCACCGCCGCGACCGTCGAGCGCCTGTCTGCGGACTGGAAGGCTTCGGTGCGCCAGATCGACATTGCCATGCTCAAGGGGCAGGGCAATGAGATCACGCTGTTCGAAGTGCTGTGGCAGGCCGAAGATGTCACCAGCATGTTGCCGGCGATCTCGCTCGGACGCAACGGGCGCAAGGCATTGCGTCTGCGCCTGCGACTGCTCGATCAGGAATACATCCTGGATGACGACAAGCCCAAGGTCGCCATCGGTCGCGCAGAGGAGAACGATCTCGTGGTGCGCGGCAACCTGATTTCGCGTGTGCACGCGCGCATCGAGATCAGTCGCAGCAAGATCGTGCTCATCGACCAGAGCACCAACGGTACATTCGTGCAGAGCGCGGCGGGTGAGGAGTCTTTCGTGCGTCGCGACAGCATGCAGATCAAGGGCGAAGGGATGATCGGGCTGGGCAAGATTCCTGAGCACGATTCGCCGCAGACGATCCGCTTCAACTGCGAAGAAGCCGGCTGATTCAGCCCCGGAGCGAGGCCGGGGCTGGCGCCGTTCGCGGCGCCGCCACTGGGCGAAGAGACGGAACGCGCCGATCGTCAGCCGAGTTTTTTCTCGACCGTATCCACTTCCGCGAGCAGCGCGGCGGGTGTGCGTGACCCGAATTCCTTCAGGTATGCGCGCACGTCGGCGACTTCCTTCTTCCACTGCTCGGGCTTGATCGAAGTGAGCTCGTTGAGCGTGCCCGCATCGATGTCGAGCCCCTTCACGTTGATGTCTTCCGGCTTCGGCATGAAGCCGATCGCGGTGTCCTGCGCCGTCGCGCGACCGTTGATGCGTTCGATCATCCAGTCGAGCACGCGCAGGTTGTCGCCGAAGCCCGGCCAGAGGAACTTGCCGTCAGCGCCCAGACGGAACCAGTTGACGTGGAAGATTTTCGGCGGCGACTTGAGTTTCGCACCGACGTTGAGCCAGTGGCCCCAGTAGTCGCCGAAGTTGTAGCCGGCGAAGGGCTTCATCGCCATCGGGTCGCGACGCACGATGCCCACTGCACCGACGTTTGCGGCAGTGGTCTCCGACGCGACCGAAGCACCGACGAGCACGCCGTGCCTCCAGTCGCGCGCCTCATACACCAGCGGTGCGAGCTCGCGGCGGCGTCCGCCAAAGACGATGCCGGAAATCGGCACGCCCTTGGGATTCTCGGCCTCGTCGGTGTAGGCAGGGTTGCGCGTGGCCGACACGGTGAAGCGCGAATTCGGATGTGCGGCAGGACCGTTCTGCTTGTCGTACGGACGACCTCGCCAGTCGATCGCGGGCTCGCCCTTGCCGATGCCTTCCCACCATGGCTCGTTGTTCGCGGTGAGCGCGACATTGGTGAACAGGGTGTCCCTGCGAATCATTTCGTAGGCGTTGCGGTTGGTCTTCGGGCCTGTGCCGGGCGCCACGCCGAAGTAGCCCGCCTCGGGATTGATCGCCCAGAGGCGACCATCCGGACCGGGCGTGAGCCAGGCGATATCGTCACCGACAGTGAACACTTCCCAGCCGGGCATCGTGTCCGGCGGGATCAGCATCGCGAGATTTGTCTTGCCGCAGGCCGACGGGAACGCGCAGGCGAAGTAGTGGATCTCGCCCTTGGGATTCTTGAGGCCGACGATGAGCATGTGTTCGGCGAGCCAACCCTCGGTGCGGGCCTGATAGCTCGCGATGCGCAGCGCGTGGCATTTCTTGCCCAGCAGTGCGTTGCCGCCGTAACCCGAGCCGAAGCTCTCGATCGCAAGATCCTCGGGGTAATGCATGATGAAACGGCGGCTCGGATCGAGTTCGCCGACGGAATGCAGGCCCTTCACGAAAGTGCCGTCGTGCGCAATACGCTCGAGGGCCGGGTGACCCATGCGCGTCATGATCGCCATGTTCAGCACGACATACGCACTGTCGGTGATCTCGACGCCGCAGCGCGAGTAGGGCGAATCGATCGGGCCCATGCAGTAGGGCACGACATACAGCGTGCGTCCCTTCATGCAGCCATCGAACAGCGCGTGCATTTTCGAGCGGGCTTCCTGCGGCGGCATCCAGTTGTTGTTCGGGCCGGCGTCTTCCTTGTTCGAGGTGCAGACAAAGGTGAGGTGCTCCACGCGCGCGACATCGCTGGGATGCGAGTACGCGATGAAACAATCCGGGAACGTCTGCGGACTGAGCGGCTGCAGTTCCTTGCGCGCGATGAGCTCGCCGCGCAGACGGGCGAGCTCGGCGCTCGATCCATCGCACCAGTGGATGCGATCGGGTTTTGTCAATCCGGCAACTTCCGTCACCCAGTCGGCAACCGAAGCTGAGAGCTGGGACAGGGAAACGAAAGAACTCGGGGCTGTCGCCATCAATCGTTCCTACGCAAGGAGTGAGAGAGAACCGCAATTATAGCGACGCCCTGAACCTGATCTGTGGGAAAGCACCTGATTTGCGCGACTGATGATGATGCGATGCACCATAATGTGTCACAAAGACCCCATAATCCGGGTTGACTTGGTCCCCGGCGACGACGAGCGTGGCTCGATGCAACACAGTGACGAGTTCGGCCAGATTTTCGAGCTGGGCGGCGCCCTGGGCCGGGCGCTGCCGGATTTCACGCCGCGCAAATCCCAGCGCCGCATGGCCGAAGCGGTGCAGGAGGCACTGGCGGCACGCGCGCGCCTGATGGTGGAAGCCGGCACCGGTACGGGCAAGACTTTCGCCTACCTGGTACCGGCGCTGCTGTCGGGCCTGCGGGTGCTCATCTCCACCGGCACACGCACGTTGCAGGACCAGCTGTTCACGCGCGATCTGCCGCTGGTGTCGCGTGCAATCGGTCGTGGTGTGAAAGTGGCCCTGCTCAAGGGGCGCGCCAACTATCTCTGCCGGCATCGGCTTCTGCAGGCGGGTGACGCCCCGGACAATGCCGAGCTGGACCTGCGGGCCGCCCATGGCGGGTATGCCCCCAGAGACAATCGTCGCGGCCTCGTCGCGCAGGTGAGCGCCTGGGCAGCAGCAACGCGCATCGGCGATCTTGCGGAGCTGCCCGAACTCACTGACACGCATCCGCTGCGCCCGCGCATCAGCTCGACTCGGGAGAACTGTCTGGGGAGCCGCTGCGGCGAATTTGCGCGCTGCCATGTGTTCGCGGCGCGCCGTACCGCCGCCGAGGCGGACATCGTCGTGGTGAATCATCACCTGCTCCTGGCGGATCTGGCGCTGAAGGAAGATGGCTATGGCGATCTGCTGCCGAGCGCGGATGCCGTGATCCTGGATGAGGCGCATCAGATCCCGGATCTCGCCGCGCAGTTCTTCGGCGTGAGCCTCGGCAGCCGGCAGATCGAGACGCTGCTGCACGACACGCGCGCCGAGCTGCGCAGCATCGCAGCGGATTCCCTGCTGCATGCCGCGGAGCAGGGATTGTTGCAGCGCCTGTCGCTCCTGCTCGCGGACCTCGCGCCACGCCTGGGTGTCGGGCGCTGGCCGTGGGAGGCGCAGGCGGCGAAGCTCGACGAGCACGCCGCCGAGTTGTCGCCGTTGCTCGAGGAATACGCGCAGCAGCTCGAGCAGCTCGACGCGGGCGAGGGCGTCGCGCATTGCGCGGAACGCGCCCGGCTGCTGTGCTCGGCGTTGCAGCGAGTCGCGTTCGCCGATGTCGACGATGGCGCGCGCACAGTGGAGATCAGCGCGCGCAGCGTGTCGCTGCAATTGCTGCCGTTCGACATCGCGCCACGCTTCACCGCGATGCTCAATGCACGCCCGTGCGGATGGATCTTCACCTCCGCGACGTTGAGTGTCGGCGCCGACTTCAGCCATTTTGCAAACCGCCTCGGCCTGCAGGAGGCGCGTTCGCTGCAGATCGCGAGCCCGTTCGACTACGAGCGTCAGGGTCTGCTGTATCTGCCAACAGGCATGCCCGATCCGTCAGCATCCGACTACACCGCGGCGGTGTGCGCGGTTGCCGCGGATCTGGTGGATGCCGGCGATGGTGGCGCGTTCGTGTTGTTCACGAGTCATCGCGCGCTGGCCCACGCCGCGCAGTTGCTGCGCGAACGCTGGGGTCGCGCGGCGGCCTGGCCGTTGCTCGTGCAGGGCGAGGCGCCACGCGAGCAGTTGCTGCGTGAATTCCGCGCCAGTGGTCACGCCGTGCTGCTCGGTACGGCAAGCTTTTGGGAAGGCGTCGACGTGAAGGGCGATGCGTTGAGGCTCGTGGTCATCGACAAGCTGCCGTTCACCTCCCCCGACGACGCCCTGACGCGCGCCCGGATCCAGCACATCCGCAAGCTGGGCGGCAATGCTTTCAAGGAGTATCAATTGCCCGAGGCAGCACTCGCGTTGAAGCAGGGCGTGGGCCGGCTCATCCGCAGCGAAGACGACGAAGGGGTCGTGGCGATCTGCGATCCACGCCTCACCGCGCGTCACTACGGGCGCACTCTGCTCGCTGCGCTGCCACCCCTGCGCCCCAGCATCGAGCGCGACGAAGCCCTGCGCTTCCTGCGCAAGCGCCGCCCGCTGCGCGCGGCACGAGTCGGCTGATGAAGATCCTTGCCCTGGATACCGCGACCGGCTGCTGCTCCACGGCACTGCACATCGGCGCGACGCTGCTGGTGCGCGAAGAGCAGACCGATCGTGGCCACGCGCAGCTCATCCTGCCGATGATCGATGCTTTGCTCGCCGAAGCCGGCATCAGGCTTGGTGCACTCGATGCGATCGCCTTCGGCCGCGGCCCGGGTGCGTTCACCGGGTTGCGCCTGGCCGCGAGCGTGACACAGGGGCTCGCCTTCGCCGCGTCGCTGCCCGTGCTGCCGGTGTCCGATCTGCGCGCGGTCGCCTTGCGCGGCGCGCGGCTCGCCCGCCAGCAGTCAGTGCGCTTCACGCAGGTACTGGTGTGTCAGGACGCGCGTATGCGTGAGATCTACACCGCGCGTTTCGCTCCGGATACGAATGAGCTCATGCGCGAGAGCGAACCGGAGCGTGTGATCCCGCCCGACCAGCTCAACGTACCGGGCGATGGGTTCATCGGCGCCGGCAGCGGCTTCGCCGAATACGCCGAGGCACTCGCGGGTGTGAGCGCGGCGCTCGCGCTGTGCCTGCCCCAGTGCGGGCCACATGCACGGGAGATCGCCGAGCTGGGCGCGGCAGATCTACGCCGCGGAGGTGGACTGCCCGCGGATGCCGCACAACCTGTCTACCTGCGCGATGACGTCGCACGGCCCACGCGCCCGACGCCAACTCCCTGAATCTGCAAGCGCCTCACGCGCAGTAACCCAACTGCAATAAACTCGTAATCTAATTGGCGCGGGCTGCGGTTACACGGGCGTAAAGGCATGACCACGCGACAGGGTCCGGGACACATATTGATCGTCGAGGACGAACGGCCGATCCGCGAGATGATCGCCTTCGGACTGAAGCGTGCGGGCTTCATCGTCACCGAGGCGCAGGACAGCCGCACCGCCCGCCTGCAGCTTGCCGACAGGCAACCCGACCTGGTGCTGGTGGACTGGATGCTGCCGGACATGAGCGGACTGGAGCTCACGCGCCTGCTGAAGCGCGAGCGCCAGACACGCGAGCTGCCCATCATCCTGCTGACCGCGCGCGCGGCGGAGGGCGACAAGGTTGCGGGCCTCGAAGGCGGCGCGGATGACTACGTCACCAAGCCTTTTTCGCCGCGCGAGCTGCTCGCCCGCATCAACGCGGTGCTGCGCCGAACGGGCAGCACTGCCGGCGAGGAGCAGCTCGAATTCGACGGCCTCACGCTCGACAGGGGCAGCCACCGCGTCAATGCGGGGGAGCACACGATCGCGCTGGGTCCGACCGAGTACCGAATGCTCGAATTCTTCATGACGCATCCCGAGCGCGTGTACAGCCGTGAGCAGCTACTCGATCGCATCTGGGGCGGCAATGTGTACTTGGAGGGGCGGACCATCGACGTGCACATTCGCAGACTGCGCAAGGCGCTGGAGGGGAGCGGCTTTGATCGACTGGTGCAGACGGTGCGCGGTGCGGGCTATCGTTTTTCGGCGCAGAGCGGTTGAGCCGCTGACGGATGCAGCACTCGATTCAGGCATGGGGGCGCACTGCGGCGAAACTCGCCGGTGCGATCGTGCTCGGCGTGATCGTGGGTTTCATGCTCGGGCACGTGCTCGCAGGGCTGTGCCTCGTGTTCGGAGCGCTGCTCGCCTGGCAGCTGTTCAATCTGTTTCGTCTCGACTACTGGCTGCGTGCCCGCAGCACCCGCGATCCGCCGGATGTCGACGGCATCTGGGGCGATGTGATCACTAATGTCGTGCGCCTGCACCGGCGCAAGCGCTATCACAAGCAGCGACTCCTGCGGGTGTTCCGCGAGATCCGTCAGTCGACGGCCGCGATGCCCGATGGGGTGGTGGTGTTGAATGGGCAGCACGAGATCCTGTGGTTCAACCGCACGGCGCAGCGTCTCATCGGTCTCAAGCGCAATGCAGATCTTCGCATCCGCATCACGAACCTCGTGCGCGATCCGGAGTTCGCGCGCTACCTGCACACTGACGACTTCACCGACCCGGTGATGATCGCCCCAGCCGTAGGCAGCGACGTGTACCTGTCGTTCCAGATGGTGCCGTATGGCGGCGATCAGTTGCTGATGCTGGTGCGTGACGTCACGCGTCAGGCGCGCCTGGAGTCGATGCGCAAGGATTTCGTCGCCAATGCCTCGCACGAGTTGCGTTCACCGCTCACGGTGATCGCCGGTTATGTCGAGACGCTCGGGTCGGATCCCACGCTGGATCCCGAGCTGCGTCCGCCGCTGGAAGAGATGCGGCGGCAGGCAGAGCGCATGACTTTGATCATCCACGATCTGCTCGAACTGTCGAAGCTCGATGAGAGCGACGAAGAGTTGGCCGGCGAGCCGATCGACGTTCCGACCCTGCTGGCCATGTTGCGCAAGGACCTGCTGTCACGCGCCTCGCATCCGTTGGTGAGCCTGCGCCTGGACTCCGACGCGTTGCTCCTGGGTGACGAGCTGGAGATCCATTCCGCGTTCTCCAACCTCGTCGACAACGCCGCCAAATACACACCGGCGGGGGGCTCGATCGAGATCCGCTGGTTCAGCGATTCCGAGGGTGGCCACTTCAGCGTCGCGGACACCGGTATCGGAATACCAGCCGAGCACATCCCGCGACTCACCGAGCGTTTCTATCGCGTGGATCCGGGCCGCTCGCGGGCGACCGGCGGGTCCGGCCTCGGCCTCGCGATCGTCAAGCATGTGATGCAGCATCACGGCGCGACGCTGACGATAACCAGCGTCGACGGCAAGGGCAGCACATTCATGTGCAGCTTCCCGACCACGCGACTGCTGCGCCCACGCGCAGTGGCGAGCCTCGGTAGCTGACACGTAGTTGAATCGCGAGCGGCGAAGGATTCCGCAACCCGGTCATATCGCTGAAATCTTGCGCGCACAGGCTTGCGGAAGATGAAAAATCCGCAGCCTGTTTCTCTCCGATCTGGGTCGAATCGTGCACCGCGCTTGCCGCAGAACACAGCGGGGTGCTGAAACTGTGGCGGCGACCGCCCCGGCGGAAGCGTTGAGTTATGATCCCGTGGCTGCGCCTGCCGTAACGGGCGCCTGATTGATCCAAGGACGCCGAATGGAAACAGCCGATCTGTCGCATCACATCTCCCGTCGTTTCAACGAGGATCTCGAGCGCCTGCGCACGAAGGTCCTCGCGATGGGCGGTTTCGTCGAGCAACAGCTTGCCAAGGCGATCACCTCGCTGATCGAGGGCGACAGCAGTCTGGGTCAGTCCATCGCGCTCGATGACCTGAAGGTCAACGGCATGGAAGTGTCGATCGACGAGGAGTGCAGCCGTATTCTCGCCACCCGCTCTCCTGCTGCGGGCGATCTGCGACTGATTGTCGCCGTCATCAAGACCATCACGGACCTCGAGCGCATCGGTGACGAGGGCGAGAAGATCGGCTACATCGCCTCGCGCCTCGCGACGATGGAGCGTCCCGCGGACAAGTATCGCGAGGTCAAGCATCTCGGTCGCATCGTGTCTGAAATGGTGCACGACGCGCTCGATTCGTTCGCGCGCATGGATGCGGATGCTGCGTTGCGTGTGGCACGCCAGGATCGCGTGGTAGACGAGGAGTACGAGGCGATCCATCGCCAGTGCATCACGTTCATGATGGAGGATCCGCGCACGATCCGTCGCGCACTCGATGTGATGTGGGTGGTGCGTTCGCTCGAGCGCATCGGCGATCACGCGAAAAACATCTGCGAATACGTCATCTACATGGTGCACGGCAAGGACGTGCGCCATACATCGCTCGATGACATCGAAAAGGAACTTTCGATCCGCGGCGCGCAGCGGCAGTAGGCCGATGCTTGTGAACGCCCGAACGGTGAACTTCGCTTGCGCGCTGGCGTGCTTCGGTCTCGTTGCCTATGCGCTCTATACCCAGCACTACCAGGGACAGGATCCTTGCCCACTGTGCATGTTCCAGCGGGTCGGCATCATCGCGCTCGGGATCGTGTTCACGCTGGCCGCGCTGGCCGCGCTGGCCGGTTCGCTGCGGCTCGCCGTCGCACGCAGCATCGCGGTGCTGATCGGGCTCACGGCACTGGCAACTGCCGCCATCGCCATCCGCCACCTGTACATCCAGAGCCTGCCAGAAGGCAGTGTGCCGGTGTGTGGCGCGACGCTCGACTACATGATCGACGTATTTCCAATGCTGGACGTGATCCGCAAGGTCCTGACGGGATCGGGCGAGTGCGCCAGAATCACATGGCAGTTCCTGGGTCTCGCGATGCCGGCGTGGGTGCTGATCTGGTCGCTGCTGCTGGGAGCAGTGGGCGCCACGGCGAACTGGCGCCGCGCGGTCTGATCTCAGCCCAGGAGCTTGTGCAGTACGCCGAGGTAGATGCGATGCAGGGCATCGATCTCGCCCACCGGGATGCACTCGTTCACCTTGTGGATGGTGGAGTTGGTGACGCCGAGCTCCACCACCTGCGCGCCCATTGGCGCAATGAAGCGACCGTCCGACGTACCGCCACCCGTGGTGAACGTGGGCTTCACGCCCGCCACCTCGAGTACCGCCGCCGACACAGCATCCGAAAGCGCACCCGGCGGCGTGTAGAACGGCTCGCCTGACACGTACCACTCGAGGCTGTAACGCACCTTGTGCCTGCGCAGGATGTCTTCGACGGTTGCCTGCAGCTGCGCGATTGTCTGCACCGGTGAATAACGCAGATTGAAGCGCGCCTTGAGTTCGCCCGGAATCACGTTCGGGGCGCCCGTGCCCGCATTCAGGTTCGACACCTGGAAGCTGGTCGGCTGGAAGTGCGCGTTACCTTTGTCCCACTCACGACCCGTGAGTTCCGCGAGTGCAGGGGCGAGCATGTGCACCGGGTTATCCGCATTCTGCGGGTAGGCGATGTGACCCTGCACGCCGTGCACGGTAAGCCGGCCGCTGAGCGAGCCGCGCCGCCCAATCTTGATCGTGTCGCCAGGCACCTTGTCGCTCGAAGGCTCGCCGACGATGCACCAGTCGATGCGCTGGCCGCGTTGCTTGAGGGTTTCGACGACGCGCTTGGTGCCATCCACCGACGGGCCTTCCTCGTCGCTGGTGATGAGGTAGGTGATCGTGCCCTTGTGCTTCGGCACCGCGCGCACGAACGCCTCGGTGGCAGTGACCATGGCGGCAAGGCCGCTCTTCATGTCGGAGGCGCCGCGGCCGTAGAGGATCCCGTCGCGGATTACCGGCGTGAAGGGATCGCTGCGCCATTCTTCGAGCGGGCCGGTCGGCACGACATCCGTGTGACCGGCGAAGCACAGCACAGGCGAGCCTTCACCGCGCATGGCCCACAGGTTGTCCACGTTGCCGTAACGCAGGCGTTCGATCGTGAAGCCGACTGCGGCTAGTCGTTCTGCCATCACGTCCTGGCAGCCGGAGTCGGCCGGTGTGACGGACGCGCGTGCGACCAGGTTCTGGGTCAGTGCGAGGGTCTCGGAAATCTCCAACCGCGTTCCTTGATCAAGGGAAAACAATGGCGTGGCGTTTATACGGTTGCGCCCGAACCAAATCAAGTGGTTGGAGATGAAGCCGTGTTGAAGCGACGCCCCGCGACTGGAAGGGTGCAATGAAGCTGCAACATTGCGGCAATACAGTGCGCGCCATCACCTTCATCCCTCAGGAGTAGCAAACATGTTCGCCAACCGCATCGCAGCGGTAATCGTCCTCGGCCTCATCGCCGGCGGCACCGCGTCGGCCCAGTCGGGCCGCGATTACATCAGCATCGTCGGTTCCTCGACGGTGTATCCGTTCACCACCACCGTGGCCGAGCAGTTCGGCAAGACCGGCAGGTTCAAGACCCCCAAGGTCGAGAGCACCGGCACCGGTGGCGGCATCAAGCTGTTCTGCAACGGAGTCGGCGTGCAGTATCCCGACGTCGCCAACGCTTCGCGCGCGATCAAGGCGAGCGAGCTCGAGAGCTGCTCGAAGAACGGCGTGAAAGACATCGTCGAAGTGAAGATCGGCTTCGACGGCATCACGCTGTCGAACTCCAAGAAGGCGGGCGCCCCGCTGAAGCTCACGCGGCGCGATGTGTACCTCGCGCTTGCGAAACAGGTTCCGGATCCAGCCAACAACCAGAACCTCATTGCGAATCCCTACAGGACCTGGAAGGACGTCAACAAGGCACTGCCGGCCGACAGGATCGAGGTGCTCGGCCCGCCCCCAACCTCCGGGACGCGCGATGCTTTCATCGAACTCGTGATGGAGCCGGGCTGCTCGAGCTTCGCCTGGATCAAGACGCTGAAGGATGTGGACGAGGGTCGCTACAAGCGCGTGTGCGACTCGGTGCGCGAAGACGGCGGCTATGTCGAAGCGGGCGAGAACGACAACCTGATCGTGCAGAAGCTCGAAGCCAACCCGAAGGCGGTCGGCATCTTCGGCTACAGCTTCCTCGAAGAGAACCTGAGCCAGCTCCAGGGCTCAAGCATGGAAGGCGTCGCGCCGACTTTCGAGGCGATCGCCTCGGGCAGCTACGCCGTTTCGCGTCCCCTCTTCATCTACGTGAAGAAGGCGCACATCGGCGTGATTCCTGGCATCAAGGAATTCCTCTCCGAGTACGTGAGCGACAAATCCATGGGCAGCGAAGGCTACCTTGCGGACAAGGGCCTCGTACCGCTGCCGGGTCCATCGCTCGCCAAGGTGCGCGAGGACACTGGTGCACTCAAGAATGTGAAGTTCTGAAGCCAAATTCCAACGGAGAATCGAGATCATGAAGTATCGCAAGACCGCCCCCACCCTCGCGACTGCAGTGGCGTTCGCCATCGCGTCGGCCGGCGTCGCGGGTACGGCCGCAGCGGACGAATTGAGCGAGTTGAAGGCGGCCGTCGCCGCGCTGCAGGCGCGCCTCGAAAAGCTGGAATCACAGACCCAGGAAGCGGTCGATACCAACGACAAGCAGACGGACCTCATCGCCAAGGTGCGCACCGGTGTTCCGGAGTGGGTGGGCCGTACCGGCTGGACGGGTGATTTCCGTTATCGTAACGAGAACATCGAGCAGGAGTTCGCCACGAAGGATCGCAATCGTGATCGGGTCCGTGCCCGCCTCGGTGTGGTCGCAAAGGCCAACGACACGCTGCGCGCCGGTGTGCAGATCGCAACCTCCGAGAGCAACGATCCGCGTTCTTCCAACCAGACAATTACGGGTGAGAACTCGCGCAAGACAGTCAACCTTGATCTGGCGTATGCCGAATGGCAGCCCAACATCACATGGAAGGTAACGGCAGGCAAAATGAAGCTGCCGTGGCTGCGTCCGGGCCAGAGCGTCCTGATCGATGGCGACGTCAACCCGGAAGGCCTCGCGGTCAACTACACGCCGAATGCGAATTTCTTCGCCACGGCGGCGTACAACATCCTCGAGGAGCGCGCTGCGGCGGGCGAGTCGATCATGGCGGGCGGTCAGGTTGGCTATCGCTGGAATTTCAGTCCGGCGACACGCTTGACGCTAGGCGCTGGCTACTTTGACTTCACCGGCGTGCAGGGCAAGAACCCGTTCTACAACGCCTCGTCCAACGGCAATACGACGACAACCCTCGGCACGGTCTGCCGACCGGGCGCTTCGCCTTGCCTGCTCAGTGACTTCACGGAGCTCGAAGGCTTCGGCGAACTGACCACGATGGTCGGCAAGCTGCCTCTCTCGTTCCATGCAGACTACTGGCAGAACACCGATGCCGAGACCGATTTCGATACGGCATACAGCGTCGGTGTGATGCTGGGCCGAGTGAGCAACTCCCGTACGTGGGAGATCGGCTACGTCTTCCAGCACGTGGAAAAGGACGCAGTGTACGGTCAGTACATCGATTCCGACTTCGGCGGCGGCAATACGGATGCGGAAGGCAGCATCTTCAAGGTGGGCTACGCATTCGCCCGCAACTGGGCGCTCAATCTGACTTACTTCATGAACGACATTAATATCGACGTGCCGGTCACGATTGCGGGTCAGGGTGCGGTGCTCGATCGCAGCTACAAGCGCCTGCAGGTCGATCTGAACGTCAAGTATTGAGTGCGCACAAGGACAAACCCGGCGGGGAGACTCGCCGGGTGTGTCCATGACAGAATCTTCCGAGCCCAACAATGACGAATTCCGTATTCCTGCTCGCCGTCGGCGCCCTGTCGGGCATTGCATACTGGATGGGCAAACAGCGCTCGCTTGCTCTCGTGGGAGGTACGCGTGGCGCGCGCAATCTGCATTCCCTGCCCAGTTACCATGGCTGGCTCGCGGCGCTCTGGTCCGCGCTGCCGGCGCTGCTCATTCTCGCGCTCTGGATCGGCTTCCAGGACCGCGTCATCACGCATCTCATCAGCGCGCACTTCCCTGCGGAGGTGCGCAGCATGCCCGCGGATCAGTTTGGCCTCATCCTCAATGACGTGCGCAACGTGGTCGATGGCAATGTGCTGATGGCCTCTGCCAGTGCGCCCGTGCAGGCCGCTGCCAGTGAATATCTCGAGCTTCAAGTCATCTCGCGACTTGCGCTGATGGTACTCGCGCTCGTCGCCGGCATCGGCGGCATGTTGCTGGTGCGTGCGCGCATCACGCCGGAACTGCGCGCGCGAAATTCCGTGGAACGAATGGTCGAATTCATGCTGCTCGCATGCTCGACCATTGCGGTGTTCACGACGATCGGCATCGTCGCCTCGGTACTGTACGAGTCGTTGCGGTTCTTCAGTTCCGTTCCCGTGCACGACTTCCTGTTCGGGCTTTCGTGGAGCCCACAGACTGCGATGCGAGCCGACCAGGTCGGTTCGTCGGGAGCCTTCGGTGCCGTGCCGTTGTTCGTCGGTACTGCCCTGATATCCGGCATTGCCATGCTGGTAGCGGTTCCGGTCGGGCTGTTCTCGGCAATCTATCTCGCCGAGTACGCCAACCGGCGGTTCCGCGCGTGGGTCAAGCCGCTGCTCGAGATTCTCGCGGGCGTACCCACCGTGGTGTATGGCTTTTTTGCCGCACTGACCGTAGGTCCGTTCCTGCGCAATCTGGGTGAGTCAGTCGGTGTGCACGTCGCATCGGAGAGCGCACTTGCCGCTGGCCTCGTCATGGGCATCATGATCATTCCGTTCGTGTCTTCACTTGCGGACGACATGATCACTGCCGTGCCCCAGTCGCTGCGTGACGGGGCGTACGCGCTGGGCGCCACGCGTTCGGAGACGATCCGGCAGGTGGTGCTGCGCGCTGCGCTGCCCGGCATCGTCGGCGGCG
>JBDSRN010000209.1:0-21260 GCA_039929265.1 Steroidobacteraceae bacterium | reverse complement strand
GAGCCGGTCACATCGGTAGTGCGGAAATAAAACTGCGGGCGATAGCCCTTGAAGAACGGGGTGTGACGTCCGCCCTCTTCCTTCGTCAGCACGTACACCTCGCACTCGAACTGCGTGTGCGGCAGGATCGAGGCCGGCTTGGCCAGCACCTGCCCGCGCTGCACCTCCTCGCGCTTGGTGCCACGCAGCAGCACACCCACGTTGTCCCCCGCGCGACCCTCATCCAGCAGCTTGCGGAACATCTCAACGCCCGTGCAGATCGTCTTCAACGTCGGCACGATGCCGATGATCTCCACCTCGTCGTTCACCTTGACGATGCCGCGCTCGATACGCCCGGTCACCACCGTGCCACGCCCGGAGATGGAGAACACGTCTTCCACCGGCATCAGGAAGGGCTTGTCGATCTCGCGCTTGGGCACCGGGATGTACGCATCCATCTCGGCCACCAGCTTGATCACCGCCGGAACCCCAATCTCCGAGGCATCGCCCTCGAGGGCCTTCAGCGCCGAACCAATGATGATCGGGGTCTTCTCGCCGGGGAACTTGTAGACCGAGAGAAGCTCGCGCACTTCCATCTCCACCAGCTCCAGCAGCTCCTTGTCATCAACCATGTCCGCCTTGTTCATGAACACGACGATGTACGGCACGCCCACCTGGCGGGCCAGCAGGATGTGCTCGCGCGTCTGGGCATCGGGCCATCGGCCGCCGAGACCACCAGGATCGCACCGTCCATCTGCGCCGCACCGGTGATCATGTTCTTCACGTAGTCCGCGTGGCCGGGACAATCCACATGCGCGTAGTGACGCTCATCGGAGTTGTACTCCACGTGCGCCGTGGAAATCGTGATGCCGCGCGCCTTCTCTTCCGGAGCCTTGTCGATCTGATCGTAGGCCATGAACTTGCCGCCATGCTTCTCGGCCATGACCTTCGTCAACGCTGCCGTCAGCGTCGTCTTGCCATGGTCAACGTGCCCAATGGTGCCAACGTTCACGTGCGGCTTGGTGCGCTCGAATTTCTCTTTAGACATGACGAATATCCTCAGGGCTAGCGCCCGGACTTACGTCGCTCGCTGCGCGAGCGCCGTCCGAGATCAATAAAAAAAAACCAAAAACTCTTCTCTCATCGACCGGTCGATGGAGCCCACGACCGGAATCGAACCGGTGACCTCGTCCTTACCAAGGACGTGCTCTACCGACTGAGCTACGTGGGCGGACGATGCATTGCGCCGGAAGGCGCAAAAGAACTGCAGACGAACACGCGTGACAACAAATCTGGAGCGGGTAGTGGGAATCGAACCCACGTCATCAGCTTGGAAGGCTGAGGTTCTACCATTGAACTACACCCGCCAATGAACTGAATTTCCGCTCACTCAAAAATCTCACTCGAAACCACACCGACAAAAAACGCGTCGCATCGTCATCCATCTTCCAGCGACGCCGCCCCATTGGTGGAGGGGGAAGGATTCGAACCTTCGAAGGCGTTAGCCGGCAGATTTACAGTCTGCTCCCGTTGGCCGCTTGGGTACCCCTCCCGCAAAAACGAGCCGCGTATTCTGATTTCGCGCGGCGGGCATGTCAATGCATGAACCGGGCCAATCAAGGCTTATTTCTTGCTTGCGCGCCGACTACCTGCCGGATCTGGGCGGCGAAGTCCGGATCGGTGGAAAAATCGAGGTCCACGCCCGACAACTCGTCGACTAGCGCCCGAATCTTGAGTTGCCGCGGCGAGCCCTTGCAGGTAGCACTGAACTCCCATGTCTGGGCTTTTTCCGTCTTCAGCGCGTCGATCTGTCGCGCGAGGGCCAGCGCTTCGCTCCGGGTGAACCCTGCGCTGCAGAGGCGCGAGATTCCCTGCAGCAGCGACTGGACCTGTGCCATCTCGAAACGCGTGCTCACACGGACTACGTCATCGCCGGCTTTCACTGCCCCGGCAATGCCGAGGCAGGACAGCGTCGCGGCTACCACCAGAACCCGTATCGTATTGATGGACATATAATTATTGCGCTCGCTCCCGTCCCGATCCCGTCGATCCTAGCACCGCCACAGCCCGCGCAAGTGTCGGCGCATCCGCGAGGCGAAAGCCACCGGCGGGCAGGTCGTCGGGCAGCAGCAGAGGACCGTATTTCAGCCGCATCAGGCGGCTCACTTCGAACCCGGCTGCCTGCCACAGTCGCCGCACCTCTCGGTTGCGCCCCTCGCGCAGGACGACGACGAAATGGCTGTGGCCGGGGGAGCGGCCGCGAGCCTCGATGCGCTCGAAGCTTGCCACGCCATCGTCAAGTCGCAGCCCACTGCGCAGCCGCTGCAGCGTGGCGGTGTCCGGCGCGCCGCGCACACGCACGAGGTACTCGCGCTCGAGTTCCGAGGACGGGTGCATGTAGCGATGGGCGAGCTCGCCATCGTTGGTGAACAGCAGCAATCCAGAGGTGTTGACATCGAGGCGACCGATCACGACCCAGCGCCCGGTCGCGGGCGGCGGCAGGCGCTCGAAGACGGTCGGGCGTCCCTGCGGATCACTGCGCGTGGTCACCTCGCCGATGGGCTTGTGATACAGCAGCAACTGCGTGAGCACCGGGACCGGAACCGCCAGACCCAGCTCCAGCGGCGCGCCATCCAGCAGCACCACATCCCCGGGAATGGCCCGATCACCGAGCTGGGCGACGCGCCCGTTCAGACTGACGCGACCCGCGCGCAGCCAGTCCTCTGCACCGCGGCGCGAAGCGAGGCCGGCCGTCGCGATCAACTTTTGCAGGCGGATGCCTGCTGTCGCGTTCATGTTTCGGGGCTAGCGAACCGGCAGCGTGACGCGCGCGAACAACTGCGCCTGGCTGTCGGAATCGCGCGCCTCGATGGCGCGATCCACCATCCGGCGATTGAGGTGTTTGCCGAACAACTGCAGGAATTCGTAGGCGAAATTGCGCAGCAGACTCCCGCGCCGAAAGCCCACCCAGGTGGTGTGGATGGGAAACAGGTGCGAGGCATCAACCATGGCCAGATCCGCATCCTCATGCGGTTCGAAGGCGACGCTCGCCACGATGCCCACGCCCATGCCCAGGCGCACATAGGTCTTGATGACGTCCGAGTCGCGCGCGGTCAGGGCAACTCGCGCGTTCAGCCCCTCGCGCGCGAAGATCGTCTGCAGCGAGGATGGCCCGGTGAAGCTGAAAACATAGGTCACCAGCGGAAACTCGGCGAGCTGCGCGAGCCTCAGCGGGCCGGTGAGGCGCGTCAACGGATGTCGCTTGGGCACGATCACCTGGCGATGCCAGCGGTACACGGGCAGTAGCACGAGCTCGGGGAACAGGGCCTCCGAACCGGTGGCGATTGCGAGATTCACACGGTCCGAAGACACCATCTCGGAGATCTGCTCGGACGTGCCCTGGTGCATGTGCAGATCGACTTCCGGGTAGCGCGCCCGGAATGCCTGCACCACCGGCGGCAGCACGTAGCGCGCTTGGGTGTGCGTGGTCGCGATCGACAGTGTACCGCGCGCATCCTGGTTCAGGTCTGCCGCCACGGCGCGCAGACTCTCGATCTCCGCGAGCGCGCGGCCCGCAAATTCCAGTACCCGCGTGCCTTCGGGCGTTACGCGCGAAAACGCGCGACCCTCCCGCACGAACAGGTCGAACCCCAGCTCGCGTTCGAGTGCTTTGAGCGCCCGGCTGATCGCCGGTTGCGATGTGCCCAGCGCGCTCGCCGCGCTCGTGACGGACAGCCCATGCTTGGCGATTGCAACGGCATACTGGAGTTGATGGAAATTCATGCCGCCATGATAACAATTTGTTATCAATCCACCGCTCTGAAGCCTCGCGATTCAGCCGCCCAAGGGCTAAAGTCGCGCCCTCCCGACAGGCGCCCGCCAGAGGTATTACGCCCATGATCCACGACAGCATCCTTGGCACGATCGGCCGCACCCCGGTCGTCAAGATCAACCGGCTCGCCCCGCAGGGCGTGACGATGTACGTGAAGTGCGAATTCTTCAATCCGCTCTCGTCAGTGAAGGATCGCCTGGCGATCGGCGTCATCGAGGACGCCGAACGCACGGGCGCCCTCAAGCCAGGTCAGACGGTGGTGGAAGCCACCTCCGGCAACACCGGCATCGCGCTCGCGATGGTGTGCGCCGCGAAGGGATATCCCTTCGTCGCGATCATGGTGGAAACCTTCTCGATCGAGCGCAGCAAGATCATGCGCATGCTCGGCGCCAAGGTGATCCTCACGCCGGCCGCCGAACGCGGCACGGGCATGGTGAAGAAGGCCGCGGAGCTCGCAGGCAAGCACGGCTGGTTCCTCGCGCGCCAGTTCGAGAACCCGGCAAATCCCGCGTATCACCGCAGCACCACCGGCCCCGAGATCCTCAGCGACTTCGCGGGCAGAGGACTCGATTTCTTCGTCACTGGCTGGGGTACGGGCGGCACACTCACCGGGGCGGGCGAGATCATCAAGCTCGCGCGGCCCGATACGCAGATCATCGTCAGCGAGCCCGAAGCCGCAGCGTTGCTGTCCGGCAAAGCATTCGCCCCGCACAAGATCCAGGGCTGGACGCCGGACTTCGTACCTGCCGTGCTCAATCGCAGGATCGCCGATCGCATCGTAACGGTGAACGACGTCGAGTCGATCGCCACAGCGCGGGAACTCGCGCAGAAGGAAGGCATTTTCTGCGGGATCTCTTCCGGAGCGACTTTCGCGGCGGCATTGAAGGTCGCGAAGGAAGCGCCGCAGGGCTCGAGCATCCTCGCGATGCTTCCCGATACCGGCGAGCGCTATCTCAGCACCGCGCTGTTCGAGGGCATTCCAGAGACATCGGATCCGGAACCCTAAGACACCCGGTCGGCAAGGAAACAACAGATGACAACAGCGCAGGTCATTGCGCTTCCGAGCCCGTTTGCGCTCTGGCGCGGCGGTGTGCTGCAAGGCGCCGGCGTTGCCTATGAAAGCTGGGGAGAGCTGAACGCGGCGCGCGACAACGCGATCCTGCTGTTCACGGGACTGTCGCCGTCTTCGCATGCGGCTTCCAGCGCGCGCGATCCGAGCGAAGGCTGGTGGGAGCGCATCCTCGGTCCGGGCCTCGCCATCGACACGCGCAAGTACTTCGTCATCTGCGTGAACTCGCTCGGCAGCTGTTTCGGATCCACCGGGCCCGCGTCGCCGTCGCCGCAGGATGGCAAACCGTATCGGCTGCGTTTCCCCGAGCTCGCCGTGGAAGACATCGCGCGAGGCGGCTATGAAGTAGCGCGCGCGCTCGGCATCGAACGCCTCGACACCGTGATCGGTCCTTCGCTCGGCGGCATGATCGTGCTTGCATTCGCAGCGACGTTGCCCGGCAGGGCGCGCCGGCTCATCAGCATCTCCGGCTCGGCAGCTGCATCGCCCTTCGCGATCGCGCTGCGCTCGGTGCAG
Organism: Steroidobacteraceae bacterium; assembly: GCA_039929265.1. GTDB lineage: Bacteria > Pseudomonadota > Gammaproteobacteria > Steroidobacterales > Steroidobacteraceae > ZC4RG30. Next base: position 15,864 of record JBDSRN010000209.1, on the reverse strand, counting down.
CGCGAAGCGGTGACGAGCGATCCGGACTGGCGCGAAGGCGCTTACCCAACGCACCGCCCGCCGCGCGCCGGCATGCGCGTCGCGCGCAAGATGGGCACGATCACCTATCGCTCGCCGGCCGAATGGCTCAAGCGCTTCGCGCGCAACGAGATCGATCTGCGCCAACGCGTCGATGCGCCGTTCGCTCCGCGTTTCGAAGTGGAGGGCTATCTCGAAGCCCAGGCCCAGCGCTTCGTGCGCGTGTTCGATCCCAACTGCTATCTGTATCTCTCGCGGGCGATGGACCGTTTCGATCTCGCGATGCACGGGCCATCGGTCAGCGAAGTGCTCCGGCGCTCGACCCTCGAAGCTGCGCTCGTCATCGGCGTGCAGACCGACATGCTGTTCGCAATCGACGAACAGCAGTCACTTGCCAGGGCATTCGAGGCGGCGGGCATCGGCACGCACTATGCGCCGTTGCCCTGTATTGAGGGGCACGATGCCTTTCTCGTCGACATTCCCCGCTTCGACACTGCCATTCGCGGTTTCCTCACCGGCACATGATCGGGCTCATGCGACGCTCGCTGCTCGTATCGTTCTTCGCGCTCGTACTGTGTTGTGATGCAATCGGCGCTCCGCGCACTCTCTCTATCGCCACCTGGAATCTCGAATGGCTCGTGTCCGCGCGCTCGATTGCAGCGTTGCGCCAGCAATGCCTCGCCCCGCAGCGATCGAGGTCACTGCCTTGTGATGTTCCCGCGAAGCACGCGCGCAACTCTGCGGACTTCTCGCGGCTCGCAAGTTACGCGCGCAAGCTCGATGCCGACGTCATCGCGCTGCAGGAAGTCGAGGACGAGCGCACCGCGCGCGAGGTTTTTCCCGGCTATCAGTTCTGCTTCACGGCGCGCCGCGATCTGCAGAACGTCGGGTTTGCGATCCGCAAAGGCGTGCCGTTCCGGTGCGGCGCGGATCTGGTCGACCTGTCGCTGCGCGACAGCGTGCGGCGCGGCGCCAGTCTGGTCCTGCTGCCCGGCTCGCCACAGGAAATCCATATGCTCGCGGTGCACCTGAAGTCCGGTTGCTCGCGCAAGCCGATCGATTCGTACGAATCGGCGTGCGGCACGCTGCGCCGCCAGGTGCCGGCGCTCGAGGCATGGATCGACTCCCAGGCCGAGGCCGGCCGTCGCTTTGCCGTGCTCGGGGATTTCAATCGCGACCTCCGCAACGAACGCGACGCACCTGGTCTCTGGCGGGATCTGGATGACCACGAGCCTGCTGGGTTGCGGCTGCGCAATGCCGGCGAGGGCCAGCCGTTCAGCAACTGCGTGATCGGGCAGACTTTCACGGGGTTCATCGACTACATAATCCTCGGCGGACCGCTGGCGGACGCCTTGTTGCCCGGATCGTTCCGGCATCCAGGCTATGAAGCCGCCGATTTCCGGCGCTACAGGCTGTCCGATCATTGTCCCGTGGCGGTCCGCCTGCGGCTGAACTGAACCAGCCGCAATCAATACGAAGGCCCGGTCATAACGGGGCGGAATTTGCTCGCCGCTTAAGTCAGGTAGGGGTTTTGCTTTCACGCGGAATTGGCATAATTGCTTCCAAGACCCGGCCTGATAATTAGTCCGACGCCAGTCGGCGCAGCGCCTCTTAACGGTAGAACTGTGGAACGTCGACTGCACACTCGTCACCGCGCTCGCACGATCGTTTACATCATTCTTCCGGCAGGCGGTCGCCGCCTCTGCAAAGCTGTAAACCTCAGTGCAACAGGGGTTTTCATCCACACCTCGAGCCTCGGACTGCGCAAGGGGCAGAAGGTCGAGCTGGCGTTCGCGATAAATCTCGGCGCCATCACCAAGCTGCACCGTCGCACGGCCGTGGTTGCACACGTGTCAGGTGGTGGCACCGGTTTGATGATGGAAGCGTACGCCGCGCGCTGATTTTTGAGCGCAAGGGTGCCAGGCTGGCTCCCAGCAACATTGCTTCCTCTACTCCTACGCGCCAGTCGGATAACGGACGGGTCAGCGGGTTGCGGCTCTGACAGTGATCCGGCCATGCGACGTGCTTAATGCACGGCAAGTCGCAATAACGGAGCACAGAGCAATGAATTATCGAAGCAATGCAGTGGCGCTAGGCGCGATCCTGGCAGCCGCAGCGCTGGCAGGCTGCGCAAGCAACGGACCTCGGCCCGACGAACAGATCGCGCGTGCCGACGCGAGTGTCGCACAGGCTGAACAAGCCGGTGCGCGCCAGTACAGCGGCATCGACTACGACAAGGCGCGCGACAAAGCGAAGGAAGCTCGGCGTCTCGCGGACGTCGGCAAGAACGATTCCGCACGCATGCTCGCCGAGCAGGCTGAGCTCGATGCCGAATTCGCCGCTGCCCAGGCCCGCGCGAAGACCCTTCAGAAGGCCGCCGCTGAAGTGGCAGCCGGCACACAGACCTTGCGCGAAGAGACCACGCGTCCCGTGATGCCGTGATCTCAATTACCAATTATCTGGGGAAGACAATGAACTGCAATTCAAGTTTCAAGTTCGGCGCGCCGCTGCTGCTCGTTGCAGCCGCCACGCTCGCTGCCTGCGCTTCGACGCCCAAGACCCTGCCTGAGGTCGAACAGGCGCGCGCGCAGATCGATCGAGTTGCCGCTGCGCCCATGGCGCGCGAAGCTGCTGCGGTACGTCTCGACAAGGCACAGCTCGCGCTGAAGAACGCCGAGGCAAATCTCGCAGCGAAGCAGCTGGAACTCGCCAAACACGATGCCTATATCGCCAACACCAATGCACTGATTGCCGAGCAGCAGATTTCGGAGCTGTATTCCCGACGTCAGGTCGAGCAGGGTGAGGCGGCCCGCAACCGCGTGTTGATCGAAGCGCGTGAAGCAGAGACGGCGCGCGCCAGAGCTCAGGCCGAAGCCGCACGCGCACAGGCCGCCGCCGCAGGTGCACAGGTTGCCGCCGCAGACGCCGCCGCACAGAGCGCGGATGCTGAGGCGCAGAAGTTGCGCGAAGAACTGCTCGCAATGCAGGCCAAGCAGACGGACCGCGGCATGGTGATCACGCTCGGTGATGTCCTGTTCGATACGGGCAAGTCGGAACTCAAGGCGGGTGCCTTGAACACGGTCGAACGCCTGGCCGGCTTCCTCAACCAGTATCCAAATCTGCGCGTGCTCATCGAAGGCCACACGGACAGCCGCGGCAGCGCGGAGTACAACCTGGGCCTGTCGGAACGTCGCGCCGCATCGGTTCGTTTGGCACTTGCCTCGCGAGGGATCGATGGCGCGCGCATCCAGGCGCGCGGCCTGGGCAAGGACTACCCCGTCGCGAGCAACGATACGCGCGAAGGCCAACAGGCCAATCGCCGTGTCGAGATCGTGTTTTCGGACAAGCAAGGCGGCTTCCCGCCGGGCGCGACCCGCGCCCCGCTCGCGGGTTTCTGAGGTCACGCGACCCTGCCCCTGTCGGACACATCCGACAGGGGCAGGGGACCAGTGCCTGCAGTGCAGCAACCCGTGCGTTTGTAGAGTGGCCTGCCCAGGAAGGGTATGGAGTATCCAGGGATGGGCTGAACAGCGAGTCCGCGAATGGGAATTCCGAGCGTTGAATTGATGGAGCCCACCTCAGTAGCCGGCATAAGTGTGACGGGTGATAATGCGACCCGACACCTATCCCGTGGAACTGCGAGCAATGCGGTGAATGCGCTGAACGTAATTATCGTGGACGACCATCAGCTGGTACGGACCGGCTTGCGCCAGACGATTGGGGCGCAGTCCGACCTCAAGGTGGTGGCCGAGTGCCAGACCGGCCGCGAGGCGCTCAATGCGCTGCGCAGCCAGCCCTGCAATGTACTGTTGCTGGATTTGTCCCTGCCCGACATGTCGGGGCTGGACGTGCTGAAGCATGTTCGAACCCATCATGAAGGCGTCGCCGTTCTGATCCTGTCCGGGTTTCCCGAGACACAGTTCGGCCTGAACGTGCTGCGCGGCGGCGCCAGTGGTTTCGTGAGCAAGAGCGCCGGTGAGGCCGATCTGCTGCGGGCCATCCGTACCGTGGCACGCGGGAATCGCTATGTGGGCCCAGCGCTCGCCGACATGCTCGTCAACGGCCTCAACGGCAACGGCAATGAGCCGCTACATGGTGTTCTGTCGGAGCGCGAGTTTCAGATTTTCTGCAAGCTCGCCGAAGGTGTGAGTGTCACCGAAATCGCCCAGAAACTGTTCCTGAGCGTCAAGACGGTGAGCACGTACCGCACGCGCATCCTCGAAAAGATGGGGATGCGCACGAATGCAGACATCACCACCTACGCTATCAAGAACAGTCTGTTGCCCTGAAACTTTTCTCTGCGGCGGAGTCCGTGTCGTCATGCTCAACGTTCAGAACCTGATTGCAGAAGAACACGGCGATGCCCGTCCAGGCGTGCTGCGCGCGGGTGACTCCATTGACACAGAAGGCACCGTGCGCACCCTTCGCGAGAAGCGCCTGCTGCTGATCGAAGACTCGGCGCTGCTGCGCGAGCGGCTCACCTCCATGCTCACGGTGCCCGGCACAATGCGCGTTGCGGCATCCGCGGAGACAGAGTCCGAGGCGATCGAAAAGCTCAGTTCGGGCGAGTACGACGTGCTGATCGTCGATGTCGAACTGCGCCAGGGAAGTGGGATCAACGTGATCCGTCAGGCGCGGCGGGCCTACGAAGGCAAGCGTCAGCCGCTCGTCATCGTGCTCACCAACTATTCACTCCCGACAGTGCGCGAACGTTGCATGGCGGCAGGCGCGGATTACTTCCTGGACAAGATGCAGCAGTTCGCCGAAGTGCGCGCGCTCATCGAAACGGCGGTCAGGCCTCGCCAGCACTGAGCCGCGCCTTCGGTATCGTGATCAGCAGTCGCGTGCCTTTTCCCGGTGCGCTATCGATCATCAGCTCCCCGCCCAGCCGCGTGATGCGATGACGCATCCCGCTGATGCCGTGTGAGTTCATGAATCGCGGATCCGATAGATCCATGCCGATTCCATCGTCGGCAATGGTGATCGCGCAGAAGTCGGCGTCTGATTCGACCACCAGATCGACATGCTTTGCCTTCGCATGACTGACGATGTTGTCCAACGCTTCCTGGCCCACGCGGAACAGTGCAATCGCCGCGTCCGGCGGGACGGAAGCGATTTCCTCGGGGATCAGCGTACTCACCTGGAGCTTGGCGTGGCGGCACGTCTCATCGAAAAACGCCTGCATTGCCGTGGGCAAGCCGAAATGATCGAGCAGCGCGGGACGCAGGTTCTCCACCACCCGGCGCTTCAGGCTCATTGCTTCGCCCAGCTCTGAATCGAGCGCAGCAAGCTTCTGCCGCACTTCCGGGTTGGGATCCGAAGCCACCCTGCCGTGCAACCACGACACATCCATCTTGGCAGCGGTCAGCAGGCCCCCGAGCTGATCGTGCAGGATCCGCGCCAGCTGTGACTTCTCGCGTTCACTCGCCTCCTGCAGGTGTCCGGACAGTTGCGAGAGTTCTGCCGTCCGCTCGGCAACGATTTTCTGCAGATGCCTGGCTTCGTACTCCGCCGCCGCACGCAGGTTGCGCTGACGGGTTGCCTCGGCAACGAACTGCCGCGCGCTGATGAACAACAATGCAAGGCTGATGATCGTGGAGAAAATGAGCACGAATCGCGCACCGGTGGCGCCGCGCCGCTGTGCATCACGCAACTGCGCGAGCTCCGCGTATGAGGCGTTGTGCACGCTGGCGAGCTCGCGACGAAACTGGTCCATGATCCTGCGCCCTTCCGGAGCGCGCATGAGGGTGATGGCCTCGTCGAACTTGCCATCGGTGGCGAGCGCGATGGTCTCGGCCTCGACCGCGAGTGCACGCGAACTCAGCGTGCTCATCTTTTCGATCGCGGCACGCAACGGGGAGTGTTCGGGAACCAGCGCGGTGGTGCGGCTCACCGCGGCAGACAGGTTCTGCTGCGCGCCATCAAAAGGAGCAAGCTGTGACGCGTCGCCCCCAAGCAGGAAACCGCGTTCAGCGGTCTCGGCGTCCACGAGCAGCTCCTTCCATTGCGCCAGGGATTGCAGACGCTGTGTGACTTGATCAATGCCGAGCCCGTCGCGCAACGCGGCGCGGGCGATGATCTCGCTGAGAACCAGCGTAGCAATGCTGGTGATCAGTATTCCGGTCAGAAGCAACAGCAGCGCTGGCGACAGATAGCCGACACGGGCGAGCCAGGATTGCTCGATTCTTTGCGCTTCGTTCACCGGTTCACTGGGCTGCCGAGGGGGCAACCACCGTAAAGAACTTGGCAGGGGAATTCAAATCGACGAGCACGCCGATTGCACACCAGAACGAAAACGGCGGGCTCATGCCCGCCGCCTTCTGTGCGCCATCAGCGCCTCAGGTCACTTCCTGCGGAAAAGCCCGAGCAACAGTGTAAGCACAAAAACCACAAGGAACACGAAGAACAGGATCTTCGCAATTTCGGTGGCACCAGCCGCGATGCCACCAAAACCGAACACGGCGGCGATAATGGCTATGACAAAGAAAATGGCTGCGTATCTGAGCATGGGTATCCCCTTGGGTATTATTGGTTCAACGTATCAAGCCGCTTCCGGCGAGTCTTCGATCAGATCAACGAGGTCTTCCGCGTGGTCTTCTTCCTGCGCAAGCACATGCTCAATTATGCGCAGGTGGTAGCGTCGCGGTCGCCGATATAGCGAGCATTTCGCGATAGTTCTCGATTGCGCCGCGCTCGGCCGGCGGCATTCGGTGAGCAGATCAGCCCGCAGCATGCGGGCCGGCTCCGTGGGGTCGTGATAGTCCGCATGCCAACGCCGGCTCCGGGTCCAAGCATGATGGCACTTAACATGCAGCCATGTCCTGTAGGTGGTGTCCTACGCCGAAGGTCAATCGCGCTTGTCAGCGACGGCATCGGTCGATTTATGCAACGCCGCGGCGCGCGCCTTCACCAGGTCGTAGTCCGCTTCTGCCTGCTTCTTGCACGCGCTGCGAGCATCCCCAGTCCCGCTGTTCGAGAGTGCCTCGCACTTTTCGACGGCGACGTCGTAGTTCGCTTTCGCTTCGGCAACCGTCACCTGTTCCGCCGCATCGGCGCGCTCCCGAAGCGCTTCGGCATCGGCACTGCCCATCTGCCTGGCAGCATCGAGCTGGGCATCGGCGACCCGCTCCTCCCCCTTCTGCTCAGCTGCAGCAACATCGGCGCTCGTCTTTGCGGGGTCTTCTGCCTTGTTGCATGCAGCCAGTGTCAGCAGAGAGAACGCGGCGAGCACGGCAAATGCGGAATGATTCATGGAAAGTCCTCAAGTTAGGTCATTGGCTGAAATGTTAGGCGTGACATATTCGTTCATCACCCGGGAAAGTTCCCCGAATTGCGTAGGAGCTTTCTCACGTCTGCAAGGGCTGCGGACGGCCAGCCCGCTTTTCGGACGTTCTGGACTTCCGGGCCTGGTGACCGATCAGGAAACTCCGGCGGAAACCACGCAGACGGTCACTGCACTCGAAGTGCGTCGCCTGCGTCTTGCTGTGGTCATCATTGCCGTCGCGCTGATCGCGGTGCTCACCGTGCTCGCGCGACCTGTGATCGTGCCGGTAATGTTCGCAATGCTGGTTGCACTGACGCTGTGCCCGACCGTGCGTCGCCTGCAACTGCGTGGCATCCCCGCGCCGATGACCGCGTCACTCATGCTAGCCGCAATAGTTTTTGCGGGCGGCTGAGGGGGTGAGCGCACTGAGCGACCCGCTTGCGCGGTGGTCGCAACGCGCACCTCAGGCGATCGAGCTACTGCGTACGGAAGCGGCCCGCCTCGGCAAATTCCTGACGCACCCCGGCAAACGCAACGTGAAGCTCGAAGAGGTGCGTGTGCGCGAAATCGACAAGCCGCGCCTGAACACCGAATCGCTTGTGAGCGCCTTGCGTCAGATCGCGCCGCGATTGCGCGATGCTGCGATCGGTATCGGTATCACGCTCGCACTTACGTATTTCATGTTGATCACAGGCAGGCGCGCGTTGCGCACCACGATTGCACTGATTCGCGAGCCGCACAAGCGGCGTCGCGCGATGCGCTGGAGTGAGACGGTGCAGAGACAGCTCACTCACTATCTGCTCACAGTATCCGCGATCAATGTCGTGATGGGCATTCTGACGGTGGCGATGCTCGCCGCCTTTGGTGTGCCCAGCGCAGTTTTCCTCGGCGCAGTGGTGGCCGTGCTCGATTTCAATCCGTTTCTGGGCGCGCTCGTCAGCACGACGATCCTGGCGTTCACCGCCTTCACCACGCCCGAACTCGCAACGCCTGCGTTCGTGGTGCCCATTGCTTTCTTCATGCTCCACCTTGTCGAGGCGGAATTCGTTACGCCCATCGTGCTCGGACGCACGCTTACGCTGAATCCCCTGTTCGTGATACTGGCAGTCGTCGTCTTCGGCACCATGTGGGGCATCGGCGGCGCGTTCCTCGCGGTGCCAATGCTAATCGTTGCGAAGATCAGCTTCGCGGTGCTGCCCAACATGAACGGGTGGGCGCAGGTGCTCGGTCGACGCCGGCTAAAGCTGCGAACGGATGAGCAGGACGAAGAACTCGTGCAGGCGCCGGCGCAGCGGGCGGCGACGCCAGGACCTTAATGACACTGGGCGCGCGAGGCTCAGGTCCTTTTCGAATTGCAGCAGCTGCTCCTGCGCAAGCGCGTCGCTGAACACATTGAGATTTGCCTCGTCGTTGAGTCGGAACGAGCGGTTGTCGAAGTTTGCTGACCCCACGGAGGTCCAGTACTGATCCACGGTGACGATCTTGGCGTGCATCATGGTCGGCTGATATTCATGGATCTCTACACCAGCGCGAAGCAGACCGCCCCATTTGGCCTGCGAAGCGCGTCGCAGCGAGGGTGCATCGGTAATTCTGCCTGGCACCAGAATGCGCACGCGTACGCCGCGCCTTGCCGCGCTCACCAGCGCTTGCAGAGTCATGTCGTCGGGCACAAAGTACGAGCTGGTAATATCGATGCTGCGCTTGGCCGCGGTAATCGCGAGCAAGAACATCAAGTGCATGCTCTCCGAGCCGCCAGTAGGCGAGCTGCCAAACATCTGCGCATCCATTTCGCCGACGCTTTGCAGCTTCGGAAAGTAATCGTCGCCGTGCAGCACGCTGCCGGTGGACTTGATCCAGTTGTCCAGGAACACCGCCTGCATCTGCGCGACCACCGGACCCGCGATGCGGAAATGCGTGTCGCGCCAATGGCCCGCATCCTGAGCATTGCCAGTCCACTGCGGCGCGATGCCGACCCCGCCAGTGAAGCCCACGCTGCCATCCACTACGAGCAACTTGCGGTGAGTGCGATTGTTGAGGCGGCCCACGTGATACCAGGACAGCGGGTGATAGATCTGCACTTCGACTCCGTTGTCGCGCAGTTGATTCAGCAGACGCGGATCCATGCGGCGCGTACCGATCCAGTCGAGCAGCACGTGCACCCTCACGCCCCGCCCCACGGCAACAACGAGCGCGTCGGCGAACGCCTGCCCGATACCACCCGACCAGTAAATGAAGGTTTCAAAGCAAACGGTGTGCTGCGCGCCGCGTAACGCGGCGAGCATCGCAGGGAATATCGCGTTGCCGTTGATCAGCGTGGTGATCTGGTTGCCCGGCAGTATCGCCGGTCCGAGCAACACGCCCATCGCGCGTCGGAAATCGCCATCGCGCAGCGTGTACAGCCGTTTTGGCCGTCGCTGCATGCGCTTCTCAGCCGTCACGAAGTTGATCGCGACGAGGAAGATCAGTGCTGTGGTGGCCGCTGTGAGAAGAATGACGGCCAGTGTGTGCATTGCGGGGTCAGTTGGTCTTCTTCTTCACTGCCGCCTCGAGATTCTTGTTGACGGCATCCCAATCTACCACTTTCCACCAGGCCTTGATCCAGTCGGCGCGCAGGTTGTGGTAGCGCAGGTAGTACGCGTGCTCCCATAAATCACAGAGTAGCAGCGGCACGTTGCCGTTCGACAGCGGACTGTCCTGATTCGGCAGCGACTTGATCTCGAGGGCCTGCGCGGCACTGTTCCACATGAGGAACGTCCAGCCCGAACCGAAGAAGCCCACACCGTCTTTCTCGAACTGCTCCTGGAATTTCGCCTGATCCCCGAACCCGTGCTTGATGAGGCGCTCGACGTCCCCACCGAGCGGTTTGCCGCCGGGCGTCATGACCCGCCAGAACAGTGCGTGGTTAGCGTGCCCGCCGCCTTGATTTCGGATCGAGGTACGCACCTTGGGGTCGATCTGGTCGAGCTTCGTCAGCAGATCTTCGACGCTGTACTGCTGATATTGCGGATACGGCTCGAGCGCCATGTTGAGCTTTTCGACATACGCCTTGTGATGCTTGCCGTGATGCAGCGCCATGGTCTGCGCATCGGTGACAGGCTCGAGTGCATCTAGAGCATAAGGCAGCTTCGGCAATTCATGTTTCAAATCGATCTCCGCAGGTAAGCACCCCAAAAGGCGCGCGGCCATTCTGCCGCAGAGTATGCGGGGCACCCATAGGCAGTCTCAGACGGAGAATGTCGGACTAGTCCGACAACAGCACGGCAACCGGCAAGCGCGCAAACAGGTCGCTTACGCGCACGGGAGCAGCGCCTCCCGCGAGCGAAGCGCCCGACAGCACCTCGTGCCACGGACCTCCCGGCAGCTCGAACTTCGTCTCGCCGAATGCCACGTCCTGCCACCCCGCATCGGGCCACCGGCATTCCTCGGAGCCGGCAGGCAGCAGTCGAGCGACCACGACGATCAGGCGTCGTCCCTCATGCTCGCGGCGGAATGCGAGCAGTCGTGGCGACTCGATGTCGATGCCTGAGTAGTTGCCGAAGGAAAACAACGCGGGCAGACGGCGGCGCATTTGCAGCAGCCGGCTGAGCAATAACAGTTTGATGCGTCCGTCCTGCCAGCCCGTCACGAGCTCGGCGAAATCCGCGCTGGGCAATTGCGTCAGCATGTGTTCGCGCAACCCGTAGTCGACGGGCCTGCGGTTGTCCGGATCGACCAGGCTCAAGTCCCACAACTCGGCGCCCTGATAGACATCCGGCACGCCGGGAACCGTGAGTTTCAACACGAGCTGCGTGAGACTGTTCGCAACACCGCTAGTGGCCAAGCGTTGCGCGAACGGCCGGAAGCTGTCGAGGAAAGGATTGGCGCGCGACAGATCCAGACAGGCATCGATGTAGGCGCGCACGGACGCTTCGTAGTTGTTGTCAGGCGCGGACCAGTTGCTGTGCTGCTTGGCTTCGCGCAGCGATTTCATGGTTGCTGCCTGGATGCGCTCGCGGAACGCATCGAGACTGCCGGGCTCGAGCGACTCAGCATGCATCAGCTCCGCAGGCCATGAGCCGAGCAGCAGCTGGTGAATGAGGTACTCGTCGTTCGGCACGGGCGGGTTGTTGCGCTCGACGTCACCGAGCCGCGCCCTCACCAGACGACTCCAGGCGCGCAGGCTCGCGAGCCATTGCTCTGGCTGCTGTGACAGCACGGCGAGTCGTGCGCGAGCGTCCTCACCTCGTTTTGTATCGTGGGTGCCGGTGGTGAGCATCGCGTGCGGATGCGAGCGCACATTGTCCTGCATCGCACGATGGAATGCGGCTGGGGATACGCCGAACTGGTCGGGTCGTGCGCCCACCTCATTCAATGCCACCAGTCGATTGAAGCGGTAGAACGCAGTGTCCTCGACGCTCTTCGCCATGACGGGTCCGGTGAACTGCTGCACTTTCATCGCGAAGTTCCGCACCGACCCGGTCGAATAACTGCCAGCCACTCCGCGGGTTGGCAGATTGCCGAGCAACAGCGCCTCGAGGAAATCCAGTGCGCTGGTCTCGCTCAGAAGCGGCGAACGGCGCGCGCGGGCGACGGCCCAGTGCACATCGCGACGATCATCATCATTGGCCCCCGTTGCATCGATGTACGTGCGATACACCGGAAAATTCGCAATGATCTCGAGCAATGCGGCGCGCAGACCGTTCAGCGTGAAATCGCGGCTGCGCCAGTCGGATACGGCAATGCGCGCGGCCTCACTCGCCAGAACCTGCAGTTCGCTTGCGAGCTCGGTTTGCATGATGAGCCGTTTGCACTCGGACACCATGCGCGCGTAGGCGCCTGTGGTTGCGACTTCGCCGGTGAACTGCGCATAGGCATCTGACATCGCGCCCTCACCGGCGCTGTCGATCGACAATCCCGTGAGCAACACGGCGAACTCGTAGCCCGTAGTACCGTGCACCGGCCAGTCAGCGCGCAGTTGCTCGTGGCTGGCGAGAATCTTTTCGATCACCAGATAAAACTCGCGCGGCACGGCAGCACGCAGTCTGCGGGTGTAAGCGGCCGGGTCGTACAGGCCGTCGATGTGATCGATGCGAACCCCATCGATGCTGCCATCCGTCAGACGCTGCAGCAACCAGCGATGCACCGCCGCGAACACTTCCTCGTCTTCCACGCGGAGGCCCGCGAGCTCGTGGATGTTGAAGAAGCGCCGGTAATTGATGTCATCCGCGGCGACGCGCCAGTACGCCACGCGCCAGTGCTGTCGCGCGATGAGCCGGTCGAGCCGAACGAAACTCACTGGCCGCCCCGCCTTGCCGTTGAGCCGGCGCACCGCAGTCTCGATGTCAGTGCGCACATGATCCTCGCGCGCTAGCCGCGCGAGTTCGAGTTTCAGCTCGGCGGCGCGCTCGTACGCGCTCTGATTGCCGGTCTTGAGGCGAGCGAAGTTACGACCCATTTCCAGGAGTGATGGCCGCCGCGTGCCCAGAATTCCCGCATAGTCGCGCGGATTGATCGGCAACTTGTGCTCGCCCGGCAGCCAGATCGCGAACTCGCCGTGCGCCGCATCGAAACGCAGTTGCAGCTGCGCAGATTCGAGCGCGGCCCCGTACTGATCACCGAGCATCGGCACCAGCAGCTTGCCGGCGAGGTCCACGCGTTGCGGGTACCAGTCGATGTCGAACGCGCGCGCATGTGGCGATGCAGCGCCCCACTCCAGCGTGTGCAGCCACCAGAGATTGCCCGAGCCTCCGACGCCCACATGATTCGGCACAAAATCGACAATGTGCTTGAGGCCGTTGTCAGAGAGCGCGCGCAGCAGCTGCTCGTAGTCCGCTTCGGTCCCGAGTTCCGGATTGAGGCGGTTGTGGTCGACTACGTCGTAACCGTGCGTGCTGCCGGGACGCGCCGCGAAATACGGTGAGGCATACAGATGGCTGACGCCGAGCTTGGCGAGATACGGCGCGAGTAGCGCGGCGGCCTTGAATCCGACCTCGGCGCCGAATTGCAGGCGATAGGTGGCCAATGGCGGAATGAACGCCTGGGGCTCGCTCATTCCTGCAATGTCCAGCGCAGGCTCCACCCCTCGAACACACCGCCCTCGGCAGCTGTCGCGCCTTCGCTCCACAAGAGCCTGCCGGGCAGCGACGGGAATACCTCCATCGCGGGCGACAGGTTTGCAGCCAGCGCCAGCACCTGCGCACCGCACTTCCAGCGGACGACGAACGCATTGCGCGAAGCGGTCCACGTGCCCGCATGCCCACCGATGCGGGGCAGCAGCGGGGTGATGTCGTCGCGGCGCACCGCGAGAATGCGGCGATACCACGCGAGCCACGCGGCGTGCTCAGGTCGCGCGAGCTCGCTCCAGTCGAGGCGACTTGCAGCGAAAGTCGATTCGACAGTTGGATCTGGAATGTGCGCGCGCAACTGCGCATCCTGGAACTGCGCAAAGTGCGCGAACTCTGCGCGCCGACCATCGCGCACCGCCTCGCGCAGATCCAGCGACAGATCGCAGAAGAACTGAAACGGCGTGCGCGTGCCCCATTCCTCACCCATGAACAGCATCGGAATCTGCGGAGCGAGCAGGTAGATGGCGGAGGCCGCGCGTAATGCCGGAAGCTCCGCGAGACTCGTCAGTCGCTCACCGAAGGCGCGATTGCCGATCTGGTCGTGGTTCTGCAGGAAGGCGACGAAAGCAGTTGGCGGCAATTGCCCGCTCGGCGTGCCGCGCGGCGCGCCCCGATAGTTCATCACTTCGCCCTGCCACGCGAAACCCTCCGCCAGCGCGCGCGGCAAGCGCGTGGGATCGGCGCAATAATCGGCGTAGTAGCCCTGCGCCTCCCGAGTGACGGCGACGTGCAGGCCATGATGCACATCGTCGTTCCACTGCGCGCGATACGGTCCGGTTGGTGCCAGTCGTGCGGCGTCATTCTCCTCGTTCTCCAGCAGCAGGTGTATTTCGCGACCGGCGCAATGCTCCGCGACTCGCGCAGCCAGCTCATCGAGGAAATGCGATCCGCTGTCGTCGCGGATCGCATGTACGGCATCCAGTCGCAGCCCGTCGAACCGGAACTCTTCGAGCCAGTACAGCGCATTGTCAATGAAGAATTCGCGAACCTGCGCACTGCCCGCATCGTCGTAGTTGATGGCAGCGCCCCACGGCGTTTCATGGCGCTGCGTGAGCAGTGTCGGCCAGTACGCGCTTGCGTAATTCCCCTCGGGCCCGAAGTGGTTGTAGACGACATCGAGCAATACCATGAGGCCGTGCCCGTGTGCGGCATCCACCAGCGCCCTCAGGTCATCCGGCCTGCCGTACGCGGACTCCGGGGCATACGGCAGCACGCCGTCGTAGCCCCAGTTGTGCCTGCCGGGAAAATCCGCAAGCGGCATGAGCTCGATCGCGGTGACGCCGAGTTTGGCCAGATGCTCGAGCTTGTCGATGACCCCACGATAGTTGCCCTGCGGCGAGAAACACCCCACGTGCAGCTCGTACACCACTGCTTCGTGCCACGGACGGCCGCGCCAGCCGGCGTTCTGCCACGCGTACGTCGCAGGGTCGACGAGTTCGCTTGGACCATGCACATCGTCGGGCTGGAAGCGCGATGCCGGATCCGGTACGCGATCAACACCATCGAGCAGATATCTGTATCGTGCTCCCGGCGAGATGAGGGCTGTATGCGTGAACCAGCCATCGGCCGCGCGCCGCATCGTGACGGGAGCCGCGCCATCGACGAGCAATTGCGCCTCGCGCCGTGACGGCGCGAGCAACCGGAATGTCGCCACACCGTCGTGGTAGCTGGCGCCAAACTGCGTCACGGATGCTTGCCCGAGAGCGGATCTTCAGCGACGTCGAGCAATGCACCGAGTCCCTGACGTACTGAGCGCGCGCGCGGAGCATCGATCTTCAGCACGAACAGCAGCAACGAACGCGCCGCGACGGGATACTTCACGCCGAACCTGACGCTCGGCAATTTCGCATCCGATGGCGCACAGGTATCGATCAGGCGCATCCAGTAACGGCCCTCCGGTACGGCGGGCAGCGTGAATTCCACGGTATCGGTGTGTGCATTGGTGATCAGCAGCAGCGTGGCGTCGGCGCCGCGCTGGCGGATGCCGGTGGGCTGAGCGCGCCCGTCGAGCAACACGCCGATGCAGCGCGTGCCGCGATCCTCCCAATGGACTTGCTGCATCTCCTTGCCGCCGCAGCTCAGCCAGGTGATGTCCTTGATCCCGAGCGCGGCGTTGTATTCACCGTGCAGGTAGCGGCCGCGGCGCAGGATCGGATACGCCTTGCGCAACGCAATGATGCGGCGGACGAACTCGAGCAACTCCGCACCGTTCTCGTCGAGCTCCCAGCTCAGCCAGTTGATCTGGTTGTCTTGGGGGTACGCATGATTGTTGCCGTCCTGCGTGCGACCCCGCTCGTCGCCCGCGACCAGCATTGGCGTACCCTGTGAGAACAGCAATGTGGCCAGCAGATTGTGTTTTTGGCGCTCGCGCAGCGCGAGTATCTCCACGTCCCTGGTAGGCCCCTCCTCGCCGTAGTTCGCAGAACAGTTGTTGTTGTCGCCATCATTGTTGTCTTCGCCATTCGCATCGTTGTGCTT
>JBDSRN010000208.1:0-18664 GCA_039929265.1 Steroidobacteraceae bacterium | reverse complement strand
GGTGACAACATCAAGATGACGGTGGATCTCATCGCCCCGATCGCGATGGAAGAGGGTCTGCGTTTCGCCATCCGTGAGGGTGGCAAGACGGTGGGCGCCGGCGTCGTCGCCAAGATTTTGAAATAAGGCTCACAGACTATGGCTAATCAGAACATTCGCATCCGCCTGAAGGCATTCGATCATCGTTTGATCGACAACTCCGCGCGCGAGATCGTGGAGACCGCGAAGCGCACGGGCGCGACGGTCAAGGGCCCCGTGCCGCTGCCGACGAAGATGGAGCGTTTCACGGTCCTGCTCTCGCCGCACGGCGACAAGGATGCGCGCGACCAGTTCGAGCTGCGCACGCACAAGCGCTTGATGGACATCCTCGACCCCACGGACAAGACGGTTGATGCGCTCATGAAGCTGGAGCTTCCGGCGGGCGTGGACGTTCAGATCAAGCTGAATTAAGGGCTCCGGACGGCGCGAAACGCCGCTGCGCACGGGCCGGCCCGTCACCAGCGGCTCTTTGCTGCATCCCTGTTGCTTGACTGGGCGCTGATACATATACTGCGCGCCCTTTTGACCGCCGGGGATTTTCCAGGCGGTTCGCGTTTCGGACGCGGTTTCGGGCGAGGTTGGCTGGAATAGCAGCCAAGACCACCTGAGCGCCATGCTGCCTGACCGGCTGCGTGCGTGCTTGGCCGGTCTGAATCTCCTCCAAAGCCACTAATGGACGGATCTCGCGAAGCGAGCTGCGTTGAACCCCGGGCGCAAACCCGTGACTAGGACCATGTTTATGGCAATTGGATTGGTCGGCCGAAAGCTCGGCATGACGCGAGTGTTCACGGATGCGGGCGAAACCGTGCCCGTAACGGTCGTGCAGGTGCTCCCGAACCGCGTCACGCAGGTGAAGACGGTCGACGGTGATGGCTACCGCGCTGTGCAGGTGAGCTTCGGCACGCGCCGCCCCCAGCTGGCCTCGAAGGCCGTTGCCGGGCACTACGCGAAGGCCAAAGTCGCTCCAGGTCGGGGATTGATGGAGTTCCGCCTCGACGCGAAGGACAACACGGGGCTGGCTGCCGGCACCGAATTCAAGGCCGATCATTTCAAGGCTGGCCAGGTCGTCGATGTCACCGGCACAACGATGGGCAAGGGTTTCGCCGGCGTGATGAAGCGTCACAACTTCGGTGGTCACCACGCGACGCACGGCGTCTCGGTGTCACACCGTACTCCGGGTTCGATCGGCCAGCGCCAGACGCCGGGCCGCGTGTTCCCCGGCAAGCGCATGTCCGGTCACATGGGCGTGCAGCGCCGCACCACCGAGAACCTCAAGGTTGTCGAGGTGGATGCCGAGCGCAATCTGATCCTGATCCGCGGCGCCGTTCCGGGTACCGAGGGTGGCACGGTGATCGTGCGTCCGTCCGTCAAGGCGGCGCGACAGGCGATGCGCAAGCGCATCGCCCCGGTCAAGAAGGCCGACGCCAAGAAAGCCGACGCGAAGAAGTAAGGCCGAAGAATGAAGCTGAAAGTAGCTAACGGTGGAGCCGAACTCAGCGTGTCTGAGGAAAATTTCGGCGCCAAGTACAACGAAGCCCTGGTTCACCAGGTCATCACCGCGTACCGCAATGCCGGTCGCGCAGGCACCAAGCGTCAGCTGTCGAAGGCTGAAGTGCGCGGTGGCGGTCGCAAGCCGCATGCGCAGAAAGGCACGGGCCAGGCGCGCGCCGGGTCCAGCCGCAGCCCGATCTGGGTCGGGGGTGGTCGCGCATTCGCTGCGCGCCCGCGCGATTTCAGCCAGAAGGTCAATCGCAAGATGTATCGCGGCGCGTTGCGCTCGATGCTCGGCGAGCTGGTTCGCCAGGACCGCCTGGTCGTGCTGGGCGAACTGTCGCTCGCGGAAGGCAAGACGAAACTGCTCGCCTCCAAGCTGAAGGACATGTCACTGCAGAGCGTGTTGATCGTGATCGAGGCGCAGGATGAGAAGCTGTTCCTCGCCGCGCGCAATCTGAAGCACGTCGAGATCATGGCGGCAGCGTCGATCAACCCGTTGAGCCTCATGAGCTACGACAAGGTGCTCATGACGGTGGGTGCCGTGAAGCTGGTTGAGGAGCGCCTGCAATGAGCAGCGAGAGATTGACGACGGTCCTGATCGCCCCGCACGTGACCGAGAAGACCTCGCTCGCGATGCAGAACGCCAACCAGTACGCGTTTCGGGTGCGTCGCGACGCCAACAAGACGGAAGTGAAGGCTGCGGTCGAGCTGATGTTCGACGTCAAGGTCGCCTCTGTGACTACCTCGAATGAGCCAGGCAAGACGCGCCGATTTGGCAAGACCAACGGTCGCACGCAGGACTGGAAAAAGGCCTATGTGCGGCTCGCCGCTGGTCAGGCCATCGACTACGAAGCCGCTGGTTCCAGTGGTCTGGGTCGGAAGTAAGACATGGCACTGATCAAGCTCAAGCCCACTTCGCCCGGCGCACGTTTCGTCGTCAAGGTCAGCCGCGCGCACCTGCACAAGGGCAAGCCGCACGCGCCGCTCACGGTTGCGCAGAGCAAGACCGGTGCGCGCAATCATTTCGGCCGCATCACCACGCGACACGTTGGCGGTGGTTCGAAGCAGAAGTACCGCATCATTGACTTCAAGCGCGACAAGGAAGGCGTGGCGAGCGTGGTCGAGCGCATCGAATACGATCCGAACCGCACGGCGCACATCGCGTTGCTGCTGTACAAGGACGGCGAGCGTCGCTACATCATCGCGCCGAAGGGTGTGAAGTCCGGCGACGAGATCCGCGCGGGTTCCGAAGCGCCGATCAAGCCGGGCAATTCGATGGCGTTGCGCCACATCCCGGTCGGCTCCACTGTGCACAACGTGGAGATGAAGCCGGGCAAGGGCGGCCAGCTCGCGCGCAGCGCCGGCGCCTCGATCCAGTACACGTCGCGCGAAGGCATCCATGCCTTTCTGCGACTGAAGTCCGGCGAGTCGCGCAAGGTACACATCGACTGCCGTGCGACGCTGGGCGAAGTCAGCAACGACGAGCACAGCCTGCGCGTGTACGGCAAGGCCGGCGCGAAGCGCTGGCGCGGCGTGCGCCCGACGGTGCGCGGTGTGGCGATGAACCCGGTCGACCACCCGCACGGTGGTGGTGAAGGCAAGCCGGGTCAGGGCAATCCGCATCCTGTGTCGCCGTGGGGCATGCAGACCAAGGGTAAGAAGACACGCCGCAACAAGCGCACGACCAGCATGATCGTGAAGCGGAGGAAATAAGCAGTGCCACGTTCGTTGAAGAAAGGTCCGTTCGTCGATCTGCACCTTCAGAAGAAGGTCGCGGTTGCGTCGGGCAAGAACGATCGCAAGCCGATCAAGACCTGGTCGCGCCGTTCGATGGTGACGCCGGAAATGGTTGGCCTGACGCTCGCCGTGCACAATGGTCGCCAGCACATCCCGGTGCTGATCACCGAGAACATGGTCGGCCACAAGCTCGGCGAGTTCTCGCCCACGCGTACCTTCAAGTCGCACTCGGGCGACAAGAAAGTGTCGGCGGCGTCGTAACCATGGAAACGTTTGCCAAACTCAAATACGCACGCATTTCTCCGCAGAAATGCCGCCTCGTGGCGGACACCGTGCGCGGCAAGAACGTGGGTCTTGCGATGTCGACACTGAAGTTCATGCCGAAGAAGGGCGCCGAGCTCGTGCTGAAGGCTCTGGAGTCGGCGATTGCGAATGCCGAGAACAATCACGGCGCCGACATCGACGAATTGAAGGTCGCGCGCATCGAGATCGATACGGCACCGGTCCTCAAGCGCTTCATGGCGCGCGCCAAGGGGCGCGGCAACCGCATTGTGAAGCGTTCGAGCCATATCACTGTGCACGTCAGCGACGGCAAGAAGGATTAGCAGTGGGTCAGAAGGTCAATCCGCTGGGTATACGTCTTGGCATCACCCGCGACTGGGTGTCCAAGTGGTATGCCAGCAAGAAACAGTTCCCGATCCAGGTGCACACGGATTTCCGCGTGCGCGAGTTCCTGAAGAAGAAGCTCTCGGAAGCATCGGTCAGCCGCATCACGATCGAGCGGGCTGCGAAGAAGGTGAATATCACCATCCAGACCGCGCGTCCGGGCATCGTGATCGGCAAGAAGGGCGAAGACATCGAACGTCTGCGCATCGAGACCGCGAAGCTGCTCGCCATGACCACGAACGACGTGCGCATCAACATCGCCGAGATCCGCAAGCCGGAGCTCGATTCGCTGCTGGTTGCCGAAGGCATCGCGCAGCAGATCGAGAAACGCGTGATGTTCCGCCGCGCCATGAAGCGCGCTGTCATGAGCACGATGCGCAGTGGTGCCCTGGGGATCAAGGTGCGCCTGTCGGGGCGCCTGAACGGCGCCGAGATCGCGCGCACGGAATGGTCGCGTGAGGGTCGCGTGCCGCTGCACACGTTCCGCGCCGACATCGACTACGGCACGGCCGAGGCGCGTACGACCTATGGCGTGATCGGCGTGAAGGTCTGGATTTTCAAGGGCGAAGTTTTCGACAAGCCCGAGTTCGAAGCAACTGTCGAAGCGCCGGCCGATGCCGTCGCCCCGACGCTTGTTGCTCCGCCTGCGGCCGCCGCGGTCGAAGGCGCTCCGGCGGTCTAGAGAAACAGCATGCTGCAACCCAAGCGAACCAAGTACCGCAAGCAGTTCAAGGGCCGTAACACCGGCCTCGCGAACCGCGGCAGCACTGTAGCCTTCGGCGAATTCGGCCTGAAGGCCACCGGCCGCGTCCGCATGACTGCGCGCGAGATCGAAGCCGCGCGACGCGCAATGGCTCGTCACGTGAAGCGTGGTGGCCAGATCTGGATCCGTGTGTTTCCAGACGTGCCAATTTCAAAGAAGCCGCTTGAAGTGCGCATGGGCAGCGGCAAGGGCAACGTTGAGTACTGGGTCGCCAAGGTGCAGCCCGGCAAGATTCTGTTCGAGATGGAAGGCGTCTCCGAAGCCGACGCGCGCGAGGCATTCCGTCTGGCCGGTGCGAAGCTTTCCGTGTCGACCACCTTCGTCCGACGTCAGGTGCGGTAATGGGTAAAGAACTCAAGCGAATCGAAACGCTGCGTGCGGACCTGCGCAAGAAAAGCGCGAAGGACCTCGGCGGCGAACTGCTCAAGTTGCGCAAGGCGCAGTTTGCGCTGCGCCTGCAGCGCGGCACGGGTCAGACCGTGAAGCCGGATCAGTTTTCCAAGACGCGCCGCGACGTGGCGCGTTTGAAGACGGTGCAGCGCGAATTGAGCGCCGCCAAAGGCAGCAAGTAATGAGCACAGAAAAGTCGGTCGACAAGGCCCAGCGCACCCTCACCGGTCGCGTGGTGAGCAGCAAGATGCAGAAGACCATCGCGGTCGAGATCGAGCGCGTGGTGAAGCATCCGATGTACGGCAAATTCATGCGCCGTACGACCAAGCTGCTCGCCCACGACGAAAAGGGCGAAGCGAAGGAAGGCGACAAGGTGTCGATCGCCCAGTCGCGTCCGCTGTCGCGCCGCAAGGCGTGGACCCTGGTCGCCATCATCGAACGCGCGGCGGCCTGAGCCATGATCCAGTTACAGACATTGCTCCATGCCGCGGACAACAGCGGCGCCAAGACGCTGATGTGCATCAAGGTGCTCGGTGGTTCCAAGCGCCGCTACGCGCAGGTGGGCGACGTCATCAAGGTGAGCGTCAAGGACGCCATCCCGCGCGGCAAGGTCAAGAAAGGCGAGGTGTACGACGCAGTGGTCGTGCGCACGCGCCGTGGCGTGCGTCGTCCGGACGGTTCGCTGATCCGCTTCGACGGCAATGCCGCGGTGCTGCTCACGAACAAGCTCGAGCCGATCGGCACGCGCATCTTCGGACCGGTGACGCGTGAGCTGCGCAACGTGCAGTTCATGAAGATCATCTCGCTGGCCCCGGAAGTTCTGTAAGAGCACGGACATGAAACGAATCAAGAAAGGCGATCAGGTCGTCGTGATCTCGGGCAAGGACAAGGGTCGCAAGGGCGCCATCGTCCAGGTGCTCGACGCGGAACATGTACTGGTGGAGAGCATTAACGTCTCCAAGAAGCATCAGCGCCCGAACCCGCAAAAGAATCAGCAGGGCGGCATCATCGAGAAGGAGATGCCCCTGCACATCTCGAAGATCGCGATCTGGAATCCGGGCGCGAGCAAGGCGGATCGGGTCGGCTTCAAGACGCTGACTGACGGCAGGCGCGTGCGTATCTTCAAGTCGAATGGCGAAGTGTTGGACGTATGAGCAGGCTACAAGAAATTTATCGCGACAAGATCGTGCCGCAGCTCCAGGCGCAGCTTGAGCTTGCGAACGTCATGCAGGTTCCCAGGATCACCAAGATCACGGTGAACATGGGCGTGGGCGAGGCGGTTGCCGACAAGAAGATCGTCGATGCGGCCGCCGCCGACATGGCAAAGATCACCGGTCAGAAGGCGCAGATTACCAAGGCGAAGAAGGCCATCGCGGCGTTCAAGGTGCGCGAGGGTCTGCCAATCGGCTGCAAAGTGACGCTGCGTGGCGAACGCATGTACGAGTTCCTCGATCGCCTTATCAGTGTCGCGATTCCGCGCATCCGTGACTTTCGCGGCGTGTCCGCCCGTGCCTTCGACGGCCGTGGCAACTACACGCTGGGCATCAAGGAACAGATAATTTTTCCCGAGATCCAGTACGACCAGATCGATCAGCTGCGGGGCATGGACATCACGATCACGACCTCTGCTGTAGATGACAAGCAGGGCCGTGCATTGCTCGACGCATTCAATTTCCCCTTCCGCAAGTAAGTAAACGGAAGCAAGAGGACTTAAGAGGCATGGCCAAGACAAACATGGTCGAACGCGAGAAGCGCCGGATCCGTACCGTAAAGAAGTACGCGGTCCGCCGTGCGGAGCTGAAGGAAACCATCCGCAGCCCCAGGAGCTCGGCCGAAGTGCGTGCCGATGCGCAGGAGAAGCTTCAGAAGCTGCCGCGTGATGCCAGCCAGACGCGTGTGCGTAATCGCTGTCAGATCACCGGCCGTTCACGTGGTGTGTACAGCAAGTTCGGGCTGGCACGCGTCAAGGTCCGTGAGCTCGCCAATCGTGGCGAGATTCCCGGCCTCTCCAAGGCGAGCTGGTAGGAGGCACGCCAAGCATGAGCATGACTGATCCCGTTGCTGACCTGCTGACGCGTATTCGTAATGCGCAAAGCGCCGGCAAGACCAATGTGAGCCTCGCCTCTTCGAAGGTGAAGACCTCGATCGTCAAGGTCCTGAAGGACGAAGGCTACGTGGGCGATTTCCACGTGGAAGCGGAGGGCGGCAAGCCCACGCTGACCATCGACCTGAAGTACTTCGAAGGTCGTCCGGTAATCGATCGCCTTGAGCGCGTGAGCCGTCCGGGCCTGCGCATCTATCGCGGCAAGGACGAACTGCCGAAAGTTCTC
The DNA here is from genome assembly GCA_039929265.1 of Steroidobacteraceae bacterium. Classification (GTDB taxonomy): domain Bacteria; phylum Pseudomonadota; class Gammaproteobacteria; order Steroidobacterales; family Steroidobacteraceae; genus ZC4RG30. Next base: position 11,245 of record JBDSRN010000208.1, on the reverse strand, counting down.
GGTGGCATGGGCACCGTGATCGTCTCCACCCCCCAGGGTGTGATGACCGATCGCCAGGCGCGCGCCATCGGCCAGGGCGGCGAAGTCCTCTGCATCGTTGCCTGATCAGAATCATTCAAGGGTTATAGACATGTCGCGTGTAGCGAAAATGCCGGTCGAACTGCCTCAGGGCGTGACGGCTACCCTCACCCCGACGCTCATCACGATCAAGGGTGCCAAGGGCACGTTGACCGTACCGCTGCTTGAGGGCGTGAAGGTCGTGCAGGAAGACAAGCTGCTCAATATCACCTATACGGAAGGGGATGGTGTGCGCGCCGCTGCTGGTTCTACTCGTGCCCATCTGGCGAACATGGTCCTAGGCGTCACCAAGGGCTACGAGAAGAAGCTCGAACTGGTCGGTGTCGGGTTCCGTGCTGCGGTGGCGGGCAAGGTGCTGAACCTCACGCTCGGCTTCTCGCATCCGGTTGCGTTTCCGATTCCCGATGGCATCACCATCGAGACCCCCGCGCAGACGGAAATCCTGATCAAGGGTTTCGACCGTCAGCGCATCGGCCAGGTGGCCGCCGAGATCCGTTCGATTCGTCCGCCGGAGCCCTACAAGGGCAAGGGTGTGCGCTATTCGGACGAGAAGATCTCGCTGAAGGAAGGCAAGAAGAAGTAGTCATGAACATCACGAAGAAAGAGCGCCGTCAGCGGCGCGCCGTGAAGACCCGCGCATCCATCCGCGGGCAGGAAGTCGCGCGTCTCACCGTCCATCGCACGCCTCAGCATATCTATGCCCAGGTGTTCGCTGCGGACGGCAGCAAGGTGCTGGCCACGGCGTCCACCGTGCAGAAGACGGTGCGCGAAGGCCTGAAGAACACGGGCAACGTCAGCGCGGCGCAGGCCGTGGGCAAGGCCATCGCCGAGCAGGCGAAGGCGGCGGGTATCAACAAGGTGGCTTTCGATCGTTCGGGCTTCCGCTATCACGGCCGCGTGAAAGCACTGGCCGACGCAGCGCGCGAAGCCGGTCTCGAGTTTTAAAGGCGGACTGACCTATGGCGAGAATGGAAAAACCGCAGAGTGCCGACGAGCTCACCGAGAAGCTGGTCGCCGTCAATCGAACCGCGAAGGTCGTCAAGGGCGGCCGACAGTTCGGGTTCACTGCGCTGACTGTGGTCGGCGACGGTGCCGGACGCGTGGGAATGGGTTTCGGAAAGGCCCGTGAAGTGCCGGTCGCGATCTCCAAGGCCATGGCGCAGGCGCGCAAGAACCTGGTCAATGTCAGCCTGCGCAACGACACGCTGCACTACATGGTCAAGGGCACGCACGGCGCCACGCGCGTGCTGATGATGCCGGCTTCCGATGGTACGGGCGTCATCGCCGGCGGCGGCATGCGCGCGGTGCTCGAGTGCGCCGGCGTGCGCAACGTGCTCGCCAAGAGCTACGGCTCGCGCAACCCCATCAACGTCGTGCGCGCGACGATCGGCGCGCTCGCGTCGGTGCGTTCGCCGGACGATATCGCGGCCAAGCGGGGCAAGAGCCTCGACGAACTCCTGGGCTGATCATGGCATCGCAACTGAAAGTCACTCAGCTCAAGAGCAGCTTCGGCCAGCTCAAGAGCATCGCAGCGTCGGTGAAGGGCCTCGGCCTGCGCCGTCGCCATCACAGCGTGCTGGTCTCGGACACTCCCGAGAATCGCGGAATGATCTATGCAGCGCGCCACATGCTGAAAGTCGAAGAGGCGAAGTAAATGTCGGACGTGATGCGACTGAACACGATGGCACCGGGCAAGGGCTCGAAGCGATCGCGTCTGCGTGTGGGCCGCGGTGCCTCGGCTGGCCAGGGCAAGACCTCGGGCCGCGGCGTGAAGGGTCAGCGCGCGCGCAAGGGTGGCTATCACAAGGTCGGCTTCGAGGGCGGCCAGATGCCGCTGCAGCGTCGCCTGCCGAAGGTCGGCTTCCGCTCAAAGATCAAGAGCTCGCGCGCCGAAGTGCGGCTCGATGAGTTGAACAAGATCGACGCTGCCGTCATCGACATGGCTGCGCTGATCAAGGCCGGCGTGATCCCGGTATTCGCGACCCAGGCGAAAGTAATACTCTCGGGCGAAGTCAAAAAGGCCGTGACGCTCAAAGGTGTGGGGGCGACCAAGGGCGCGCGCCAGGCCATTGAGAAGGCCGGCGGCGAGCTCGTTGTCGAGCCGGCTGAACCCGTGAAGAAGCGCGGCAAGCTCGTCAAGAAAGCCAAATCCGTGAAAGACAAGACGGCCAAGGACAAGTAACGGCTCGTGGCAACCTCCCCGACAATGACGAATCCGGCGGCTGCGCTGGGTAATGCGACTCGCTTCGGCGAGATCCGCAGCCGTCTGGTGTTCCTGTTGGGGGCGCTGGTGGTGTATCGCGTCGGCACGTTCATTCCGGTACCGGGCATCAACCCGGAGGCCGTTGCGCGTTTCTTCAGCGATCAGTCCAATACCATCCTCGGCATCGTCAACATGTTCTCGGGCGGTGCGCTCGAGCGCTTGTCGATCTTCGCCATGGGTGTGATGCCGTACATCTCGGCCTCGATCATCATCCAGATGATGTCCATGATCGTTCCGTCGCTCATGGAATTACGCAAGGAAGGCGAGGCCGGCCGTCGCAAGATCACGCAGATGACGCGCTATTCCACGGTTGTGCTCGGCGCGTTCCAGTCGTTTGGTGCAGCGCTCACGCTGCAGAACGGCGGCATGACGCAGATTACCGGATTCGCATGGCTGTTCACCGCGACCGTGACGATGACCACCGGCACGGTGTTCCTGATGTGGCTCGGCGAGCAGATCACCGAGCGCGGCATCGGCAACGGCATTTCGATGCTCATTCTCGTCGGCATCGTCGCCGGGTTGCCAGGGGCCGTGGGCCGCACGATCGAGCAGGTCAATACCGGTGAGATGGCAGGTCCGTTCGCGGTGCTGCTGGTCATCATCATCGTGGCCGTCACGGCGTTCTGCGTGTACGTCGAGCGCGCACAGCGACGCATTACGGTGAACTACGCGAAACGACAGGTCGGTCGCAAGATGTACGGCGGCCAGACCAGCCACCTGCCGTTCAAGCTCAACATGGCCGGCGTGATCCCGCCGATCTTCGCCTCGAGCCTGTTGCTGTTCCCGGCGACCCTCGCGAGCTTCTTTGGCTCGGACCCGGATTCGCGCTTCAGCAACGTGCTGCAGAGCATCGCGACCTCACTCGGTTACGGCCAGCCGCTGCACCTGGTGCTGTACGCTGCACTGATCATCTTTTTCTGCTTTTTCTACACGGCGCTGGTGTTCAACGCGCGTGACACCGCCGACAACCTCAAGAAGTCTGGTGCATTCATTCCGGGCATCCGCCCGGGCCAACAGACAGGCGAATACATCGACAAAGTGCTCTCGCGCCTGACGCTGTGGGGCGCGCTGTACATCACGGGCGTGTGCTTGCTGCCCGAGACGATGATTTCTTCGCAGGGCGTGCCGTTCCAGTTCGGTGGCACGTCACTGCTGATCGTGGTGGTAGTGGTCATGGACTTCATGTCGCAGCTTCAGGCGCACGCGATGTCGCATCACTATCCGGGGCTCATGAAGAAAGCGAATCTGCTCGGCACGGGCCGCGGCGGCGCAGGTAATTGAACGCGCTTCGGGCGCGCACGAGGATTGGGTAATGAAGGTACGTCCGTCAGTGAAGAAGATCTGCAAGAACTGCAAGATCGTTCGCCGTCGTGGAGTCGTCTACGTGATCTGTTCATCTGACACGCGCCACAAGCAGCGGCAGGGTTAAGACTATGGCACGCATCGCCGGCATCAACATTCCGATGAACAAGCACGTGTGGATCGGCTTGACGCACATCTTTGGCGTCGGTCGCACACGCGCTAGAGAGGCCTGCGAGATCGCGGGCGTCAATCCGCACACCAAGGTCAAGGATCTCACCGACCCCGAAGTCGCTGCGATTCGTTCGCAGATCGCCAAGTGGGCGGTCGAAGGCGACTTGCGTCGCGAAGTGTCCATGAACATCAAGCGATTGATGGATCTGGGCACTTGGCGCGGCATCCGTCATCGCAAGGGCTTGCCCGTGCGTGGCCAGCGGACGCGCACCAATGCGCGTATTCGCAAGGGCCCGCGCAAGCAGGCAGTGAAGCTCAACGCGCCCCCGGGCAAGGCATAAAGCATGGCTGACAACAAACAAGGCACTGCGAACAACTCGCAGTCCGGCGGCCCGAAGAAGGGTCCGAAGAAGGCGCGCAAGAACGTGCTCGATGCGATCGCGCACGTGCATGCGTCGTTCAACAACACGATCATCACGATCACCGATCGACAGGGCAACACGCTGTCCTGGGCGACCTCGGGCGGCTGCGGCTTTCGCGGCTCGCGCAAGAGCACGCCGTTCGCTGCGCAGGTCGCCGCCGAGAAGGCCGGCGTCGCTGCGCAGGAACATGGCGTCAAGAACGTGGAAGTGCGCGTCGGTGGCCCTGGCCCCGGTCGTGAATCCGCCGTGCGTGCACTGAACGGCTGCGGTCTGAAGATCACCAGCATCTCGGACATCACGCCGATCCCGCACAACGGTTGCCGCCCGCCGAAAAAGCGTCGGGTCTGAGCGAGGTATAGAGAAACATGGCGCGATATACAGGCCCTACGTGCAAGCTCTCGCGACGCGAGGGTACGGATCTTTTCCTCAAGAGCGGCAGCAAGCCACTCGAGAGCAAGTGCAAGCTGCAGGTGCCGCCCGGCGGCATCAAGAGCGAGCGCCGCCAGCGTCTGTCCGACTACGGCTTGCAGCTGCGCGAGAAGCAGAAGCTGCGGCGCATGTACGGCGTGCTCGAGCGCCAGTTCCGCAACTATTACCATGAGGCTGCTCGCCGCGCGGGCGCCACGGGTGAGACGCTGCTGAAGCTGCTCGAGTGCCGCCTCGACAACGTGGTGTATCGCATGGGCTTCGCGGTGACGCGTGCGGAAGCGCGCCAGCTCGTGAGCCACAAGGCCATCACGGTGAACGAGAAGCCGGTGACCATCGCGTCCTACCAGGTGAAAGCCGGTGACGTCGTGCAAATCCGCGAAAAGTCGAAAAAGCAGCTGCGTGTGCAGAGCTCGCTGACGGTCGCGGCCCAGGTCGGCTTTCCGGACTGGCTCGAAGTAAACGACAAGGAGATGCGGGGAGTGTTCAAGGCGGTGCCGGGGCGCGATGACGTGCTGCCCGACATCAACGAGAACCTGGTGATCGAGTTGTATTCGAAGTAAAGGTGTCGCCTATGCAGTCCCAAGTCACAGAATTTCTCAAGCCGCGCCTCGTGAAGGTTCAGCCGATTGCCCCGCGCCAGGCGCGTGTGGTGATCGAGCCATTCGAACGCGGCTTCGGCCACACGTTGGGCAATGCCCTGCGTCGCGTGCTGCTGTCCTCGATGCCCGGTGCGGCGATCACCGAAGTGGAAATCGAAGGCGTGCTGCATGAGTACACCAGTATCGAAGGCGTGCAGGAAGACGTCGTCGACATCCTGCTGAATCTGAAGGCTGTCGCGCTCAAGATGCACACGCGTGACGTCGCCGAGCTGCGTCTGCACAAGAAGGGCCCAGGCCCGGTCACCGCGGGTGACATTCAGACCGATCACGACGTCGAAGTGGTGAACCCGGATCTGGTCATCGCCAACCTGACGAAGGCTGGCGAGCTGACGATGCAACTGAAAATTGAGCGCGGTCGTGGCTATCGCCCGGCAGTGCAGCGCGCGGCGTTCGAAGAAAGCACTCGCCCGATCGGTCGCCTGCAGCTCGATGCCTCGTTCAGCCCTGTGCGTCGCGTTACGTACTCGGTCGACTCGGCGCGCGTCGAACAGCGCACCGACCTCGACAAGCTGATCATCGACATCGAGACCAACGGCACGATCGACGCGGAAGAAGCCATCCGTCGCGCCGGCGCGATCCTCAAGGATCAGCTGTCGGTGTTCGTCGATCTGCAGGGTGAAGACGAAGCCATCACCAAGGTTTCGGAAATGCAGTTCGATCCGCTACTGTTGCGTCCGGTCGATGAGCTCGAACTCACCGTCCGCAGCGCCAACTGCCTCAAGGCGGAGAACATTCATTACATCGGCGATCTCGTGCAGCGCACCGAAGTCGAGCTGCTGCGTACGCCGAACCTGGGCAAGAAATCGCTCACCGAGATAAAGGAAGTGCTGCAGAGCCACGGCCTGATGCTGGGCATGCGTCTGGATGGCTGGCCGCCCGCGGGCCTGCGGCACGACGAAGAGCGCGAATCCATTTAGGCTCTGCGGGCCGGGGTTCAACGGGTCGCGTTTCGCGCGATCCGGAAATTGAAAGTTAAGAGACTATTGTTATGCGTCATCATCTCTCAGGTCGTCAGCTTTCGCGCAACGCACCGCATCGTCATGCGATGTTGCGCAATATGGCTGCTTCGCTGCTGCGGCACGAGACCATCCGCACGACCGTGCCGAAGGCGAAGGAACTGCGCCGTGTGATCGAGCCGCTCATTACGCTCGGCCGCAAGGACAGCGAGGCGAACCGTCGTCTCGCCTTTGCGCGTCTGCGTGATGCGCAAGTCGTCACCAAGCTGTTCGAAGATATCGGGCCGCGCTTCCTGGCGCGTGCCGGTGGTTACACCCGCATTCTGAAGATGGCGCCCCGCCCCGGCGACTCCGCCGACATGGCGCTGATGCAGCTCGTGGATCCGCCGATAAATAAGAATGCGCCTGCGGGCGGCGACGATGCCGGCAACAGCAAGGGCGCCAAGGTCGCGAAGAAGAAGTCCGCTGCGCCGAAGAAGAAGGCGAAGCAGGCTGCCGCTTCCAGTGGTGCCGCGCCGAAGAAGAAGAAAAAAGCCGCTGCCTGAGGCGACGGATCGCGACGATTTTGCAAAGGCCCAACGCATGTTGGGCCTTTTGCGTTGGGGCAACTGCGGCACCGGATTTGCTGGCCAGACCGTTGTTCATTTAATCTGACTGGGTACGCCCACCTGGATTGCAGGAGAACACCATGGGACTCGCGGCAGAATTCAAAGAATTCGCGATGAAAGGCAACGTCGTCGACATGGCAGTCGGCGTCATCATTGGCGCGGCGTTCGGCAAGATCGTCTCCTCGCTTGTCGCCAACGTCATCACGCCGCCGCTGGGTTTGCTGCTGTCAGGTGTCAACTTCACCGATCTCGCCGTGCCAATGGCCACCGGTGTCGATGGCAAGCCCGTGCTGCTGACCTACGGGGTGTTCCTGCAGTCGCTGCTCGATTTCGTGATCATCGCGATCGTGCTGTTCATGGCGCTGCGCGGCATCAACCGGCTTAAGAAGCCTGTCGCCGCCGCACCGGTTGGCCCGACGAAGGAAGAGCAGCTGCTCACCGAAATCCGCGATTTGCTCGCGCGCAAGTAAGCACTATCGATTGAATGCATCGCGGGTCAGGTTTTCCTGGCCCGCGGTAGTGACTAGCAGATCATCCTCGATACGGATGCCGCCAAAGGGTCGCAGCTGCTCGACCCGCTGCCAGTTGATCGCATTCGCGAGCGCACCGTCGCGCGCCTGGCGCAGCAACGAATCGATGAAGTAGACGCCGGGCTCCATTGTCACGACGAAGCCCTCTTCCAGCACGCGCGTCAGCCGCAGAGACGCATGACCTTCTGGCGTCGCAATTTCTTCACCCGCGGGCAGCGCCGTGAATCCTCCGACATCGTGTACCTGCAGACCGAGCAGATGTCCGAGCCCGTGCGGCAGGAACACGGCGGACAGCCCGTTGTCGACCGCCTCATCAGCCTCGATGCGAATGATGTCCGCGTCGCGCAGCAGCTCCGCCACCTGGCGATGTGCGGTGAGATGCAGATCTCGCCAGTCCACTCCCGCGCGCACGGCGCCGACAAGCGATTGCTGCATCTCGTCCATGCGTCCGATGAGCATGCCGAAGTCGCCGCCCTCGCGCGCATGCGTGCGCGTGATATCACTGCCGTAGCCCGCGTAGTTGGCACCCGCGTCGATCAGCAGGGAGCGTGACTGCGCCGGCGCGCCGGTCTCGAGCATCTGGTAGTGCAGGGCTGCAGCGTTCTCGTTGATCGCAATGATGCTGCGATAGGGGAGTTCGAGTTCGCGCTGTGCACAGCCTTGCAGGAAGGCGAGCTGGATCTGGAATTCCGAAGCGCCGCCGTGGAAAGCTTGCGCGGCCGCCCGATGGCCTCGCACGCCGAGCCGGTTCGCCTCGCGCAGGCATTGGATTTCGTACTCGGTCTTGCGGCCGCGCGCGTGATGCAGGCGTCGCAGCAAGCCGGGCGGGTTGAGGCCGCCGGCGGGCACGATGGACAGCAAGGCTGCAAGGGTTTCCTGCGGCTCTGCGAGGAGCGCTGTGCGGCCTCGGTCCGTGGGCAGCGCCGCCACAGCAGCGGCGAGGTTCGGCACGACCTGCAGGTCGAACTCGGCTGTCCAGGCCGCGGACGGGATGGTGGCCGGCTTATGCCAGTAGTCTTCGGCGCGCGTGAACAGCAGGAGGGGCCGGCGGCCGGGCTCGATGTGGAGCAGGGAATCCTCCGCCTGGGTGAGCGGCACCCACCAGTTGAACTGCGGATTGACCTTGAACGGGTAGGCCTGGTCATCCAGGAAGGCGACCCGGGAGCGGCCGGAGTGGATCACCAGGGCTTCGAACCCCTCCCCGGCCAGCGCCGTGGCGGCACGTGACACAAGCGAGGCCAGGTGTGCGGGAAACAGGCTGCGTACCGCGATTTCGTGCGTATCTACAACGTCAATCATGGGTCGGAAAAGCTCCTTGAAGGTGATTGCTGCGCCGCATCAAGCGCATCGAGGATTAACGCGTTTCGTGGTCTGGGAGTGTGAGCTGTTTCAAATCCCCGTTGAACTGTATAGAATTTACCGCCGCGACAAAGAATCACCGGACACGACGGAATGTCTGCCATCGCCAAGGTCTCCCGCTTCACCAACCTATTTTTGGGGTATTGATCGATGAATACCAAACTTGCTCTATGCGCCTTTGTTGCAGCGCTCACGCTGGCTGCCTGCGCCAAGAAGGAAGAGGCTCCGGCTCCTGAGGCCGCTCCTGCTCCTGCTGCTGAAATGGCGCCTGTCGAAGCACCCGTTGCTCCGGCTCCGGACGCGATGGCTCCTGCCCCGGATGCAATGGCGCCGGCCGCTGAGCCGCCGAAGACCTAAGACGAGCAGGACGCTCTTCCTACACGGCCCGCACAGGTTGGTAGCAACCTGTCCGGGCTTTGTGTTGTCTGTGCAGCGCATATGACAGTCAGCGTCCGGGATGCCCGCGGCTCCGCCGCAGACAGACTCTGGATAGAGCGAATCTATCGCGACTATCTGGATGATCTCGCGCCCCTGAATACCGGGGTGTTTCCCACGCTCGGGGAGATCGGTCATCGCGAACCCGATCAGCTCACCCGTTGGTTCGCCGACCCCAACGCCCATTTGCTCACCATCATCAAGCTGAACGAGCCGCTGGGTTTCGCCATGGTCACACCGGGCGCACCGGCCGTCGGCCGCCCCACTGTCCAGTACCGTATGGCCGAGTTTTTCGTGGCTCGTCAGCATCGCCGCCGGGGCATTGGCCAGAGCGCAGTGCGGCTGATCTGCGATCGCTTCGCCGGCACCTGGGAGATCGTCGAGTATCTGCGCAACCCAGCTGCTGTCGGCTTCTGGCGCAGGGTCGTCGCGCAATACACCGGCGGCAACTATGAAGAGCGCGTCGTAAATGGCGAGGTACGTCAGACGTTCAGTTCCGGGTTGAGCGGACGATCACGATGAGATTCGTTGCCGCTGGCGCGCTCCTGGCGCTATCTGCGATCGCGCAGGGCGCCGAGGGAACCACCGGAAAGAACGACAGCGCGCGCATCGGCCAGGATTCGCAGCGGCTGACCTGCTAACACAAGCTCGCGGGCCGGGAGGCAGCGGCCGCCGCGCCCGCGCGTACGCCCACGCAGCAGTTTGGCCAGGGCAAGAAGGCGGATCCCGAAGAGCTGCGCCGCGGCAAGCTCGGTGGTTACCGGCTGTTCGGCAGCAGCGGCGCGGGACTGGTCGTCAAGCCCGTGCGCTGAGCTTGTGCGGCGCGCCGCGCTTCAAAAGCGGTGCCAGGAATTTCCCCGTATCCGACTCGGCATTGGCCGCGATCTGCTCGGGCGTGCCCGATGCGAGTATGCGTCCTCCGTGCTCGCCGCCGCCGGGGCCGAGATCGATCAACCAGTCCGCGGTCTTCACCACGTCGAGATTGTGCTCGATCACCACGATCGTGTTGCCCTCGTCCCGCAGGCGGTGCAGAACGGCGAGCAACTGCGCGACATCCTGGAAGTGCAGGCCGGTCGTGGGCTCGTCGAGCACATACAGCGTGCGACCAGTGGCACGCTTGGCGAGTTCTCGGGCGAGCTTCACGCGTTGCGCTTCGCCGCCGGACAACGTGGTTGCGTTCTGCCCAAGGCGCAGATACGCGAGGCCGACGTCAACCAACGTCTGCAGCTTGCTCGCGACCGTCGGCACCGCCTGAAAGAACACCAGCGCATCCTCGATCGTCATCTCAAGCACTTCGTGGATGTTCCTGCCGCGGTAGCGGATCTCCAGAGTCTCGCGGTCGTAGCGCTTGCCCGCGCACACGTCGCAGGACACATAGACGTCCGGCAGAAAATGCATCTCGACCTGGATGACGCCATCGCCCTGGCAGGCTTCGCAACGTCCGCCTTTGACATTGAAACTGAAACGTCCCGAGTCGTAGCCGCGCGCGCGTGATTCGGGCACCTGCGCGTACAGCTCGCGCAGGGGGGCGAACAGCCCCGTGTACGTTGCGGGATTCGAGCGTGGTGTGCGGCCGATCGGGCTCTGGTCGATGTCGATGACGCGGTCGATGTGCTCGAGCCCTTCGAGTCGCTCGACGGGGGCGATGTCCTCGGCGGCGAGCCCGAGATGCTTGGCGACGCCGTGATAGAGCGTGTTGTTCACCAGCGTGGATTTACCGGAACCGGAGACTCCGGTGACGCAGGTGAGCAGACCGATCGGAAATTCCGCACTGACGCCGCGCAGGTTGTTGCCAGTGGCGTTCACGATGCGCAGTGCGCGGTTCGGATCGCCGCGCAGCCGGTGCGCCGGAATCGCGATGCTCTTGCGTCCGCTGAGATAGGCGCCGGTGAGCGAAGTCGGGCTCGCGAGGATCTGCGCCGGCGTGCCTTGCGCCACGATTTCGCCGCCGTGCACGCCTGCGCCGGGACCGAGATCGAGCACGTGATCCGCGCTCATGATGGCTTCTTCGTCGTGCTCGACGACGACCACAG
>JBDSRN010000207.1:0-5627 GCA_039929265.1 Steroidobacteraceae bacterium | reverse complement strand
GCAGCAGCCATCGCAGCATTGATCGAGTCGCCTGCCGAACGGGCCCGTATGGCCATGGCAGGACGCGAGATCGCAGTGCAGGAGTTCGATCAGACGCTCGTCGTGCGCAAGACGCTCGACCTTTATCGTCGCTCGCTCGAGTCCTCGGCGCGCTGATCCTCGGCAGCTTCGCACTCGCCGGATGCGGCAGTGGTGCGGATGTCGTACAGAACGCGACCACGCTGAATGCCAGCAGCGGCAAAACCGCAAGCCTCACTCAGGCGCTCACCGTCGAGCGCCTCGGCGCGATGAGCTGGCAGCGTGTGGCTGGATCTGCAACCGGCGGCGCGGTGCTCGACACCGGTGCACCGGGAACCTGGGACGATCAAGTCGTCGGCATGCCGACCGTCCTGCGTGATGCGCAGGGCACCTATCGCATGTGGTTCGTCGGCATCCACACGGTTGCTCCTGGCGGCAATGTCTACGTCGAGAACGGCAGCGTCGGTCTTGCGACCAGCAGCGATGGCGTGAACTGGACGCGGGCCAACTCCGGCTTGCCGGTTTTTGTTCGGGGTGATTCCGGCGCGTTCGATTCCACTGCAGTGTTTCATCCGTTCGTCGCCCTCGTCAACGGCATGTACTACATGTGGTACGGCGGTGCCGATGGGACGCAAGGCTGGAACAGCGTGCGCGTGGAGCGCATCGGCCTTGCGACGAGCACCGATGGCGTCAACTGGACTCGCGCCAACCGCGGCCAGCCGGTGCTGGACATCGGCGCCGACGGCAGCAGCGATTCGATCCAGGCCACCGGCATGCACGTGCTGCATGACGGCCGCCGGTTCCTGATGTGGTATGGCGCCTACGATGGTCTGCACAGCATCGTCGCGGCCGAAAGTCCGGATGGCATTCACTGGTCTCGCTTGAATGGCGGGCGGCCCGTGACTGGCCTCGAGCCGACGCCGGTGGGCGTACTGGGACCTGCGGTCTACTTCGATGGCAGTCGCTTCCTCATGCTGTACTCGCGTCTGGTCGACCAGCAATGGCAGCTGTTCGGCGCGGCGAGCGACGACGGGATTGCCTGGCGCACCGTCTATTCAGGCGATGCACTGATCGGCCCCAATTCCGGGACCGCATTCGATGCCGCGGGGCCGGGTCGCAATCTGGCGGTCCATCCGTCTCAGCTGCTGATTGAAAACGGTAAAGCAAGCCTGTGGTATACGGGCGAAGAAACGGCAGAAACGGGCCGGCAGCGTATTGGCCTGTTGCAAGGTGACCTCAGGTAAACTCAGGGACCTGATCGTCCAATATCTGAAAATAATGGCGGGGGCCCTGGCCTCACCGCTCTTGCTCGCCGCCCTCGGATCGCTATGCGCGCTTGCGCTGCTGGTCTTCCTGCCGCGCCGTCGTGCCGGCCTTATTCTGCTCGCGCTTTGTGCGACGTTTCTCTATTGTGCTGCCATACCGGCCATCGCGGACAGACTCTTGCAGCCGCTCGAAGGGTTTTACCCTCCGCTGCGCGAAGACTCCCTGCCTGTCGATACTGCCGCGATCGTGGTGCTGGGCAACGGCTATGCGCCTCGCAGCGGCATTCCCGTCACGTCAGCGCTCTTCGAGGATGGCCTCGTGCGCGTCGTGGAAGGTGTGAGGCTTGCGCGCTATTTTTCGCTGCACTACGGCTGGAACATCGATTTGATAATGAGCGGATCGGAGGACGAGGGCAGGCCTGCGAGCGCGCTGGGCTACGCGAAGCTCGCGACGCAGCTCGGGGTCAGCACCGACTCCATCCGCATGGTGACCACACCGCGCGACACCTCCGAAGAGGCGAATGCAATGTCCGGCTTGCTCGGCACGCGTCCTTTCGTACTGGTGACTTCCGCGTATCACATGCGCCGCGCGATGCTGTTGATGCAGCGCGCCGGCGCGAAACCGATCGCGGCACCGACGGGTCATTGGGTCGGCGGACCGAGTACCTGGCGACCGGGCTGGCAGGGACTGCGCAGCACAGAACGTGCGCTGCGCGAATACCTCGCGCTCCTTGCGATTCGTCTGGGAGTTGCCGGAACTCACGCGTCATGAGTCGTCCGGGCATGGCTACCTGATGTGCGGAATCGTCGGATTTCAGGGCAATTTCGACCGCGAGTTGCTGCAGTCAATGATGGACTCCGTCGCGCATCGCGGGCCCGATGGCGAAGGTCACTCAATGTGCCGTTTCGAGTCCGGACCCGTGACGGGTCTGGGCCATCGCCGCCTTGCCATCGTGGATCTTTCGAATGCGGCCTGTCAGCCGATGACGCTGCCCCCCGACGCCAACGTTGCACGGCAGTCGGGCCTCACGCTCATCCACAACGGCGAGATCTTCAACTTCAAGGAGCTCAAGCGCGAACTCAGCGCCGCCGGTCACCAGTTCACGAGTGATTCGGATTCCGAAGTCCTGCTGCATCTGTATGTGCGCGACGGTGTGCGCATGGTCGAGAAGCTCAACGGCATGTTCGCGTTCGCGATACACGATTGCCGTCCCACCGGCCGATCCGAGGGCATCGAGCGCGGTGACCTGTTCCTCGCGCGCGATCAGTTGGGCGTGAAGCCACTGTATTTTGCGGAAACGCCCAAGGGTTTCCTGTTCGGCTCGGAGATGAAGGCGCTGCTGTGCGAGCCCGGGATTACGCGCGACATCGATCCGGCGGCCCTGCACTATCTGCTCGCCTACCTGTGGACACCCGCGCCGCTGACCGTGCTCACCGGCGTGAAGAAGCTCGAGCCGGGTGCTGCGATGCTCGTGCGCGGCGGCAGGGCCCACAGACGCTGGAGCTACTACACGATTCCGTACGAGGGTCGTCGACTTCAGGAATCGCCGGCGCGGCTCGCCGAAAAACTCGCGGAGCACGTGTACACCGCCGTCAAACGTCAGCTGATGGCGGATGTGCCGGTCGGGGCCTTCCTTTCCGGCGGGCTCGATTCGAGCGCAGTCGTTGCGATGATGCGGCGTGCAATGCCGGACAAACCCATACATTGCTTCAGCATCAATTTCGGCGGCGGCATCGAAGAGGATGGCAATCCTGCGGATCTGCCGTATGCGCGCAAGGTTGCCGCGACGCTCGGCGTGACATTGCACGAAGTGCTGGTGGAGCCGAGCGCGCTCACGCACGTCGAAGAGATGGTGCGTTGGCTCGACGAGCCGCAGGCAGACCTCGGCCCGATCAATACGCTGCGCATCGCTGAACAGGCGCGCAAGCTCGGCATTCCCGTGCTGCTGTCCGGTACCGGTGGTGATGATCTGTTCGGCGGCTATCGTCGTCACTGGGCACTGTCGTTCGAACGGTCGTGGGGCTGGTTGCCGCATCCAATCCGGCGCGCCATGCAGGGCGTTGCCTCCGCGGCAGCGAGCGGTCATGCGCGTGGCCAGTCGACTGTCGTGCTGCGTCGACTCGCAAAGATGTTCTCGCATGCGGCGGAAACGCCGGATCGCCGGATCGCCTCGTATTTCCTGTGGAGCACGGAAGCCGTGCGTCGCGGCCTGTATACGCCCGAGTTCGCGGCGCGCACCGCGCACCTCGACACGCTCGAGCCGCTGATGCACAGCCTGAAGCTCATTCCGGACGAGCCGGATCGCCTGCAGCGCATGTTGTTCCTCGAGGCGCGGCATTTCCTCGCCGACGACAATCTGAGCTACTCGGATCACGCCGGCATGGCGGCGGGCATCGAGATCCGCGTGCCGCTGCTCGACGTGGATCTCGTGCACTTCGCGACCGGCGTGCGCTCGGGGCTGAAGCAGGATGGCCGGCTCGGCAAGGCGCTGTTCAAGCGCGCGATGGAGCCGTACCTGCCGCACAACGTGATCTACCGGCCGAAGAGCGGATTCGGCGGTCCGTTGCGGCGCTGGCTCAAGCACGATCTGCAGGATCTGCTCGCGAATACGCTCGATGATGCGTCGCTGCGCAGGCGCGGAATATTCGACCCTGCTGCCGTGCGCAGGCTCATCGAGCAGAACCGGAGCGGCGCAATCGATGGCAGCTACACGATCTTCGCGATGATGTGCTTCGAGCTGTGGTGTCGCTCGCATCTGGATCATTGAGCCGCCCGACGTGCAAGCCTTCAGTTGGGGACTGCTGCTGGTCGCGCTCGTCGTCTCGGGCATCCTCACCGGCATTATCCGTCGCATCGCCTCGACGCATGACCTGCTGGACGTTCCCAACTCGCGCAGCTCGCACGAGCAGCCCACCCCACGCGGTGGCGGCGTCGCGATCGTGCTCACCACCAGCGTTGCGGTACTGGTGCTTGCCTGGCTCGGCAGGCTGGAGGCGGGCCTGGTGTGGGCGCTGCTCGCCGGCGGTCTGACCGTCGGCCTGCTGGGGCTGATCGACGACCGCTATTCGTTGCCTGCTGCCTGCCGTCTCCTGGTTCATCTTGCCGTTGCAGTTGCGACCCTCTGGCTGCTCGGTGGCGTCCCGCCGCTGCGTGTCGGCCCTTACCTCATCGACGTCGGCCTGGCGGGTTACTTGGTTGGCGGCACGGCCATCGTCTGGACTCTGAACCTGTTCAATTTCATGGACGGAATCGACGGCATTGCCGCCTCGGAGGCCGTGTTCATCGCGGTCGCAGGCGCTTTGCTGGGGAGTGAGAACTGGGGTGGCAGTGGCGGCCAGCTCATTTGCCTGGCATTCGCAGCCGCCTGTTGCGGCTTCCTGGTCTGGAACTGGCCCCCCGCGCGAATCTTCATGGGCGACTCAGGCAGCGGCTACGTCGGCTACCTGATCGCCGTGTTCGCGCTGGTGGCGGCACGCGACGATCCTGCGGCGTTGTGGGTGTGGCTGATTCTCGGCGGCGCCTTCTTCGCCGACGCGACCGTCACGCTGTTGCGGCGGCTCATGCGACGCGAGTCGCTGGTGACCCCACATCGCAGCCACGCCTACCAAGGGCTCGCGCGACGCTGGCGCAGCCACCGCGCCGCGACGCTGCTGGTGGTTGCCATCGACCTCCTGTGGCTCCTGCCGTTGGCATGGTTCGCCCACACGAATCCCGGTTACGCAGTTCTGATTTCAGGCGTGGCACTGGCGCCGCTGCTTTTTGGCGCGCTGGCGCTGGGGGCGGGCAGAGCCGAGCATGGCGACTGATGTCTCTGTTCAGAGACAGAGCAATACGGCGCAACGGATTGAAAATCTAGGGGAAAGAAAATCCGTTGTATCTTTATGGTGCTAGGATTGCCCCCGGTTGAAGGCCGCGGCGCGGCCCTGGAGAGGGATTCGTGCAGAGTGCTTCGGGGTTTCTGAGGCGGATCATGTTCAGGCTCGGTGGGCTGCCTCGCAGTTCCAAGCGAGTCATCATGGTCTTGGCCGATATCCTGATGATTCCGGGCGCGCTGTATTCGGCGATTTGGCTGCATGCAGGTACTGACCCAGCCAATCCCGCCATCAGCATCTGGCCTTATGTCGGCGTGCTTGCCCTCACGCTGCCCATGTTTGCCAAGCTCGGTCTGTACCGGGCGGTAGTCCGGTACATTGGTGCAAAGGCGATCATCGCAGTCTTTGCCGGTGTCACCCTTTCCGCGGTGGCGCTGTTCGCCATCGACGCGCTGCTGACTCCGCAGCCGATTCCGTTTCCGGCATTGATCATCTACTGGGCGCTCGCACTGATCTACGTCGCGGGCAGCC
>JBDSRN010000206.1:0-6584 GCA_039929265.1 Steroidobacteraceae bacterium | reverse complement strand
GTGCGATGTCCTCGCCTCGCAGAATGCGATCGATGACTTCGGTGCCACGCGTCGAGCCGATGCGGCAAGGCGTGCACTTGCCGCACGACTCCTCCGCGCAGAACTCCATCGCATAACGCGCCATGTGCGCCATGTCGACAGTATCGTCGAACGCGACGATTCCACCATGGCCGACCAGCGCACCAATGGCGGTGAACGCTTCGTAATCCAGCGGAGTGTCGAACTGCGACGCCGGAATGTACGCGCCGAGCGGGCCGCCGACCTGAACTGTGCGGATGGGGCGGCCGCTCGCCGAGCCGCCACCGAAATCGTACAGCAGTTCGTTCAGCGTGACACCGAACGCCTTTTCCACGAGACCACCCTGCCGGAGATTCCCGGCGAGCTGGATCGGCAGCGTGCCACGCGAACGACCCATGCCGAAATCACGGTAGAACGCAGCGCCGCGCTCCATGATCACCGGCACGCTGGCGAGCGAGATGACGTTGTTGATCACGGTCGGCTGCTGAAACAGGCCCTTGATCGCGGGCAGCGGCGGACGAAAGCGCACTTCCGCGCGCTTACCCTCCAGGCTTTCGAGCAGCGAAGTTTCCTCGCCGCAGATATATGCACCGGCGCCCATGCGCAGGTCGATGTCGAAGTGCGACTCGCTGCCGGCCACGTTGCGACCCAGGTAGCCGGCCGCGCGCGCGGCGGCGATGGCCCCGCGCAATGCAATTGCAGCGTGCGGGTACTCGATGCGCAGGTAGATGTAGCCTTGCGTCGCTCCGACGGCGAGGCCTGCAATGAGCATTCCTTCGATGAGGCAGAACGGATCGCCTTCCATGAGCATGCGGTCAGAGAAGGTGCCCGAATCACCCTCATCCGCGTTACACACGATGTACTTCTGCGTCGAGCTTTGCGCAGCGACCGTCTGCCACTTGATGCCGGTGGGAAATGCGGCGCCACCGCGACCCCGCAGTCCAGACTCAATGACTTCGGCGACTATGGCCGCCGGTGCCATCTGCAACGCACGCCGCAATCCGGCAAAACCGCCATGTGCGATGTAGTCATCGATGTCGACCGGATCAATGAGGCCGACGCGTGCGAAACTCAGCCGCTCCTGACGATTGAACCAGGCAAGCGAAGCCAGCGGGCCCAGCCGCAACGGATGCGCAGCCCCCTGGAGCACGCCGGCCGCGATCAACTCCGGCAGGTCGCCAGCTTGCACAGGACCGTATGCGACGCGCTCGCCGTTGACCTCGACTTCCAGCAGCGGCTCGCGCCACACGAGCCCGCGCGAGCCGACTCGAGTGACCTGCAAATCGATGCCCGCGCTGCGCGCTCCCGACTCGAGCGCCGCTGCAGTTTCGTCAGCACCGACCGCAACCGCGGATGCATCGCGCGACAGATACACGCGTGTACTCATGTGCGACGCCATTGCTCGAGCAGCTCGTCCATGCGCTGTGCCGACAGACGCCCGTAGAGTTTCTCATCGATGAGCGCGGATGGTGCCGCTGCGCAGTTGCCGAGGCAGTACACCGCCTCCAGACCAAACGTTCCGTCCGGCGTGATCTCGCCATAGTCGATACCGAGGCGTTTCCGAACGTGTGCCGCGAGCGCCTCACCTTGCATCGCCTGGCAGGCCTCAGCACGGCACAAGCGCAGCGTGTGTCGGCCTGGTGGCTGGGATCGAAAGTAGTGATAAAAGCTCGCGACGCCGTGCACTTCGGCACGCGACAGATTCAGCGCTTGGGCGATTCGCGCAATGGCTGCCGCAGGTATGAATCCCAGTTGCTCCTGCACGGCGTGCAGCACGGGCAAAAGCGGACCGAGCTGGCCGCCGATGCGCGCGAGAATCTGGTCCACTGCCATCAGCAGCGTGGCGTCGGCTTCGTTGACGGTCCCGTTCATGACCCATTCTAAGGGCTGAAGCTGGACAGGTCACCATTTGTGTACAATGGACTCCCCGAGGTGCGATCAGCCCGCCAGCTGATTGCCACGTCTCAGCCAAACATCGTTGGTGACCGTCGCGCCTTACGCCTTTTGCGACTGCGGATCGGTGTGCGGCAGATCCAACACGAGCACGCGCGTACCCGGCGTGAAGCTCTCCTTCAGATCATGCGTCACCATGAAGATGCTCATGCGATTGCGGCGCCACAGCGACAGGATCAGGGTGTGCATGTCGGCGGTGATGCCGGGCGCGTTGCAATTCGTGCGGGACAACTCGCGTGTCGGGGACTTTGTCGATCTGCGTTTCGAAATGCCTACGCTGGTCGTGCTCTTTTCCCGCCGGTGAGGTTTCCGCCGAGGACTCCTGCCGCTTGTCGTGCGAGCACAGCGCGACCGACACGATCCGCGCGCAACCCGCCCTGTACCTCCCTACCGGCACGTAACTGATGCGACGCCGGGCCGCCCCATGCCGAGTATCAACGCGGACACGTGCGACCGCCACGACACCCTCGGTCCCGCCTGCTTGGCCGAGAGCAACACCGTGCTACGCGCTCGACAAGCGCTCGATGCACAGTTGTCGCGACAACTTTCTGCTCGCTTCATGAACGTGCCACTGACGCGCGACGGCGGTGTACCGATGGCGTCTCGGGCCCCGGCCCTTACCTCGAGCTTGGCGCTGAGATGTCAGCATGCTGACCTCGAATCGGCCGCAAATCAACAATCCGTGCAGCGCGTACAATCCAACGCCGATCGAAGTGCTCGTGTGGAAAGCCATGTGATGTTGTTCAGGTGAGCATGTTCAAGCGAGTCCTCATTGCCAATCGCGGCGCCATCGCCTGCCGCATCATACGCACGCTGCGACGCATGGGCGTTTCGTCCGTCGCGGTCCACTCCGAAGCGGATCGGCAGTCGCTGCACGTGGCGCAGGCCGATGATGCGGTATATGTCGGCCCTGCCGCAGCCGCACAGAGTTACCTCCAGCCAGATCGCATCCTCGACGCTGCACGCGCAACCGGCGCCGAGGCGATCCATCCCGGTTATGGGTTCCTCAGCGAGAACGCGGATTTCGCGGCGGCATGCGAGAACGCGCACATCGCTTTCATCGGGCCGCGGCCCGAGCACATCCGCGCTTTCGGTCTGAAACATCGCGCACGCGAACTGGCGCTCGCGCAGAACGTACCACTGCTGCCTGGATCGGGCCTGCTGCCGGACATCGAGGCCGCGCGAATCGCCGCCTCGAAGCTGGGCTATCCCCTGATGCTCAAGAGCACTGCCGGCGGCGGCGGCATCGGAATGCGTCTCGTACAGGCTGTGCAGCAGCTGCCCGAAGCGTTCGCGAGCGTCGAGCAGCTCGCGCTGAGCAGTTTCGCGGATGCCGGCCTGTACCTCGAAAAGTATGTCGTGCACGCGCGCCACATCGAGGTGCAGATCTTCGGCGACGGTCGCGGAAAGGTGATCTCGCTCGGCGAGCGCGACTGCTCGGTCCAGCGCCGCAACCAGAAGGTCATCGACGAATCCCCTGCACCCGGGCTCGACGATCGATTGCGCAATCGCCTGCAGGATACGGCGGTGCGTCTGGCGGCGGCCGTGCGCTACCGCTCCGCGGGCACGGTGGAATTCCTGTTCGATGCGGTCACGGGCCAGTACTATTTCCTGGAAGTCAATACGCGTCTGCAGGTCGAGCATGGCGTCACCGAGCAGGTGACCGGCATCGATCTGGTCGAATGGATGGTGCGCCTCGCCGCAGGTGAGCTGCGCCCCCTGGAACGAATCCGTCCGCACATGCAGGGTCACTCGATCCAGGCACGCATCTATGCCGAGGATCCCGCGCGCAATTTCCAGCCGAGCGCCGGCGTCCTCACCGATGTGCGCTTTCCGTCGGCGGTGCGCGTGGAAACCTGGGTCGAGCGCGGCATCGAAGTTTCGCCGCACTACGATCCGTTGCTCGCCAAGGTGATTGCCACCGGCGAGACGCGCGCGATCGCACTGTCACGCCTCGAACAGGCGCTCGACGGCACTCGCATCACCGGCATCGAAACCAACATCGACTATCTGCGCAGCGTGCTCGCCGATCCATCGTTCGTGGCTGGGCTGCACAGCACACGACTGCTGGAGGGGTTTCGCTACCGTCCGCCCGTTGTCCACGTCGTGGAGAGCGGCGTGCAGACGTCCGTGCAGGACTGGCCGGGACGCCTCGGCTACTGGGACGTCGGCGTGCCGCCATCGGGTCCGATGGACAGCTTCGCGTTCCGCGTCGCCAACGAGCTCGTGGGCAACCAGCGTGGCTCGCGCAACACCACCACCGCCGGACTCGAATGCACTATGACGGGTCCGACGCTGCGCTTCGATTGCGACGCCGTCGTCGCAGTGACTGGCGCACCGATGGATCTCACACTGGACGGTGAGGCGCTGGAAATGTGGACCTCGCATGCGATCTCCGCAGGCACGATCCTCAAGATGGGGCGCATGCGCGGACCGGGCTCGCGGGCGTATCTTGCCGTAGCTGGCGGCTTGGACGTGCCAGCTTACCTCGGTAGTCGCGCCACTTTCATGCTCGGGCGCTTCGGCGGTCACGGAGGTCGCACGCTGCGTGCCGGCGACGTGCTGCATCTCGTATCGACCACCATCTCGGCAACTTTGCTCAGCGCGGCGCAGGTGCCCGCTTATCCGCAGCGCTGGGAGATAGGCGTGTTACTCGGCCCGCATGCGGCGCCGGACTACTTCGCGCCGGAAGACATCGCGGCTCTGTTCACAGCGGACTGGTCAGTGCACTACAACTCCAGTCGCACGGGCGTGCGACTCGTCGGTCCCAAGCCGCAGTGGGCGCGTACCGATGGCGGCGAAGCCGGCCTGCATCCGTCGAACATCCACGACAACGCGTATGCCATCGGCGCAATCGATTTCACCGGCGACATGCCCGTGATCCTCGGACCTGATGGCCCGAGCCTCGGTGGCTTCGTCTGTCCTGGCGTGCTCGCACACGCTGAGCTGTGGAAGCTCGGCCAGCTGCGACCCGGTGACGTCGTGAACTTCCGGCAGATCTCGATTCATCAGGCCGCGGATCTCGAACGCGCACTCGAACGCAGCATCGAGGACCTGGATCTCCCGCCGCCATTGCCGGCCGCCATCGCCACCGGCAATACGAGTGCGATACGCAGCGAGTCGGCAATCATCGGCACGCTGCAGGCGCGCCCCGGTCGCGCCGCGGTCACCTATCGGCAATCGGGTGATCATTATCTGCTCATCGAGTATGGCGAACTGGTGCTGGACTTGTCGCTGCGGCTGCGAGCGCACGCGCTCGCGGGAGCGCTGCGCAGCTCCGGTGTCACGGGACTCGTCGACATCACGCCCGGCATCCGTTCCTTGCAGGTGCATTTCGATCCGGCGCGTCTGCCGCGCGCGAATCTCATGCGCGCCCTGCTCAAGGGCGAAGAAGAACTTGTGCCCGTCGATGAGATGGTCGTGCCAGGTCGCATCGTGCACCTGCCGTTGTCGTGGGATGACCCCGCGACGCGACTCGCAATCGAGAAATACATGCAGTCGGTGCGCGCGGACGCACCCTGGTGCCCGAGCAATATCGAATTCATCCGTCGCATGAACGGGCTCGCGAGCATCGAAGACGTCAGGCGCATAGTTTTCGATGCGTCCTACCTCGTGCTCGGTCTGGGTGACGTATATCTCGGCGCCCCCGTGGCAACGCCGCTGGACCCGCGCCATCGCCTCGTCACGACAAAGTACAATCCCGCACGCACGTGGACGCCGGAAAATGCCGTGGGCATCGGCGGTGCGTATCTGTGCGTCTACGGCATGGAAGGTCCCGGTGGCTATCAGTTCGTGGGACGCACGTTGCAGATGTGGAACCGCTATCGCGTGACGCGCGAGTTCGAGTGGGGCAAGCCGTGGCTGTTGCGCTGCTTCGATCAGATCCGTTTCTATCCGGTGACCGATACTGAGCTCACCTCGTTGCGCGAAGAATTCGCCGCAGGGCGCTATCACCTGAAGATCGAACCGACGACGTTCAGCTTGCGCGAATATCGGCAGTTTCTCACCCGGGAAGCGCCTTCGATCAATGCGTTCAAGTTGCGTCAGCAGGCGGCATTCGAAACCGAACGCGAACGCTGGCGACTCACCGGGCTCACGCAGGATCCGGGCGAATCGTTGCGCATCGATCCTAGCGGCACGCAGCGGCGCATCCCGGAAAACGCACGCACCGTGGCCGCCACTGTTCCCGGCAGCGTCTGGAAGATTCTCGCGCACCCGGGGGATCGCGTGGCCATGGGCGATACGCTGCTGATCGTCGAGTCGATGAAAATGGAGTTCAACTTGGTGTCACCGTGCGCCGGCAAGGTGATCACGCTGCTGTGCCGCGACGGCATGGCGGTGAGTGCGGGACAGGACGTGCTCGTGATCGAGCCGGACTGAGCCTGCCGATGCAACTCGATTCTTTGGGCCCTTGTCGGTCGCCGCGCTGGCGCACTGTCACCGGGCAACCCGTTCAGATATACAAGCGACGCAGGAGAGCGATGAGTTGCTGCAACTCTGCTTCGGTCATGCGGTCCACGAACCGCTTCTCGTGATTGACCATCTCGCGCTTGAGCACCTTCAGGCGCTTGGTGCCCTCGGCGGTCACGAAGATGCCCTGCCGCCGCCGGTCG
>JBDSRN010000205.1:0-18168 GCA_039929265.1 Steroidobacteraceae bacterium | reverse complement strand
GTTGATCGACAGCATCGTCGTCATGGCAACCGCCTCACATCCAGCAGTGCAAGATATTTTTGCTCGAGCCTGTCAACGATTTGCTCGTACGTGCGATTGCCCCGCACCCATTCCTGGCCGGCTCGCGCCATCGCCTCACGTCGCTCCGCAGAGCAGTTGAGCAGCCAGAGAATCCCGCGCGCGAAATGTCGCGCTCCCCATGGCGTGCAAACACCGGCGCGGCTGGCGCGCAGGATGGCCTGCTGTTCCGGGTGGTCGTTCGCAATGACCGGGTAGCCCTGCGCCATGTATTCGATCAGTTTCGTTGGCGAGCCAGGTCGAAACATTGGCGCTGGATAGATGGGCGAGATGCAGACATGCGCCTCGCGCAGGCGCTCGAGTGCGGCATCACGCGGCATGAAGCCCGTGATCACCACGTGTTCCTGCACACCGAGCGCGGCGGCGCGCGCCACGATGATCTTGCGATCGGCTGGCGAATCGCCGTCACCAATCAACAACAATTGCGCACGGCAGCCCCGTGCGTGCAGCAGCGCGAGCATGTCGACGAGATCCTCCAGATGGCGCGCGTGGTTGAGTGTACCGAGATAGCCGATGACCGGCCTGAACCGGTCCGGCACCTTCGCGGCAAGACCCGTCGCGATCTCCCTGGTCCGCACTGCCATGGGCACCGGCGTCATGCGCTCCGCCCGGGCGCCGCGGCCCTCGAGGTCACGCAGCATCTGCGCGCTCTGCACGAAGGCATGATCGCATCGGGGCAGTATCACCCGATACAGCAGCCAAGCGCTCAGCAGGCCCCGAAATTTCAGGAATAGCCGCATGCCACCGCGCGCATCGCGCGAGCGCAGCTGATCGTCTTCCGGGTATGGGAACGAGAGCCAGAAAAAAAACTTCTGCCCGCGCCGTTGTGCAAAAGCGAGCGCAATGGTCGCCATGACGAACTTGTCGCGGACCTGTACCGCATCATAGCGATCGCGCGATGCCTCTCGCAGGCAGTGCAACTCATGTCTGAAGGCGAGCCAAAGCTTGCGCCAGCGCCCGAATCCTTCCGTCGCGCTGGAAGGACCGACGAATACCGTGCTGCGTTCCCACAGGACAATCGATGACTTTTCCACAGGCGCCCCTGCCTGCATGACGAAATCGATCGTGTGGCCCTTGCCCGCCAACAGCTCCGCGAACAGTACCGAGACATCTACTCGATGCGTCGGAAACTCTTCGCGGGTTATGTAGAGCAGGCGCATGACGGGGGTTACGGTGAGCTTTGCTTCAGGATCGAGGGGCCAGGCCGAGCAGGTGCAGTGCGCGAGTCTCGCGACCGTGAAAAACATTCGCGAGGATCCGGCGGTCCGCTTCGCTGATGACAGAAGTGCGCATGAAGAGCAGCGCGACCGTGCCACACACTAGCGCGCCAACCACCAGGTTGACCAAGGGTGACCACTGCGTGAAGTGCGTGAGCGCCAGACAGAGCGCTGCCGTCGTGCCCCACAACAATGCGGATGCAACGAGTGACGCTCGCCAGTTCTTCCAGATTGCATCATTGCGCATCTTGAACCACATGAATGCATTGCGAACGATGTGGTAGGTGCCGCTCGCGATCACTGCGCCGAGCAACCCCAGAACCGGGACGAGAGTGAGCATTGCCAAGATCAGATACACGCCCAGCATCTGACTGCGGAAGATGAGCCCGGTGCGTTCGCGGTACTGGGCAATCAGATGGATGGGTGACGAGAAGACCCAGTCAGCGGTAGCAAAGAAAATGGTCAGGGGAAGCAGATAAGAATACTCGATGTACTTGCCCGCAAACACGACGAGCACGAGGTCGTGATGATAGACGGCCGCAAACGTGAGCAACGGCAGCTGGTACAGCAGGCTGAAGTTGATGAGAAAACTGAAATACCGGGGGAGTTTCTCCGCCGCTTCGGCCGGCGGAATTGCAAAAAACAGCGGCTGCACCAGGTTGTCGAACAGGCGCTGAGGGATGAGGCTCGTCGCCATGTCCATGAGGCGCGTGTAGAACGCATAGCTGGCGACCGCTATGGAATTCATCAGCGCCGCGATGAAGAACCGATCCGTCTCGTTGTACTGCAGGACGGAGCCTGCTTCATTGAGGTAGCTGTAGGCGGCGTAGCGCCGCATGCGACGCGCGTCCTGTGCGTCGTGCAGGGGCATCGGCGGCGCTTGCCTTGCTTCACGCTGTGTTAACAGGAAGCCGCGCAGGAGCAGCAGGTACGCTGCCGAGTAGGCGATCAGGTCGACCACAATCGCCGCGTTCAGGTCGAGCGTCGCGAACCACGCAACGAGGGAATAACCAACCAGCTTGCCCACCGACAGCACCGCTACCGAACCCACGGCAAAATGATGCAGCATGTACGACGACATCGAGTACTGCAGCAGGAGCACCTGGAAATGCAGAAGGATCAATACGCCGAAGACAGCGAACTGCGAACGATAAGGCCCGAGATCGAAGAAGGGGGCGACCCATGGCCACAGCAGCAGGATGAGCGCGATCATGGCCAGGTTCGTGAGGAAACGGTAGCTGCTAACCCGTCGAAGTAACCAGGCAGCCTTGGTCAGATTGCCCCCCTGCAGGAACTCGGGCTGAAAACGCCGCAGCACCGGATCCAGGCCTAGCGATCCGATCGTGCTGATGAGTGGAATGATCGCGTACAGCAGATTGATCACGCCGAAGGTCTCCTCGACGGTGCTGCGCACGAGCACGACGTAACTCAGCACGGTACTGATCTGCGACAGCGCGCGATAGATGACCGTGTTGAACAGCGACCGCCGGGCGCCCTGCGTACTGTAGAGACTCAATCTGCGCCAACCGTACGAGCAACCGCCGCGTCTTCCTTGGCGAGCGCGAGGCGCATGCGCCTGGCTGCAACGAGCCCCGAGAAATACCAGTACAGAAAGGCAATCGGACTCGAAACGATCGTGTCCGAATAGAAGATCAGCATCGCCATCAGAGCGGAGACACCCAGCCATCCCACCGCGATGGCCTTTTCGATCGACGGCTCGGACCCCGCGACGACGCGAGCGTCCAGGAAGATGAGGAACACCAGCAGCATAGCGGTCAGCAGGCCCCCGAGCCCTGTCTCGAGGACGAGGGTCACCGCCGTGAAGGACATGAAATTGCGGAACAACTCGGCATAGCGCCCCTGGAAACTGGTCCCGAGCGGCGACATGGAAGCATTGCCCATGCCCACCCCGAACCAAAATTTGACGGGGTCGCGCGCCACGAACCGGAACGGCACCGTGAACGCGTCGACGCGCCCCACCTCGTACTCACCCGCGCCGATACCGGCGTTCGATTTGAGGTAACCGCCGACCTGGTCCGAGGAGAAGAACTTGAATATGTCGACGACGCCGTCGCGTCCTTCCCGCTCGTAGCCAGATTGCAGGGTTGCATAGATCGTGACGAAACCGGTGAGCAGCACTCCGGATAGACCGACAGCGATGGCCGTGTTCTTCATTCGCTTGCCGGGGGGGGAGCCCAGCGCCCACACGACGGTGAGACCGACGGGTAGAAGGAACATAGTGATCTTGGTTTCGTTGATGGTCGTGGGCAGCACAACCAGCCCCAGCAAAATCATGTAACGCATGACGGTGATGCGGCCCGCGATACGAAACGCGGTGAGCAGACAGGCAACGGCGATCAGAAAAGGCGAGAGAAAACTCGTCTGCAACATGGTGCCGTATATGCCATCACCCGTGGAGTCGGTGAAAAGCAGCTGGTACAGCGTGACCGGCACCTGTAGGAGCGAGAGCGCCACGATGAGCGTCAGCTGCTGCTTGATCTGCTTTTCGGAAAAGGCGTAGACCGCGGGCAGCAGGAACAGCGGGATGGAACGGAAAAAATAGCGCAGCCCGGTGATGATCGGCCCTGGCTCGACGTGGTTCGCGAACAGACCCGCCAGCAGATGCAGCACGAACCCGCAAAATACAATCCAGTACACACTGCGGACGTATCGAAGGCGCGTCGTACGGCCTTCGATGATGACGTACAGCAACGCCAACCCGCCGCCGAGTTCCGGGGCAAACCTGACGATGGATGGCAGAAGGCCGCTCTCGCCAGTCCACTCCAGCAGCATCGTGGCGACGATGACGAACATGACGATGAATTGCGGCATGGAGATTTGTGCCGCGCGGGCGTACGGCCCCTACCCTGGCGGTCCTGACTCAGTAATAGCCGTAGTAACTGCTCGAAACCTGCGTCGACCGGTTGAGCACGACGCCGGCAATCTCCAGACTCGCCAGCATTTCGCCGGCGCGCTGCAGCTCGTCACGGCGCGTCTTGCCTTCCGACACCACCAGAACCGTCGCCGACACCTTGGGCGCGATCACGAGCGCGTCGGCCGTTGCCAGAATCGGCGGCAGGTCGACGATAGTCAACGCGCCGGGATCCAGCGAACGGATGTGCGCGAACAGCTCGTCGAGTGCCGGACCGGCGAGCAACTCGGAGGAATTGTCGAAATGGCGCGTGCCGGCGGCAACCGCGAGTTGCTCCACGCCGATCGAGAAGAACGCATTCTGCGGATCGGCGTCACCCGACAACACGCTGCCGATCTCGGTGACGGGAGTGACGCCCAAATAACTCGCGAGGCTCGGGCTGCGCAGATCGAGATCGATCAGGAAGACGTTCTGACGCTTTTCGCGCGCCAATGAGAGCGCCAGATTCAGGGCCGTCGTGGACTTGCCCTCACCGGGGCCAGCGCTGGTCACGGCGAACGACTGCCAGCCGTTCTTGGCCGCTTTCGTGCGCAGTTGTGTGCGCATGATGCGGTACGCGTCGTGGGCGATGGAGGTCATCGGCGTAATCTCGGCCGCCACCAGTGCACGATTTCGATCACACGTTGCGGCATCCGGCGACAGCAATGGGAAGGCCAGCGCTGCCGCGGGATGCGCAGCCTCGTCGGCCGCCTGCGCCGCAGCGACACGCGCCGCGCTGGGAGGAACGCGGCGCTCAGTCCGCGCGGACGCTGCGACGGGCTCACGCACCACGGCTCGGCCAGTGGCCTCTTCGCGGCTCTTGCGCAATTCTTTGGCGCGCTCGATGGCTTGCTGGATGGTCATCGCTGCGTCTCCACCTGCGTCGAACTCACTTTCTGTGCCGCCCCATTCAGCTCCCGACTGATCCTGTCTGCCCGCATCATCACGCCCACGATGAGTGCAATGCCTAGTGCATAGGAGACCGCAAGGGTGCCGAGCTTACGTCTGCGCAGCCTGAGGTCACCGGCTACCAGGATTTCCGGCACCGTGCCGATGACACCCCAATTGCCCGCAAGATTGACGTCCTTCAGACCGCGCACGCTGGGGTCGGCGCTTTCCGCAACCGCGAGGACCACCGCACTGAGTGCCAGACCCAGCACAAGGCCAAGCAGAATGATGCCGAGGCGATTAGGCGAGACTGCGGAACCTGGCACGCACGGCGGCCACACCATCGTGAACCGCTCGCCGCGCTGGCCACTCTCGACGAGCGAGCCGAGCCGCGCTTCGCCGAGCCGCGCCTGAATGTCCTGGAACTGTATCTGCAGCGCGCTGCGACGGCGCTCGAGATCCGCATACTGGCGCTCGAGACCGGGCGCCGAGCTGATCAGCCCCGAGTATTGGTAGTACTGCGCGCGAGCTCGCTCCGCATTCGAGCGAAGCGCGACGACTTCGCGCCGCGCCGCGGCGAGCTGACCCGCGACGCGCAGATACTCCGGATTGTCGGCCTTCACACCGGCGACGCCATCTTTGCCGTTCTGAGCCATCAGCGTTTCCATGGCACGCTGCAGTCGTTTCACGTCCGGATGATCCGGCGTGTACTTCTGTTGCGCCTCGGCAAGCTGTGCGCGCACCGTGGCAAGATCCGTGAGATCGCCGCTGCGGGTCATCATTCGCGGACTCAGGCTGGAGAGCTGAATCTCCAGTTGTGACTCGCGTTCCTGAGCGTTGCGCGCATCGCGTTCGATGCTTTCGAGATCCCGCTCCGACCGGTCACGCGCCGACTGGTTTCGCTCGCGTGCGTCCGGCAATGCATCACCCACGCGTGCCTTGAGCTGCGAGACTTCCTGATCGACCTTCTGCAGATCCGTGGTGATCGTGGCCGCCTGCTGCTCGAGCACCTGAATCGTGTCGCGCGCCGCCTCGCTGCGCACCTTCTGGTGGTACGTGAGGAACAGCTGCGAGAGTTCCGAGGCGCCCTTTGCCGCGAGCTCCGGACTCGGGTTTTCGTAGTGCAACGAGAACGCACTCGATTTCTGCAGCGGCTCCAGTGTCACGGGATCGACTCGTTCGATCTGCGTGTTCATCAGGATCTGCCGTGCCTTGTCGCTCTTGCTCCACTCAGGATGCGAGGGATACAAATCGGTCTTCAGGATGAGCTGCTCGAGCGTCGGGACGTCCATGACGCGACCCTGCACGATCTCTATCTGCTGGTCGGCATAACTGGCGACGGTCGTCGCGATGAGCTTTTCCTGGATCGAGGATGCTTCAAGGATCAGCGTCGCGGTGGAGCGGTAGCTCGCGGTCAGCCCGTAGGCAAACAACATGGCGATGAATACGGCGAGCGGCAAAATGACTGCGACCAGCAGCCACCGCCGGCGTACCAACGCAACGTAGTCTCCTGCGCCCGCGGGCGAATCTTTCTCGCTCATCCTGCACCCATCGACATGTGACCTGGTTCTCGCTACTGGCGCCTGCTCAACGCCTTGTATCCGAGGCCAGCGAATGCGGTGTGGTTGTCCACACTGCCGTTAGCCCCGTTATCGTCCTGCGAAACATACCGGTATCCGCCAAACACGTACCACGCTGGCGTCACATTCCAGCGGAGGCTGAGCTCGGCGTTGATGTAATCCGACTCGCCGGCCGCGTCGAACGCAGACACCGCGCTGGTGGAGTAATAAATGGCCGCACTGCGCAAGGTCAGGCGCGGGCTGAGACGCCGGTCGTACTGAAGTTGCGCCATGTCGGTCTCGTAGAGACCGCCCGCACCCGTGGGGGATACCAGGTGGGAGATGTCGATGCGCGCATCCGATACCTGACCCTTGCGGTACAGGCTGAAGCGCCCGCCGACAGAGCTGTCCGACTCGGTGAATCGCGCCGCCCCGGCGGGTGAGAGCTGCAGGAGACGATCGGTTTGCGTGCGTTCCACGACTGCCGAAATCTCGAAGGTGAACGTCTGCGCCAGCTCGCGCTTGATGCCAATCGAGGCGCCTGTCGTATCGGTCTTGATGGAGTCGTCGGTGATCGCATAGCGACCGGCGTAAATGCTGCCAGTGAGACTGGTACGACGCGAGAGCGCCCAGCTCGGGTACAGACCGGCCGTCCAGTAGTCGTAGTCGCGCAACGCGGTGACGACGTCGGAGCTGTACTTGTACTTCTCGTAACCCGCCTGAACGGCGAGATCGAACCGCTCGGTGAACGCGTGGCTGTAGCGCGGACGAACGATGAACGCGTCACGCGTCTCGCCAACACCCTGGATACGGCCGGTGGTGGGCGCAGTCGGATCGCTTGGGTTCAGGTCGCTGAAGCGGGGATTGGCCAGCTCTGCGTTGTACACGTCCCGGCGCTGCAGGCTGCCGGAAACCTCGAACCTGCTGCGCTGAGTCCGGAAGCCGGAGAGGAATTCGACCCCGCCTTCCAGGTCCGACGCATCGTTACGATCGGGATATTTCTGGTAACGGGCCGCCGGTGCGATGCTGGTGGTGGAGCGCGGCGTCGCGATCCCGAGCAGGCCGCCCGCAGTGATGCCGTACGAGCTGCTGGAAGATTTGGAATTGTCCGGCAGCAAGTCGCGGTTGGTATACCCCTCGGCGATCACTTCGGCGCTGGGCTCCCAGAAGTATTGCGCAGACTGGGCGGCGCTCATGGCAAGCAGCGCGGTGGCCACGGCAGCGGTGACAACGGTGCGTTTCATGGGCATGCAGTTACGGAACAACGATGACATCGCCACTCTCCAGCGTCACATTCTGTTGCAGGTTCTTCCCCTCGCTCACCTGGCCATAGCGGAACGGCATCACCTTGCCGGCGCGAATGACGATCGTGTTGTCGAGTTTGGCAAAGGGAGTGCCGCCGCCCGCGACGGCGAGCGCCTGCAGGACGGTGATCTGCGGGTTCATGATGATTGCGCCCGGCTTCTGCACCTGACCGATGACATAGGCGACGTTGCCTCCGATCTGCAGCACCGTCACGGTCACGACCGGATCCGGCATGTACTTCTTCAGGCGCGTTTCGATGTCCTTGCGCACGTCGCTGATGGAGCGACCAGCCGCGTTGATCTCACCCGCGAGCGGGAAAGAAATCCGTCCGTCCGGCGCGATGATGATTTCCTTCTGCATCTCCAGTTCTTTCCAGACCGAGACGTGCAGGCGGTCGCCTGCCTGCAGGCGATAGTCGCCCGTGGTGGCGGCGGACGTGGCCGGAAGTGTCTGCGCCTGAACGGCGACTCCTCCCAGCAACAGCAGCAGACCGGCAATCATGTTTCTCATCTGTACCCCTCCACTCAAGAAGAAAATCCGGTGCGACGGCCAGCGGCGAACTGCTTCAGGCAGCGTTCGAGCCGTCGGGCGCCCGCGCGCCAGTTCCATTCGGTGCGGCGGCGATTACCGTCCACCGCGGCGAGCCACTCCCCGTCGGGTCCGCGCTGCGCATCGAAGTGATGCATGCCGTCACGATTCCAGCCCTGTCCCGACGCGCTCAATATAGGGCTGTCAGGCAACTCGCGCTCCTCGTAACCCGTGTCGTCCAGACGAATTATGGCCAATACTCGCACACTCGAGCCGTAGGTCGTCTCGCCGTCCTGAGCGAATCGCAGCAGGCGACCGTCGAGCCGCAATATCCGGCCTGCTGGCCGGGCGCGCTTCGGGTCGCGCCGCACCACGGGGCTCGCAGGATGTTCCGTCCAAGGCCCTTCCAGGCGGTTGGCGCCGTACAGATGCAGGCAATGGGCAGTGTCGCTCGCGAACAGCCACCAGCGGCCTTCGTGCTGCACGAGCGTCGGGTCGTACAGTGCCGTACCGACCAGCTCGCGCACGAACTCCCAGCGACGCGGGAACTCGACGGCGCGATACAGCCGCACTGCACCCGCCGCCCCCGTCTCGGGGAGCATGTACCAGTTCCCGTCGGCTTCCACGACTTGTGGATAAGACAGATGAAACGGCTCGCGCAGCACGGTACCGCCATAGGTCCATGCCCGGCCGTCGCTGCTGCTCGCACAGGCGAGGATGCCGCGCCGTGCCGGCATCTCGTAGGCCTCGAAGAACAGATGCCAGCGTCCCGCCGTGCGCACGAGAAACGGATCGGCAACGAAGCCGGCCCGGATGTCGGTGACGAAGGCGGCGGTGATTGCAGGGGCTGCACCGGCTGCACGCGCAGCGAGCGCAAGCGGTTCGCGCCCGGAGAGAAAGTCGATCGACCAGCAGTCCTCCGTGACGAAGCTCCAGCGCAACCACAGCACGGTCAGGAGCACGCCGACTGCCACGGTGCTGCTCGCAGCGAACAGTGCGAGCGACATGCTCAATACGCCTTGTCATCGCGGAATGCCTTGGTCACCGTCAGTGCCAGAATCTTCAGATCGAGCGCGGGCGACCAGTTGCGCAGGTACTCCAGATCGAAATTCACGCGTTTCTGCATGTCCTCTATGCGAGTGGTCTCGCCCCGGCAGCCACTTACCTGTGCAAGACCGGTGATGCCCGGCAACACCTTGTGGCGGACCATGTAGCCCTTGATCAGCTTGCGGTATTCCTCGTTGTGCGCCACTGCGTGCGGGCGGGGACCGACCAGGCTCATCGTGCCTTGCAGGACATTGATGAGCTGCGGCAACTCGTCAAGCGAGGAACGGCGCAGCAGTTTGCCGATCCGGGTCACGCGACTGTCTTCGCGTTGCGCCTGTGTGACGCGTTCGCCGTCCTCGGCCACCGACATGCTGCGAAATTTGTAGACGATGATCTCGCGACCATCGAGACCGTAACGACGTTGCTTGAAAATCGCGGGGCCTGGCGACGAGCAGCGTACCGCGATCGCAATTGCTGCAAGCAGCGGCGCGAGCACCAGCAACCCGAGCGCACTGACTCCGATGTCGATGAGCCGCTTGACGGCGCCGCGATAGCCGTGGAATGGCGTCTCGCACATCGCCACCACCGGAATGCCGAGAAAATCCCCGGTGCGTGCCTGGATGAGGTCGAACACGAAGATGTCCGGCACGTAGTAGATCGACGCAGTCGTGTCGCGCAGATCGTCGAGCAGGTGCATCACGCGCTGTACATGCCGCACCGGCAGGGCGATGAAGATCATGTCGACGCGGTGCTGCTTCACGTACTCCGCAAGATCGGGCAGCCGGCCGAGCAACTGCACGGACGGGGTCGCACTCAGGCGATCAAGGCTGCGGTCATCGAAGAATCCGACGCAACGCACACCGGCTTCCGGATTGCTCGCCAGCTTCTCGCACAGCGACATGCTGACGTCGTTGCAGCCGGCAAAGATCGCGAGGCGCGCATTTTCCGGCCCTATCGTGAGCCGGCGAATGACCTCGCGCATTGCGAGCGTGGACAAGATGAGCAGCACCGGCGTGAGCACCGCCCACGTGAGCACCACCTGGCGCGAGAAATGTTCTGACGTCTTCACCGCGTAGCCGATCGCGAACAGGATGCTTAGCAGCACGCCCCAGCGCGCGAGAATGTTGACTGCCAGCGACCAGCGTGACACCGCAATGCCTACGGCGGCACCCAATGAAGGCGGCAGCAGCACGCTGCTGAGCAGCAGCGACAGCACCGTCAAAGTGGCGAATTCCGCGTCGAATTCCGTGCCCGTGGAACGGCACACGAGATACAGCGTACTCGCGGCAATGAGCGGCGCCAGGGCAGCCTGCAGCGCCGCCAGCAAGGCGACAATCACGCCGTGGCGGTAAACGAAAGGTTGAATCATCAATGGGCGATTCGGGCAATTGAAGTCATATATTGTCGTCCAGTCTGGGTGACGCCGCTGTGACACGGCTCTACCGGTGTCAATGCCGTCGCGCGTCTCGTCGACGGCCGGACAGGGGCCGTCAAAAATAAAATCAGCACATTTCCCGAAGTGCGTATCACAGCACGTTTCGACTCAAAAAGACGGTTCCCGACACAACGCAATACCTTCGCGCTTTAGCGTCCCGCAGCCCCGCGGTCAACTTTGCAAGATGCAGTTGTGACCGAATGCGCACAAAACCTTCCGCTTCGCGCTTTTTACAGTAGGACGAATCTGACACACCTGTCTGGATCGACCGACAGGTTGCGCGACTTCCCCTTACGTAATTAACTGCACCCCGCACGTACAAGGGCAAACCCGTCGAAAGGCGGGGACGCAAAACCTCCGGTCTGAAGGTCTACGGACACAGATAGCGGGGCTGCCGAAGTGATGTCTTCAGGACTGAAGGCATCTCCGCAGCCTCTGCCATCCGAATCCTGACCTTCCCTCCGGAGCCCTATCGGACTTAGGAGGTTAGTGATGCCGGGTTTCGCAGACATTCGAAAGGGTTTTCTCGCAGGAATTCTGCTGTGCAGCTCGTTGCTCAGCGCCTGCAACGGCGACACGGAGTCGTCGACCGCTACGGGCTCCACGGGCACGACGCCGGTGGGTTCGACATCGAACAGTTCTAGAAACGGCACCGCGCAGACGCTCTCGCTCTCCGGGTCGGGCACTGCCACGGTCACCGAAGGGCAGCCCTACAGCTTCGCGCCAAGCCTCGTCGGCGCAAGTGCTGCGACCTTCACCGTGCAGAACAAGCCGGCCTGGGCGAACTTCGATGTCGCCACCGGAAAACTCAGCGGCACGCCGACGGCTGCACACCTCGGCACGTACAGCAACATCGTGATCGTCGCGAACAGCGGCTCGAGCCAGACTTCGCTTGCCGCTTTCTCGATCACCGTCGCGCAGGTCGGCACCGCAACCGGCACCGCCACGTTGACGTGGATGCCGCCCACCCAGAACACCGACGGCTCAGGCGTACTGAACCTCGCGGGCTACCGGATCTACTACGGCATCAGCGCGGACTCGCTGACCAACAGCATCAACGTGAGCAATCCCGGGCTGACTGCCTACACCATCGCGGATCTGCGCGCGGGCACGCATTACTTCGGCATCACCGCCTACACAACGGGCGGACTCGAGAGCGGCATCTCGAACATCGGGAGCAAGACGATCATGTGATTCGACAGCGTTGCGAAGCAACGCAACTCAAGGGCAAACCCGTCGAAAGGCGGGGACGCAAAGCCTCCGGTCTGAAGGTCTCAGGACACAGATAGCGGGGCTACCGATCTGGCGCAAATCGTAAGGAGCGCAACGTGAAAGCAGCTTTACTGGGCAAGGGCACGGGTTCGATTCTTCTCGCAGTCGCAACGGCAGTGATGGCGTCGGGTTGCATGAGCGAAGGTGCCGACAAGCCCGATGGCAACACCCCCCTCGAGATCGTGGGCAGCGACGGCAATCGCGCGCCGCAGATCGCTGCCAATCCGGCCCAGACAGTTGATGAGGGCGACCCGTACGAGATGCAGGCGAGCGCGACGGACGCCGATGGGGATCCGCTGATGTTCCAGGTGCAGGGTCTGCCGCAGTGGGCCAGATTCGACAAGACCAGCGGCAGAATGGAAGGCAGCCCGACGGTTGCCGACGTCGGCCAAAGCGCCGACATCATTGTTTCAGTGTCCGACGGCAAGGTCGAAAAGGCACTCGACAAGTTCCGCATCGCCGTGCGTCCGAGGAAAGGTTCGGTGCCGGTATCGGTCCCCGGTACTGCCGCGCCGGTCATCAGCGGCACGCCGGCAACGACCGCGACGGTTGCCGCTGCGTACAGCTTCAAGGCGACGGCTACCGACGCCGACTCCGCTTCACTCACCTTCGCGATCGCGAACAAGCCCGAATGGGCGAGCTTCAGCACCACGACCGGCACGCTGGCAGGCACACCGGGCACGGCGAACGCCAAGACCTATTCGAACATTCTGATCAGCGTGACCGACGGCAAGTCGAGCGCCGCGCTGCCCGCCTTCGCTGTCACCGTGCAGGCCGCGGCGAACCGCGCACCCAGCATCGCGGGCCTCGCGATCGCGACGGCGACGGTGGGTCAGGCGTACAGCTTCAAGCCGACCGCGAGCGATCCGGATGGCAACGCGCTCGGCTACTCCATCACCAACAAGCCGACGTGGGCAACGTTCAATACATCCACTGGCGCCCTCACGGGCACGCCAGCGGCAAACGCGATCGGCTCCTATGCGAACATCGTGATCGCAGTCAGCGACGGCAAGGCGACCTCCGCGCTCACCGCCTTCACCTTGACCGTGCAGGGCGGCGCCAATGGCAGCCCGGTGATCAGCGGCTCTCCGGCGAGCAACACGAATGTCGGGGGCAGTTACAGCTTCCAGCCAACGGCGAGCGATCCCAACGGTGATGCGCTGACGTTCAGCATCAGCGGCAAACCCAGCTGGGCGACATTCGATGCGGCAACCGGCAAGCTCACGGGATCCCCCGCTGCGAGCGCGGTCGGCAGCTACGCCAACATTCTCATCACGGCGAGCGACGGCAGCAGCAGCGTCGCGCTGCCCGCGTTCAGCATAAATGTCGTGCAGATCGCCTCGGGCTCCGCCACGCTGTCCTGGACGCCGCCGACACAGAACTCCGACGGTTCCGCCCTGAGCAATCTCGCGGGCTATCGCATCTATTACGGGGCAAGCGCCGGCTCGATGACCAATCAGGTGACGATCAGCAACGCGGGTCTGACGAGTTACGTGATCGCGAACCTCGCGTCGGGCACGCACTATTTCGGGATCACCGCTTACACCAGCGGCGGCGTCGAGGGTCCGATGTCCAACGTTGGCAGCAAGACCGTCATGTGATGCGTCGTGCCGGGCGAGTCGCCTGACACGCGTGAGTTGAGTTATGGTGCGCCGGTCCGGAACTTTCCCCGGGCCTGCGCGTCAACCCTCAGCGACATGATAAGAACGGAACGACTCACCAAGCATTACGGATCGCTGGCGGCGGTCAACGAGCTGAGCTTCGAGGTTCAGCCCGGCGAGGTACTCGGCTTTCTCGGCCCGAACGGCGCAGGCAAGACGACAACCATGCGCATGCTCGCGGGATTCATCACCGCCAGCAGCGGCAGCGCCAGCATCTGTGGCTACGACGTGCAGACTCAGCCACGCAAGGCACGGGCGGCCCTCGGCTACCTGCCCGAAGGAGCGCCCAGCTACGGCGAGATGAGCGTCGGTGATTTCCTCGCCTTCATCGCCGACCTGCGTCGACTGCGCGGCACCGTGCGCAGGGCACGCCTCGATTTCGTGATAGGCCAGCTCGCCCTCGGCGAGGTGCTGGGCCAGACGATCGACACCTTGTCCAAAGGCTTTCGTCGCCGCGTGGGTCTCGCGCAGGCGATACTGCACGATCCACCGGCACTGGTGCTCGATGAGCCCACCGACGGTCTCGATCCGAATCAGAAGCACGAAGTGCGCACGCTCATCAATGGCATGGCGCGCGACAAGATCATCATCATCTCCACGCACATCCTCGAGGAGGTCGAGGCGGTGTGCACACGTGCGATCATCATCGCGCGCGGCACTATCGTGCTCGACGACACGCCGCAGGGTCTCGCCGCGCGTGCGCAATCCGGTCGCCTCGAAGACATATTCCGGGCAGTGACGACATGAGTGCAGTCATCACGATCGCGCGCCGCGAGCTTGCGAGCTACTTCGCGACGCCGCTCGCGTACGTGTTCATCCTCCTGTTTCTCGTTGTCGCGGCGCTGCTTACCTTCAACCTCGGCAACCTCTACGAGCGCGGCCAGGCGGACCTCACGCCGTTCTTCGCCTACCACCCGTGGCTGTATCTGTTCCTGGTGCCGTCGGTCTCCATGCGGCTGTGGGCAGAAGAGCGCAAGTCCGGCAGCATCGAACTGCTGCTCACGCAGCCGATCTGGCTGTGGCAGGCGGTGCTGGGCAAGTTCACCGCGGCCTGGCTGTTCACGACCCTCGCGCTCGCCCTCACCTTTCCGATCTGGATCACGGTCAACTACCTTGGCGCGCCCGACAACGGCGTGATCTTCGCCGCGTACATCGGCAGCACGCTGATGGCGGGCGGCTTCCTCGCGATCGGCTCGTGCATGTCGGCGCTCACGCGCAACCAGGTGATCGCTTTCATCCTCGCCGTGGTCGCGTGCTTCCTGTTCCTGCTCGCGGGCTTTCCTTTGGTGCTCGACGCGTTCCGCGGCTGGGCGCCACAGGAGCTGCTCGATGCGATCGCCTCGCTCTCGTTCCTCGCGCACTTCGAATCCATACGCAAGGGCGTGATCGATCTGCGCGACCTGCTGTACTTCGCCCTGCTCATCGCGACATTCCTCGCAGCAACGGCGCTGGTGCTCGACCTGCGGCGCTCGGAATGAGCGTGAACCCGCGCAAAGGCCTCGGCGTCGCCGCGTTGATCGCGCTGTTCGTGCTGTTCGTCGGTCTCACGGTGCTCGCGAACCAGTTGCTGCGCGGGACACGCATCGACCTTACCGCGAGCGGGCTGTATACCACGGCCCCCGGTACCCAGCGCATCCTCGGGAGCCTGAAGGAGCCAATCAACCTGTACTTCTTCTACAGCGAGCGCGCCGCCTCAGGTTATCCCGCGATCCAGACCTACGGTACGCGCGTGCGGGAGTTCCTGCAGGAACTGGCCAACGCATCGGACGGCAAGATCCGACTGTCGCGCATCGATCCACAGGCGTTCTCCGATGAGGAGGATCGCGCCGCCGAGTTCGGCATCAAGTCGGTACCCACGGGCAACGGCACGCAACCCCTGTACTTCGGGCTTGCCGGCACGAACTCCACCGATGGTCGCGCGATGATCGAGTTCTTCGATCCGGCGAAGGAGCAGTTCCTCGAATATGACGTGGTGAAGCTGATCCAGCAGCTCGGCAATTCGAAGAAGCCGGTCGTGGGCTGGCTGTCGAGCCTGCCGATGGACGGGGGCAGCGATCCCCGCACGGGTGCCGCGCAGGAACCCTGGGCGGTCGTCACGCAAACCGAGCAGCTGTTCACGCTGCGGCGCCTCGAGCTCACCGTGACGAGCATCGATGCCGACATCGACGTGCTCACCCTGGTGCATCCGAAGAACCTGAGTGACGGCCTGCAGGATGCGATCAAGCAGTACCTCCGCAAGGGCGGCAAGCTGCTGCTATTCGTGGATCCACTCGCGGAGCAGGATCCGACTCCACCGCCCGCATCGCAGGAGGCAATGATTCCCGGCGCAGCAACTGACCGCGCTTCGCACGCCGAAGGGCTGCTGCAGAATCTCGGGATCGAATTCGACACGCAGAACGTCGTCGGCGACGCGGAGCATGCGCTGGTCGTCAGCGCAGGTCCCAATGGCGTCGGCACGCGCCATCTTGGAATCCTTGGCCTCGACGCGGGTGCCTTCGCGCAGGACGAAATTATCACCGCGGGCCTTTCCAGCATCAACCTGGCCAGTGCCGGCAGCCTGAAGGCGCGCGCCGGATCGCCATATCAGTTCACCCCGCTGCTGCAGACCGGCAAGCAGAGCGCGCTCATTCCCGTGGCGCGATTCGCAATGCTGATGGACCCGGCGACGTTGCGCGATGGCTTTCGCCCCACCGGCGAGCGCTTCACGCTCGCGGCGCGCATCACGGGCACCACGCAGCAACCGATGAATGCGATCGTCGTTGCGGATACCGACCTGCTGAGCAATTACCTGTGGGTGCGCGAAGAGAATTTTTTCGGTCAGCGCGTCGCGCAGGCATTCGCCAACAACGGCGATCTCGTCTGGAATGCGCTCGACAATCTCGCCGGCAGCAGCGACCTCATCAGCGTGCGGGGGCGCGCGAGTTTCTCGCGTCCTTTCGACACCGTCGAGTCGCTGCGACGTGCCGCCGAGGACCGGTTCCGCACGAAGGAAAAGGAGCTGGAAGAGCAGCTCCAGCAGACGGAAGACAAGCTCAGCGCGCTGCAGGCGCAGCGACCCGATCAGGCGGCGCGCGAACTCATTCTCACCGCTGAACAGCAACAGGAACTGGACAGCTTCCAGCAGCGCAAAACGGCGATCCGGCGCGAACTGCGCGCCGTGCGACTCAATCTGAATCAAGATATAGAGAATCTAGGAAAAATTGTCAAGATATTGAATATCATAGTATTTCCTCTTGTTCTGGTGATCGCACTCGCATTGGTGGCGCGACTGCGCCGTCGACGGCGCCACACGCGCGCATGAGCCGCCTGGGCGTCAGCATCTTCGGGGGGCTGGCATTGCTCGTGATCGGTTGCGCGCTGTGGCTGAGTGCGCAGCGCCAACTCCCCCGCGCTACCCTCACCGGTGCGCTGGTACTGCCCGGCTTTGCCACGGGCCTCAACGACGTCAGCGAGATCCGCATCGCGCGCGGCGATGGCACCGTGGCCACGCTCAGGCGCCTGGACAGCACCGAGTGGCAGGTTGTGGAACGCAGCTACCGTGCCGACCTTGTGAAGCTGCGCAGGCTGCTGCTCGACTGCGCGGCCCTCGCCGTGGTGGAGCAGAAGACGCGCGATCCGGACAACTATCCCGCGCTCGGGCTCGACGAACCGAACCACGCCGAGGCGCGCGGCACGCTGCTGGAGATCCGCTCGGGCACGAGCACCCGCCGCCTGATCATCGGTCGCGCCGGCGGCAGCAACACCAGCTTCGTGCGCGTGCCCGATCAGGCCGGCAGCGTGCTTGCCACCCCGCAGCTCACGCTCAACGCGCAGCCGGCAAGCTGGCTCGACCACCAGCTCTTCGATCTGCCGCCGGAACGCATCAAGTCGGTCACGCGCAAGCCCGCGCCCGCAACGCTGAAGAAGGCACAGGTGCCGCCTCCCGACCCATCGTTCGCGGGTTTCGGGTTCGATGACGTGCGGGCCACGAGCGCGTCGTCCGGCAATGCGCAACTGAGCATCGAGACAAAGGACGGGATGATCGTGGAATTGTCGGCCCAGACTGCAACTCGCGGCTTCATCACGGTGAGTGCGCACGCGCGCGAAGGCGCGGAGCCGAGGGTTCATCGCGAGGCGAGCGAACTCGCCGCGCGTACCGCCGGCCGGCAGTTTGAACTGCCGGATTATCGCTACAGCGCGCTGTTCCCTGCGCGCTAGCAGCCTGTCGGACTGACGCCGCCGATTGCCGGTGAGATCGTCGAGGTAAGGTTGATTGCGAAGGGCATAG
>JBDSRN010000204.1:0-2984 GCA_039929265.1 Steroidobacteraceae bacterium | reverse complement strand
CATCGCCTCGCACCTTTACTTGCCTGTGGGAGATCTATCTTGCGACGCGGGGTGGCTATTCGGTGGCCGCCCAGTATGACGAGATTGAAGCAGGGCCCGTGTGTTCAACACTCTCCTGTGAGCGCTGCGCTGGCCGGACCGGGAGTCATGAAGCGATAGTGGCTTGATTGCTGCGGATCTCATGAACTGACACCGCCACGCGCCAACCTGTGCTTCTAGAGGAAGGAAGGGAGTTTCCATTGAACAATAACGGTCCGTCGATTCTGAATGCAGACGGCGTGCTGCTCCCTGTTTCGTAAGCGGCTGGCGAAGTCATCTACCGTGCCGCGTTCGCTAGCGTGAGGATAGTGTCCACTTAACCTGAAGTGGACACTTATGCCGCCTCGAGAGATGCGTCGACGTCGTCGG
Organism: Steroidobacteraceae bacterium; assembly: GCA_039929265.1. Taxonomy (GTDB): domain Bacteria; phylum Pseudomonadota; class Gammaproteobacteria; order Steroidobacterales; family Steroidobacteraceae; genus ZC4RG30. The sequence goes on along the minus strand of JBDSRN010000204.1, from coordinate 2,576 downwards.
CATACGCCGGCGTTCAAGGCGGCCGCCATTGCGGCCTGCCGGGAGCCGGGCGCCTCGGTTGCCGCAGTCGCGCTCGAGCGGCAACTGAATGCGAACCTGCTGAGAACCTGGATCAAGAAAGCTCGCACGAGGTCCGCGATCCCGAAGACGCTGGCAGTAGCGGAATCGCCGCTTGCGCCTGTGACCTTCGTACCGTTGAAGCTTGAGTCCCGGGCGGAGTCGACGTCGACGTTGGCAGAGCGTCCGATCCGGGTGCATATCCGCAAGGGAAGATCTCGGATCACGATCGAGTGGCCGGCGACGGCTGCGGGCGCCTGTGCGAGCTGGCTGCGGGAACTGCTCGGTTGATCCGGATTGATCAGGCCTGGCTCGCAGTCGAGCCGCTCGACATGCGTGCCGGCACCGACACGGCGCTCGCGCGAGTCGTGAATGTGTTCGGTGCGGCCAGAGCACATCACGCGTATCTCTTTGCGAACCGACGCGCGAGTCGGATGAAGGTTCTGGTGCACGATGGCTTCGGCCTGTGGCTCTGCGCGCGCCGCCTGCACCGAGGGCAGTTCGTCTGGGCGACGAGCGCGAGCGGCACGACAGTGGCGTTGAGCCATGAGCAGCTGCGCGCATTGGTGGTCGGCTTGCCATGGCAACGACTCGGGGATCTCGCGACGATCCGCGTGCTCTGAAGTGCTTTGAATATAGGCGTTTTTGGAGCTTGGCATCGCGCGACCCTGTATACTGGCGCCATGTTGCTACCGAACGTCGCGCAGATGAGTGTCGAGGAGCTGATGAAGCTCAACCCGGCGCTCGCGGCGATGCTCGCGCAGAAAGAGAATGCGATCAAGCATCGCGATCTGAAGATCGCGCAGCTGACGCACGAGATGGCGACGCTGCGGCGCTGGACGTTCGGCAAGCGCAGCGAGCAGGTAGAAGGTCTGCAGAGAAGCCTCCTCGAGGAGTCGATCGACGAGGATCTCGAGGCGATCGCGACCGAGCTGGAGGAGATGAAGGCCGCCCCGGCGGATCGACCGAAGGGTATCCCGAGGCGCGCGGCGCTACCGAAGGAGCTGCCGCGGATCGAGATCCGCCATGAACCTGACTCGACGGTCTGTGGCTGCGGCTGCGCACTCAAGCGCATCGGCGAGGACGTCAGCGAGAAGCTCGACTTCATCCCCGGCATCCTGCAGGTCGAGCGGCACATCCGCGGCAAGTGGGTCTGCGAGCGCTGCGAGACGCTGATCCAGGCACCGGTACCGCCACAGGTGATCGACAAGGGCATCCCGACCTCGGCGCTGCTCGCGCAGGTGCTGGTGGCGAAGTACGCCGATCACCAACCCTTGTACCGTCAGGAAGAGATCTTCGGCCGAGCCGGCTTCCCGATCCCGCGCTCGACGCAGGGCCAGTGGGTCGGCATCAGCGGCGTGAAGCTCACGCCACTGTATGAGGCGATGAAGGCGCTGCTGCTCAAGCGTTCGGTGCTGCATGCCGACGAGACGCCGCTGCCGATGCTCAAGCCGGGCCTGACACGCACGCACCGCAGCTACCTCTGGGCTTACGGGACGACGACCTTCGACCCGCAGCAGTTGGTCGTCTACGACTTCGCCGAAGGCCGCGGCGGCGAGCATGCGCGAGCGTTCCTCGGCGACTGGAAAGGCGCGCTCGTCTGCGACGACTACGGAGGCTATGACGCGCTGTTCCGCGGCGGCGTGACCGAGGTCGGGTGCCTGGCGCACGCGCGTCGCAAGTTCCACGCACTGCATGTGAACCATCAGAGCGAGATCGCCGCCGAGGCGCTCGAGCTCTACGGCGCGCTCTACGGCGTCGAGCGCGAGGCAAAGGAACTCGCGCTCGATGCAGCAGGCCGGCGGGAACTGCGACAGCGCAAGGCAAAACCCGTCGCCGAAGCGCTCCACGCCTGGCTCGAGCGTAAGCTCGCGCAGGTGCCAGAAGGCTCGGCTACCGCGAAGGCGATCGGCTACAACCTGCGGCGCTGGGAAGCGCTGACGCGCTACCTGGACGACGGCGATCTGCCGATCGACAACAACTGGGTCGAGAACCGCATCCGCCCGATCGCACTCGGGCGCAACAACTGGCTGTTCGCAGGCTCTGCACGCGCCGGTCGTCGGGCGGCGGTCGTGATGAGCCTGATCCAGAGCGCCCGGCTCAACGGCCACGACCCTTATGCGTACCTGCGCGACGTGCTCGAGCGCCTGCCGCTCACGCCCGAGCATCGTCTCGAGGAACTGCTGCCGCACGTCTGGAAGCCGGCCAACGCCACGCGTGTCCACTGATCCGACACCATGCGGGTGGGTGTGTTCCCCGGCCGCTTACGATACGGTGTGCGCACGTTGCGAAGCGCCCTCGTCACCAGTGGCCGCACATTTTCCCCAACGTCAGACCGAGAATCCTCCGTCGGCCGAGCCGGAGAATTTGCATTTCGGAGAACGACTGAAAGGAGCTGCTTGAGTAGTGCGGACTCGGAGCCGCAGGACCGGCATCTGCTTTGGATCGTCGTAACGGGACAGCGCCAGTGCTACCGCATGGCGGCGTGCCAGCAAGTCGCCATGCGCCAGCGATTGAGC
>JBDSRN010000203.1:0-8312 GCA_039929265.1 Steroidobacteraceae bacterium | reverse complement strand
CGCGAACAACCGTCCGTTATGTGGTCCCGTTGCTGCTTCTGGCGCAGCGTTTCCATGGACTCCGGCGGGGCCAGACGCACTGGTTTCTTCGCGCGAACAGCCTGCAATAGCGGCCGCAGTGGCGAGCAGGATCGTCCAACAGAATATTTTCGGACGCATGTCTAATGCCCTCCCAAGGGGCTACCGATAAGGCGCTCGATCTCGATGCGGTGCTGGTGCAGTTGCGCCAGCGTCGCCAGTCTGGACAAACGTGCCTCGAGAAGCTCTCTTTGCGCTGCTACCAGCTCCACATAGCCATAGCGACCGCGGTCGTACGCGTAGCGTGTCTGCTGGGCGGCTTGCCCGATGCGCGGCAGCACTTCCTTGTCCAGGGTTTCCAGCTCGGTGTATTTGTGGTTCAGGTCCTGGTACAGCGCGTAGAACTCCGCCTCGAGCGCAAGTCGCAATGCGCGCGAGCGTGCATCGACTTCGGCAACCCGCGCGCGAGCCTCGCGCGATGCGCCTTCCGCCAGTTCGCGCGAGGCCAGCGGTATCGATAGTCCCAGGACCAAGGCATCATCGCCGTCGTTTTCGAAATGCCTTACGCCCGCCGAGATGCGCCAGGGCGGCCTGGATTTCATTGCTGCAAGGTGTACTTCCGCTTCTCGCAGTCGCTTTTCCGACAACAGGCGGACGAGGTCGCCATTGCGCTCGAGGCCATTGCGGGCTTCCTCGTAGGTCACGAGCTTCGGCGGCGGATCCAGATCCCCCGCGGCCGTTGCAAAATCGGGTGCCATCGCGCCCCACATGACGGTGAGCCGGATTTTCGCGGAGGCGAGCTCGTGTTCGGCTTGTTCTTCCGTCAGGCGACTGAGCGCAAGCTGTGCTTCTGCACGCGCTTGTTCCGCATCTGGTGCTCTGGCTGCCGCAACCTGCTGCGCGACAGCTTTCGCAGTCTCCTCAAAAAGTCTCGTGCCTTCACGCGTGCTCGTGAGAATCGACTGCCCCTGCAGCACTGTCACAAATCGACGGGCGGCCTCCGCTGCAAGATCCAGCCGTCTGATACGAGTTTCAACTTCCGCTTGTTCGGTACCAGCCTCGGCGACGGCGATTCTGCGCGCGCGTGCACCACGCTCGAGAATCAGACCCAGGCTCAGTGTGGTTTCCGAAGCGGAAATGCCACTGCGCTCCCCGGAGCCCAGAAAATTCTCGACGGCCGCATTGATTTCAGGCCGCATACGCGCCTGCGTCTGCTGCAACTGACCTTGGCGCGCTTCGCGTTGAAATCGAAGCACGTCGAGTTCCGGATTGGCGGCAAGAGTCCTTTCGATCACCGTTGTAAGGGTGATCGAAGAGTCCTCGCCCCCGTTGACAATGCCCGTCGTACCGCCCAGTGCACAGACGGCCGACGCAGCAAGCCATCGCGTTCGCAGAGTTGCCATGGATAAATGCCCGCATGAAATCGCGCTGAAAATAACAGTCACGGCAAAGCAGCCGTGACCCCTTAAGCGATCAGTGCAGGACGGGAGGGCCGCGCGAAGGCGGCTGAATTACGGCTCTAGCCGTTATCGGTTCAGTGTAGGAAAACCCGGGTCGGCCTTTGGGGTCGAAGTCACGCAATCCCCAGGTGACGGCCAGTCCCCCAAACAGGAGCACCAAAAGAGGCAGGAAACTCGAATGCGTGAGCGTGGCCGATGCGGCCGCGAGACTGCTCGACAGGTCCACTACGCCATCGTCGTGGCTACTGTGGACATGGCCACCGTGGGCCACGATGCCGTCACTGGAAGCCTCACTCCCCAAATGAGCATGGGATGTCGCGGTCGCCAGAGGCATCAGAACGAGCGACAGGCACAGCAGCAGAGCACCAATGATGGGAATTACACGACGCACCGGTCGAGTTTATCGCGACGTTCACGCCAATGACAGCAGGCGCTGGCACTGGTTCTTTCGCATGCAAAACTGATTGTTGCACTGCGTTCCAGTACATTCCTGTGGCAATGCCCGTAGCACGTGGTCGCAGCTTTCGGTGCATGCTGGTATCGACGCGCTCCACCCCTCACCCACGGTGAACTGATCATCACCGCACGCCTGCTGATTCTCGCTGCTATTTCCTGACTGCCGCCGCCACACATTCTGGCTCAGAAATTGACTGGTCGAAAGTGGACGCGGCACTCGGCAAGAAAGGCGCAACACAACCTGGCGACGTCCATGAATTCCGGCTGCCACGCAGCGACATGGAGATAACAACCGACGGCTGTTACCGGTGCGCATGATGATGTGCCAGCGGGTCTGCGCGTAGCAGCCGTCAAACAGGATCGCCACGATCGACTGCATCATCATGTCGAAGAAAAGCCCGCCCTTCGGCCGCCCGCGGTTTACAGTAGCCGAAATCCTTGCGCAACCCGCATCGCGAAGCGCCGCTCGCGGGAACTCGCCGCGCAACTGCGGGTCCCAACCTACGACGCGCTGTTCATTGCGCCGCCTGTTTTCAACGCGCCGCTGGCGCAAGGTGCTTGCATGAACACCCGACGTCTGCTGAATCTCGCAACCCTCGTGACGTGCGCCTTGATCGCAGCCTGCGCAACGCCCACTCCGTACAAGCCTGCCGGCGCAAGTGGCGACGGCAACGGGTACAGCTCGCGCCGTATCGATTCCAATCGTTTTCGGGTGAGCTTCCAGGGCAACAGTCTGACCTCACGGCAGACGGTGGAGAACTACCTTCTCTACCGCGCTGCGGAACTCACCGTGCAGCAGAAGGCCGACTGGTTCGTCGTGGCGCGTCGCGGTACGCAGCGCAAGACGGACACCTACGTCGACCGGCCTTTCGGCCCCGGACGCTACGGCTACTGGGGTCCGACCTGGCGCTATCAGGATCCGCGCTTCGGCTGGCGCACCTGGGATCCGTACGGACGAGGTCCATTCTGGGATCAGACCGTGGATGTCCGGACGGTCAACCGCTATGAGGCCAGCGCAGAGATCATCATCCGCAAGGGTGCCAAGCCAGCCTCGAATCGTCGTGCATTTGATGCGCGGGAGGTGATGACGAATCTCGAGGACGCTATCAGGCGTCCGCTGGACGGCTGACATGGGTAATTGCTACCTTCGTCCGGTTAACTTAGGGTAATGTCTCCCGACCGTCCGCTGGACAGAAGCGGCGCCTCAGGGGGCAAGATGAGCGCTGGGGAGAGGATGAAGGAACAGCAGCGTGCGCTCATTCGTCGCTATTCCCAACCGACCAATTTTCGCGGGCTCCTCCAGGTGGGGAGTACCCTCATTCCGCTCGCGGCGCTCTGGTGGGCTGCCGTGCACAGCGTGGAGATTTCCCTGTGGCTCACCGCCGCGCTCATTGCGCTGATCGCGCTCTTCAACCTGCGCGTGTTCGCGCTGCTGCACGAATGCGGTCATGGCAGTCTGTGTCGCAGCCGCTGGCTCAACCGTTCCGCGGGGTTCGTCTTCGGCGTGATTTCCGGCATGCCTCAATACGTGTGGTCGCAGCATCACGACTTCCATCACCGCACCAACGGTGACTGGGAAAAATATCGCGGCCCGCTCACCACGCTTACCGTCGATGAATATGCCGCACTCAGCGTCACGCAGCAGAATCGCTATCGACGGTTGCGCAGCATCTTGATGGCTCCGTTTGCCGGCTTCGTCTACCTGATCTTCAACCCGCGCTTCACGTGGCTTAAAGGTAGCCTGGGTTTCCTGGGCCACGTAGTTGCGCGCAGACCCGCGCACGCATTTCGGACGCCCTACTGGAAATCGGGACGAGAGTACTGGCACATGTTCTGGAATAACGCCGTACTGTTGAGCGTCTGGGCACTCATGTGCTGGCTCATCGATCCCGCGCATTTCTTCACCATTTATCTTCTGAGCGTGTCGCTGGCCGGTGGCGCAGGCATCATCCTGTTCACCGTGCAACACAATTTCGAGCATTCCTACGCGAGCAGCACCGCCCAATGGAATTCGCACACTGGCGCAATGGAAGGCACCAGCTTTCTGATCCTGCCCGCATGGTTGAACTGGTTCACCGCCAACATCGGTTACCACCATGTGCATCACATTTCCGCTGCGATCCCGAACTATCGCCTCGTAGCTTGTCACAACGAGAACGCGCAGCTGTTCACGGGCGTGACGCGCATCCGGCTGTCGCAGATCCACAAGGCTTTGCGCTGCATACTCTGGGACCAGCGCGCGCGACGGATCATCTCCGTCGCCGAATACCGCGAGCAGCTCGCCAACGCGCGCGCGTGCGCCGTCGCGAAATGAGCTTCAGAACCAACCGTAGTTGAAGCTGACGCTGATCCGCTCGCCGCGTGACTGGTTGGCAGGCACTTCGTGGCGCAGCCAACTCTCGAACAGCACGATGCTGCCGGCGCGCGCCGGCACGGTGTACCACGGCAGATTGCGCTTGCGCGGCGGCGCCGCCATGAAGCGTTCCAGTCGCGGGTCTTCGAACTTCAGACCGGCGCTGCGCGGTGGCACTTTGACGTAGTACGTGCCGCTGATCGTCGCCAGCGGATGCAGATGCATGCTGTGCGCGACCTGCTCCGGCATGATGTTCACCCAGCAGTCGGTCATCGTGAGCTTGCGTCCACGCAAGTCGAAAGCCAGCGTGCGCGCGAGCTTGCTCACGTGCGGATCGATGCGCCGCTGCAGCTCCGCGAAAACCGGCGAGCGTTCGTGCATGCGATGGGCGGAACTATACGAGGTGAAGCCCCCGCGGTAGTTCTGCCGGGACCAGGCACGTCCCGCGTGATCGTCTTCACGAAGCTGCAGACACTCGCGCAACAGCCGGGCTTTCAGCGTGCTGCCAGCGGGTGCGCGCAGCAATGCCGCCGTATACAGCGGCGTCGCAAACAGCAGTCGGGTGGCCATCAGTTGCGGGACGGCAAATTGCCGAGTATCTCGAGCTCGATCTGGCCCGAATAGATGTCCTTGCGTTTCTGGGCCACGCGAATCGCTCGCGTAGCGGTGTGCGATAGCGTGGGAAAATCAACGTTGATGTTGCCGTCCTTGTCGCGACTATCGAGGGTCTCGCGATAGAAGTTGATCGGCTCGCTGCTGAGGAAGGCCACCACCAGCGTCGGGCCGAGCGGCTCGGCGGCGAGGATCTCGAAATCCATCTGCCTGGCAGGCAGCTCGAACGCCCCCGGCTTCACCGCATTGTCCTCCTGGTGGCGGTTCGGAAACACAACGGTCGCGTTGTCCTGTGCATCGACAGTGACGATATTGAGGTAGCCGGCGGCTGGCAGGTTGATGGCGAATTTCAGCGAGTCGTCGAGGTTATACTTCAATGCGGCGCTGGAGATGTCGAAGTGGCGCGACTGCACGTTCGCCAGATCGAGCAGCCGCTTGCGATTCGGTCCCGCGAGCGCAGCTGCTGCGACCCCAGCAGGCGTCGCGAGCTTCGCGGCGATGATGTTGAGCTTGCCGCCTGCCAGATCCGGATTGCCGGCGACCTGCGGGTGATGCGCGTCTTCCTTGTCGACTTTCGTGCTGATGTACTGCGTCGTCTCCGTGCGCAGTTCGTTCACCGTGATCTCCTTGCCAGCGTCCGACAGGCGCTTGATTGCTTCGGTGAGACCGATGGTGAACACGCCACCCTTGGAAGTGCCGATGGCTTGTTCATTGTCAGCCGCGGCGGAGATGGACACGTAGTTGAGCTTCGATCCCCCCTTCACGTCACGCGTATTGAACATCGACTTCTTGTTCTCAGGCATTCCGGACCAGGTATACGATTTCACGAACACGGGTTCGCTGCCAAGACTGCGATTGTCGAGCGAGAAGGAACGCGTCACCGTGCCCGAGTGGCACGAGTCGACGATGACCCAGATGTTGCGGCTGGGTATCGCGGCGAGCATCGTCGCAAGCTTGTCGTCCGAAACGACGTTCAGCAGCGTGCGTTTGCCCTTGACTGTGCCGCGCACCATGTCGTGCGTGATCAGGACTTCGTCGACGCCATCCTTCTCGTCACCGTCCGCATCGGGGATGTTGCTGCCGTGCCCGGTGAAGTAGAACACCACGCGGTCATCGCTCTTCACGCCATCCTTGAGCCAGCTGCCGAAACTGGCGATCACGTTTGCGGACGTCGCTTCGCTGTCGAGCAGCGTGCGGATCTGGTTATCGGCAAATCCCATGCGGATGAGGGTATCGTGCATGCGCTCGAGGTCGAGCTCGATCGCCGGGAGGTCGATGTTCGGCGTAACATATTGACCGACACCCACGAGCAGCGCACGCTGTTCGGCCTGTACCACACCGGACAGCAGCAACGCACTCCATAAAATGACTCGTTTCACTGCGTTCCTCCCAGGTTGCGAATCTCGACTCGCCTGTTTACGCCGTTCTCCGGATCGTCCGGCGTGAGGAGCTGACTCTCCCCCTGGCCCTCGGCCTGCAGATGCGTTGCGTCGACACCGCGCGCGATGAGGTAAGTGGTCACGGCCTTTGCCCGTCGCAGTGACAGATCCTGGTTGCGCCTCGCATCGCCCTTGGCATCGGTGTGACCTGCGATCAGGAACCGGCTCTGCGCCAGCGCCGACGACTTTAGCGCCTGCTGCAGCTGTTCGAGCTGCACGACGGCCTGGGGACCGAGCTCGGCAGAGTTCAGACCGAAAGGTACATTGAGGTCGATCTTGCCGTCGTCTACTGGCGCGGCCACCGCAATGCCCTCTCCCGACTTGCTGTTCTCGCTCGTGGCGCGAAGGCGCAACCCGCGCGTCTTCGGCTGGGGCTCAAGCGCCTGCTCGATCTGCGATTGACTCGTGATGCCAGCTTCCGGCTCGGCCGTGCTTGCCTTGCCTGCCGCCAGCAGCGCAAGCGTGGCGATTGCGAACGCAATTCTCATGGCAGCAGCTCCAGGCCGAGCGCGGCAGCCGCGCGATTGTAATGCTGTTTGGATTCAGCGAGCTTGCGCGCGATACCGTCGGCGTCGTCGGGCTGCAAGGTCCGGCTTTCCACCAGTGCATCGAAGTACTGCGTGCGCGCGCGCTCGAGGTCCGTGCCAGTATCAGCAACTGCGCTGGCGTCAATCGACTTGGGGACACCCATCAGCGTGGTGCTGATTGCCGCAATCTGACCACTGTTGCGCGCAACGACATCCGCCATCGCCAGCAGCGCGGGACGCCCGGACCTGGTCTCGGTCACGCCGACTTCGATCGCCACTGGCATGTACTGCAGGGGAGCGCGCGGCAGATCCTCATACTCCGCCTTGCGCGCAGACAGTTCACCCTGCAGGGCCACCACCTGGACCTTGTTCTTCAGCTGCTCCTGCTGCAGGCCCGTCTTCAGTGCGCCCCGCGCCTCGACGATCCGCGGATCCAGTGCTTCCACCATGCGCTGGTGGCGTGTGATCGCGCGCTCCAGCGAACCGATCTCCGCCGCCACTTCGTGATGCACCCTGGTCTGCTGCTCGAATGCGCGTCGCGCCTCCACCGAGAGCTCCGGCACTCGCTGCCAGCGCTCGTTGTCCTCATCCGGATGTGCAACGCGCGCCCCTGCGGCAACCTTGCCCAGATCGACCAGCGCGATGGAAAGCTTCTCGCTCTCGCCGGTGCGCGCAGGCTGCGCGATTTCCAGGGTATAGAACACATTGCGCTGGGTGTTCTTCCCCTTCGTGGACAGTAGCGAGTTGACGCGATACCCCGCATCGTTCAACCGATAGGTCGTGCCGTCGGGGGAGAACTCGAACCTTGATTCGTACACCGCTTGCGGCTCCTCGGCTACGCAGATGTTCGCGCGTCGCAGGGGATTGGCCAGCGAGTCGTCGGTGCGCAGCGAGCGCCACTGCTCTTCCGGCAGTTTCGTCGATGCGGGATCCAGTGTACGTGGCTGGTAGTCGCCGATGCAGTCGACGCTGTCCGGCGCGAACCTCCCCGCGACCATGGTCATGCAGCCGAGTTGCGCGTTGAGGTTCAGGGTCGGCCGGGGAAACAGGTCCGCCCGATACAGGTTCATCTCCTTCGCAACGGCATAGCGCGTGTCCTTGCGCGCCGCGGTCTTGCTCACACGACCGGCGGTCGAATGCACGACCTTGTCCAGGAGCGCCTCGGCGAGTTTGCCGACCACGATCGCGATCAGCGCAACCGCTTTGGTCTGATTCTCCTCCTCCTGCTGAGTCAGCAGGAAGGGTTCATCAGCGACCACGCAGGACGTGTTGACGTAGGCGCGAAGTTCGGTTTGCGGTTCCGCAGCGTGCACGCTCAGCTGAACGAGCTCCACGAACAGCAGCGCGCTGAATGCTGCGACGGACAGGCGGCTCATGTACCGGGCGCCAGCAGGTCTTCGAGCCGCGTGAGAATGCGCGTCCACTCCTGGCGCTGGTTCGGATCCGT
>JBDSRN010000202.1:0-2453 GCA_039929265.1 Steroidobacteraceae bacterium | reverse complement strand
CGCGAGATGATCGTCGTTGCCCATCACGCCGGTGAAGTGATGGCCCAGCGCGACCACGCAGGCGCCGGTGAGCGTCGCGATGTCGATGACGGCAGCAGGCTTGTAGCGGCGCGCGTAGTCGAGCGCGTCGCACAGGATGAGGCGCCCCTCAGCATCGGTGTTCAGGATTTCGACGGTCTGGCCCGAGGCGCTCGTGACGATGTCGCCCGGCTTGATCGCGCCGCCGCTCGGCATGTTCTCGACGCTGGCGACGAGTCCGACCACGTTGATCGGCAGCTTCAACGCTGCGGCGACCGACACCGCGGCAAGCACGCTCGCGGCGCCACACATGTCGTACTTCATCTCGTCCATCGCACCGGGATCTTTCAGCGAGATGCCGCCGGTGTCGAAGGTGACGCCCTTGCCCACGAGCACCACCGGTGCAGCGCCCGCGCGCCCGCCGCGATGCTCGAGCACGATGAAGCGCGGCGGCTCGTCGCTGCCTTGCGCGACGGCGAGCAGGCAGCCCATCTTCAGACGACGGATCGCGGCCTCGTCGTGGATCCTGGCGCGCACCGAGCGATACGTGCCCGCGATTTGCTTCGCACGCGCGGCGAGATAGCGCGGCGTGCACACGTTGCCTGGCAGATTGCCGAGATCGCGCAGCATCTTCATGCCATCGGCAATGGCTGCGCCGTGCGCCAGACCACGCCGGGCCTGCGCTGCTGCGGCGGCATTGATGGGGCCTGCCTTGATCGATGCCAGTGCGTAGGGGCGGGGCTTCTTGCCGCTCTTGAGATCGTTGATGCGATACAGCGCCGCGCCCGTGAGCTCTGCGACGGCGCGACCGAAATAGTAGTCGTCCATCTGGGTGGCTGCGGGGCCGTCGATGGCGAGAACGGCGCTGGTGGCGCGCGTGCGCAGCACGGCGGCGAGGGCAGCGCTGACGGCCCGGCGCCAGGCGCGTTTGTCGAAATTCTTGCGCGGCCCGAGGCCCACGAGCAGCAGGCGCGGGCTACGCAGTTCCGGCGGGTCCAGGACCATCAGTGTCTCGGCGAGGCGCGTCGGGGCGTCGCCGCGCGCGCGCAGGGCCCTGATGTGACCGCGGGTGCGCTGGTTGACGGCCTTGGTCGAGGGCGGCAGTTCGTCCTCTTCGTGCAGGCCGACGACGAGGCAGTCCGCACGTTGCTCGGCGGGGCTGGCAGTGAGGATTTCGAAGCGCATACGGAACTCGTTGGTTGAAACGAGCCGAGAGTCTAACCTAACGAGTACATGGGAATCCTGGACCGGTACATCATCCGCACGCTGCTAGGCGGCGTGGCCCTCGTCATGAGCGTGGTGGTCACGCTCAACGGCTTGTTCCTCTTCATTTCGCAGCAGGACGACATCGGCACCGGCACCTACAGCGCCGTGAATGCGCTCTGGTACGTGCTGCTGAACATCCCCGAGCAGGCATTCGAAATGTTGCCCATCGGCGCGCTGATCGGCGGGCTGGTGGGCCTGGGACAGCTCGCGCGCAACAGTGAACTCACTGTGCTGCGTGCCTCCGGGCTGTCAGTGCTGCGCATCGCGCGCAGCGTCGCCCTCGGTGGCCTCGTGCTGGTGGCAATCGCGCTGCTGATCGGCGAGTGGCTGGCGCCGACGCTCGGACAGATGGCCCGCGACTACAAGGCGATCGCCAAGTTTTCCAATGTGAGTTTCGCGGGGCAGGGCGGCGCGTGGATACGTGACGGTGAGATCATCATCAAGGCTGAACAGCAGTCCGGTGCGGGCGAATACGGCGGCTTGATGGTGTTCGATCTGTCGCCCGACAACCGCGTGCTCGGCATTGGTCGCGCGACGAGCGCGACAGCGCAGCCGGACGGGCATTGGCAGTTGCGTGACTATGCCGAATCGCGTTTCGAGGACGAGCGCGTGGTGGCTCGTGTCGATGCGCAGCGTGATCTGGAGTCAGGGGTCAGCGCGGGCTTCCTCGGTGTGGCGGCGAAAGATCCGATGAGTCTGAGCATCCGGACACTGTACGGACTTATCGATTACCTGCGTGGCAACCGCCAGGACGTGCGCAGTTATGTGTTCGCCTTCTGGTCCCGCGTGGCGCGCACGGTAGGCATTCTGTTCGCAACGCTGCAGGCGTTGCCGTTTGTATTCGGCTCGCTGCGTGCGGCGGGTGCCGGGGCGCGCACGACCTTCGGGCTGGTGCTCGGCGTGGGGTATTTCCTGCTGCAGCGGATGGTGGAGAACGGCACGTTCGCGTTCAACCTGGATCCCGCCCTGCTGGCGTGGTTGCCGACCGCGTTGCTCGCGGCGATCACCATTGGATTGCTGGCGCGCGTGCGATAGCGCTGAGCTAGCAGCCTGTCGGACTTAACGACTGAGTGTGGATGAGGCGATATAATTTGCGGCAGTTATTTCGCTGCGAGTGGCACGGATGAGCAACTTTCGAGCGGTGGATCGAGGGACGTCGTACCTATTGC
>JBDSRN010000201.1:0-3117 GCA_039929265.1 Steroidobacteraceae bacterium | reverse complement strand
CGAACGCGGCGATGTGATCGATGCGCGGCTGGTCGGGTCCGCGTTTCTTCACCCAGCGCAACGAGGAACCCTGCGAGTCGAAATCCATGAGAACGGGATTCTCTTGCCGAATGGCGAAGTAGCTCGCGAGATTCGTCGCGATGGTCGATTTCCCGGAACCGCCTTTGGGATTCAGGACGACGATGCGCTGCATGCGCAATCAGCCTACGCACCGCACCCAGGACTGGCAAGGGCTGACATAACGCATCGCGAGCTTGCAGGCAACGTGCTTCGTCGCGCACTTGCGGGCTCGGACACGTGATCCGCACCACGGCACGAAAACCGCCTGGTTTCTACCATGCTGCACATGGAACGCCTTTTACTGCTCTGGGATGAGATGGACGAATACGCCGGTCTCGGCCGCATCTTCGTCACCGGCGCTGTGGCTGGTGTGCTGGGCGACGTGGCGAGTGCCACGCAGCATACCGCCAGGCACGTGAAGGTCTGGACTTCCGCCGCGACGGGCTGGATGACAGCGCGCCTCTAACGTATCTCTATTGAGTTAGGGCCTTGCTGCCCCCATCCTCCCGACCGCAACCGATGCGATCTGCGAGGAGTTTCCATGTCCGATGTCGATACCGCGGCCCCCGCCGCCGAGACCAGAGGTTTCCAGGCCGAGGTGCGTGAGCTGTTGAAGCTCATGATCCACTCACTGTACAGCCATCGCGAGATCTTCCTCCGCGAGCTCATCTCCAACGCCAGCGACGCGAACGACAAGCTGCGTTTCCTCGCCCTGGCCACCCCGAGCCTCAACGAGGATTCGGGCGAGCTATCGATCCGCATCGATCACGATGCCGCCGCCGGCACCCTGACCGTCACCGACAACGGCATCGGCATGAACCGCGAGGAAGCCGTCTCGCACCTCGGCACGATTGCGAAGTCCGGCACGGCGGAGTTCTTCGGCCGCCTGTCGGGCGACCAGCAGAAAGACTCCCAGCTCATTGGCCAATTCGGCGTGGGCTTCTATTCCGCGTTCATCGTCGCGGACCGGGTCGAAGTGCTGTCGCGCAAGGCGGGCGAGCCCGCCTCACAGGGCGTGCACTGGGAATCGCGCGCCGAGGGCGATTTCACCGTGGCCACCGTCGAGCGTGCCGAGCGCGGCACCAGCGTTGTCCTGCACCTGAAAGAAGCGGCGAAGGAATTCGCGGATGGCTGGAAACTGCGCGCCCTGGTGCGTCGCTACTCCGATCACCTCGCGTTCCCCGTGCTGATGCGCAAGGAAGGGGGCGAAGCTTCGCTCGATTACGAGGCGGTGAACCAGGCGAAGGCGCTGTGGACCCGTCCGCGCTCTGAAGTGAAGGACGATGAATACACCGAGTTCTACAAGCACATCACCCACGACGGTACCGCGCCGCTCGCCTGGAGCCACAACAAGGTCGAGGGCAAGCGCGAGTACACGAGCCTGCTCTACATCCCCTCGCACGCGCCGTTCGACCTGTGGCAGCGCGACGCGGCGCGTGGGCTCAAGCTGCACGTGCGGCGCGTCTTCATCATGGACGACGCCGAGCAGTTCCTGCCGCTGTACCTGCGCTTCGTGAAAGGCGTGCTCGATTCGGCCGACCTGCCGCTCAACGTCTCGCGCGAGCTGCTGCAGCAGGATGCCGAGGTCGAGGCGATCCGCAGCGCGCTCACCAAGCGCGTGCTCGAGCTGCTCGGGCGCGTCGCGAAGGACGAGCCGGAGAAGTTCGCCACGCTGTGGAAGGAGTTCGGCCAGGTCCTGAAGGAAGGCGTGGCCGAAGATCCGTCGAATCGCGAGAAGCTCCTGCCGCTGCTGCGCTTCAACAGTACGCACGAGACTGGTGAGGAGGACAAGACTTCGCTTCCCGACTACCTCGCGCGCATGGTCACGGGTCAGCAGAAGATCTTCTATGTGATTGCCGAGAGCCGCGCCGCCGCGCGCGCGAGCCCTTACATCGAGAAGCTGCGCGCACGCAATGTCGAGGTGCTGCTGCTCGCCGATCGCGTCGACGAGTGGATCATGGGGCAGGTCACCGAGTTCGACGGCAAGCGATTCCAGGACGTCTCCAAGGGCGATCTGGAGCTCGGGGAGCTCGCCGACGCCACCGACAAGGCGCAGGAAGAAGCGGCGCTCAAGGAGCACAAGGGCCTGCTCAAGCGCGTGAAGGATGCGCTCGGCGATGTGGTTACCGAGGTGCGCATCAGCCGTCGCCTCACCGAGTCGTCTGCCGTGCTGGTGCGCGAGGAACACGACATGGGCGCGCAGCTGCGTCGCATGATGGCAGCTACGGGGCAGGAGTTGCCGCGCGGCAAGCCCGTCCTGGAGATCAACGTCGGCCACCCGCTGATCAAGCGCCTGGATGGGGTTGTTGCCGGGGAGGAGTTCAACGAGCTGGCACAGGTGATCTTCGACCAGGCGCAGTTGAGCGAAGAGGGGCAGGTAGCCAACCCCGGCGAATACCTGCGACGCCTGAATCGACTGCTGGTGCGCCTCACGGCGCCCGCGCCCTAGGTTCGTTGCATGAGTCCGATCGCGCGCCCGCCGATCGAACGATTGCGCATAGACGGGCCTGCCGGGCCGCTGGAAGCGGTGGTGGAAGACCCGCGCGGCACGCCCACACGCTGCGCAGTGGTGTGCCATCCGCATCCGCTGCACGGTGGCACGCTCGACAACAAGGTCGTGCACACGCTCGCACGCACGCTGCAGGAACTCGGCATCCCAACGGTGCGTTTCAATTTTCGCGGCGTTGGCAAGAGCGCGGGCAAGTTCGAGGATGGTCCTGGCGAGACCGAAGATCTGCTCGCTGTTGTCGCGTGGGCTCGTGCGCGCTGGCCGGGTACCGAGCTGTGGCTCGCCGGATTCTCGTTCGGCGGTTATGTCGCGCTGCTGGCTGCGCCTCGCGCCGGCGCGGCGCGCCTCATCACCGTCGCGCCGGCGATCGTGCGGCGCTTCGAGTCAGCGGCTGCGATCCCCATGCCGGATTGCCCCTGGCTCATCGTGCAGGGTGATGCGGATGACCTGGTCGACGTGAACGCCATTCGTGAACGCGCAGCAGGTCTGGATCCAGCCCCGACGCTGACCGTGCTGTCCGGAGTCGATCATTACTTCCACGGACACCT
>JBDSRN010000200.1:0-5436 GCA_039929265.1 Steroidobacteraceae bacterium | reverse complement strand
TTGCGCCGCCCGGAGCGCTTCACCGAATTCCTGGTCGCCTGCCAGGCCGATGCGCAGGGTCGCGCGGGCCTGCAGGACAAGCCGTATCCGCAGCGCGAGTATCTGCAGCAGGCCCGCAGCCGGGTTGCGGCGGTGACGCTGACATCGGAAGAACGCGCGGGTCTCGCGGGCCCTGCGATCGGCGACAAGCTGCGGCGCAAGCGGCTCGCGTTGCTTGAGACCCAGCGTCCTGCGACGCGCTAGAGCCGCGCGCGCAGATCCTGGTGCGCGAAGCCGGCGAGCGCGATATCGACGTCGCGCGTCAACGCGATCACCTTGAAAATTTCGCCCATCTCACCCGGCAGCATCAGCTTGCGCGCCGCGCTCGCGAGTTGCGCCCGCGCGCGCGCATCAGACGCCGCGGCGATGCGCGCCTCGATGCCGGTGCCGAGCAGGAACGCCGCCTGCGTCGCGAAGCCATTCACCTGCAGACCCAGCGCATCCGCGCCTTCGGCAACGCGCGTGAAATCCACCCACGCGGTGATGTCCTGCAAACCGAGGTTTGCGAACGGATCACCGTGCGCTTGATGCTGGAAGTGACAATGCAGCGTGCCGTCGTCGCGCTGCAGGTGATACAGCTCGCGCCGTGGCAGGCCGTAGTCGAACAGCAGCAACGCGCCACGTGTCAGTGCATCGCTGACGCTGCCGAGCCAAGGCTCGACGAGGCGGCAAAGCTCGGAGTTATAACCTCGTGGCAACGGCTGCGGCAGCTCCGCGACGATGCGCTGCAGCTCGGCGCGCAACCCCTGGTCGGCATCGACGCCGCGCCACACGAGCTCACCCGCTTCGAGCGCAACACCCAGCGCAACGAACTCGCCGTCTGCAGCGACGCTGAAGCGCTCGCAGGGCAATGCGTCGAGCAGCTCGTTTGCGAGCAGCACGCCCTGCCACGGGTGCGAGGGCGGCTCGTCGAGCCACTGCACGAGCCCCGACAACTGCGGTGGCAGTGACCGCACCGCGTGCTGCTGACGCTCCCTGAGATCTGCGCTCACCTCGAGGATTCGATAGCGCGCGGGCAATCGTCCGGCGCGCTCGAGCGCGCGCAACACGTCACAGGCGAGCGCGCCGCTGCCGGCGCCCACTTCGAACAGTTCCGCCTGCGGGCCCAGCTCGGCCAGCAGCTGCGCGCATTGCGTCGCGACGCCGTCGGCAAACAGTGGCGAGGTCTCGGGCGCCGTCGTGAAATCACCGCCAGCGCCGAGCTTGTAACTGCCTGCGCTGTAATAACCGAGTCCGGGTGCGTACAGCGCGAGGCGCATGAACTCATCGAAGCCGAGCCAGCCGCCGGCAGCAGCGATGCGTTCGGCGATCAACGCGTGCAGCCGCGTCGTGACCGTCATAAGCTGTGCTCAATGTCGGAGCATTCATGAGCGAAGAGCCACTCGCTGGCAAGACCGCACTCGTCACCGGTGCAGCGCGCCGAGTTGGCGCGGCGATCGCGCGCACGCTGCATGGCGCTGGCGCGAATGTCGTCATCCACTATCGCAATTCCGCCAGCGATGCCGAGGCGCTCGCCGCCGAACTCGGCCGTGCGCGCCGCCGCTCGGTGGCGCTGGTGCAGGCGGACCTGCTCGACGTCAGACAGCTGCCCGGTGTCATCGAGGCCGCCGTCGCTGCGTTTGGCAGGCTCGACGTGCTCGTCAATAATGCCTCGAGTTTTTACGCGACACCGATCGGCTCGACCACCGCCGCGCAATTCGACGACCTCATCGGCAGCAATCTGCGCGCGCCGTTGTTCCTGTCGCAAGCCGCGGCGCCGCACCTGCGCGCTCAGTGCGGATTGATCGTCAACATCGCGGACATCCACGGACTGAAGCCGCTGCGTCACCACACCGCGTATAGCGCGGCGAAGGCGGGCCTGATCATGCTGACGCGCTCGCTCGCGCGCGAGCTCGGCCCCGAAGTGCGCGTAAATGCGATCGCTCCCGGTCCGGTGCTGTGGCCTGAGCAGGATCTGAGCGAGGCGGATCGCGAGGAGATCATCCAGCGCACCGTGCTGAAGCGCGCCGGTTCGCCGCAGGATGTCGCGCGCACCGTACTGTTTTTTGCTACCGAGGCGCCGTACATCACCGGGCAGATCCTCCCCGTGGATGGCGGGCGCAGCGTCGGAGCCTGAGTGCATCAGGCGCCCAGGTTCAGCGCCAGGCGCCGCATTGGATGCGAGGCGCGATCGAAGTCTTCCCACAACTCGCCGATGCTGCGTTTCACGGTGGGATGCAGCACCTGCGGCGCGATCTGCGCCATCGGTCCCAGCATGTACGGACGCGTGAGCAGATCCGGCCGCGGCAGTTTCACATCGGCGTTGGTCAGCACGAGATCGTCATACAGCAGCACGTCGAGATCCATGGAGCGCGGCGCCCAGCGCGGAGCGTTGCGCGGCCGACCGCACAGCGTCTCGATGCGGCGCAATTCGTGGATGACGTCGGCGAGCGAGCGCGGCGTCGGAAGCTCCACCACGAAATTGATGAACTCATCACCGCTGAAGCCGACCGCAGCGTTGGCGTAGCAGGCGGAGAAGCGCGCGCCGGGAAATGCCGTGCGCAATTCAGCTGCCGCCCTCAGGATATTCTCCTCGGCGGCGATGTTGCTGCCGCCGGCAACGTACACGTGCGGCACTTCAGTCAGCGACGGGCAGATCCGCGCGTCGACGCTCGATCCGTACACCGACGTCGCGCGAACCGCGGATCGCGCCCGGCTTGTTCACTTCGAGCTTCACCCAGGCCAGGTCGAACTCGCGCAGCAGCAACACTGCGATGTTGTGCGCGAGGGATTCAACCAGCAGGAACTGCGACGCTTCCACGTAGCCGATGATCCGCTTGGCGATCTTCTTGTAGTCGACGGTGTTGGCGACGCTGTCGGTCTGCGCGGCCCGCGCGCAGTCGACGGGGATCTCCAGCTCGATGACGACGGTCTGTTTGACACGCCGCTCCCACTCGATGAATCCGATCGTGCATTCGATCGCAAGGCCGCGCAGAAAGATGCGATCACCGGAACTGGGTTCGTTCATGCCACTCCAAGGGAGGCGAGCGGCCATTGCGCGCGCGCGTGAATGCCGAGCGACGCGTCGGCGCCGTTGATTTTCATCCGGATGAGGCCTGCCATCGCAATCATTGCCGCATTGTCGGTGCAGAACTCGGGTCGTGGATAGTAGGCTCGGGCTCCACGCCCCTGCAGCGCTTCCGTGAGACGCCGGCGCAACTCGCGGTTCGCCCCGACACCGCCGGCAACCACGAGGTGCCGCAGGCCCGTTTGGTCCAGCGCCCGCAACGTCTTGGCGAGCAGCGTGTCCACGATCGCATCCTGCACGTCGCGCGCAAGATCGGCGCGCAGCTGATCATCAAGCGGTTGCGCGCGCGCCGCCAGCGCCACCGCGGTCTTCAGACCGGAGAAGCTGAATTCCAGGCCCGGTCGATCAAGCATCGGGCGCGGCAGCTGAAATTTCCCCGGCGTTCCCCGCGCGGCGAGCTGGGCGAGCTGCGGCCCGCCGGGATATGGCAACCCCAGCAGCTTCGCGGTTTTATCGAACGCCTCACCTGCCGCATCATCGCGTGTCTCGCCGAGCACCTCGTAGACACCGAGCTCGCGCACGGCGATCAGCATCGTGTGCCCGCCCGACACCAGCAGCGCCAGGTGCGGAAACGGCGGCGACTCTTCTTCCAGCAAAGGCGCGAGCAGATGCCCTTCCAGGTGATGCACAGCGACCGCGGGAAGATTCCAGCCATAGGCGAGGCTGCGCGCGAGCGCGGCACCGCTCAGCAGGGCGCCCTGCAGCCCGGGACCGGCTGTGTAGGCAATCGCGGTAAGCTGCGCGCCGGTCGTGTTCGCGGCGGCGAGCGTCTGACGCAGCAGTGGCAGCAGCCGGCGCACGTGATCGCGTGAGGCGAGCTCCGGCACCACGCCGCCATACAGGCGATGCAGGTCGATCTGGCTGAACAGCTCGTGCGCGAGCAAGCCTTCGCGCTCGTCGAGGACCGCCACAGCGCTTTCGTCGCAGGAAGATTCGATGCCTAGTATCCGCACGGCGCGCAGCCTAACTGGTTTCTGGTCCAACCCTGCTTTTGCCTTTTGCGGTTGGGGCATTTAGAATCCCGCACCCTGAAACGTTTCGTTCGCAAGAAAATGCAGCGTTTTCAATAACTTGACAACTGGCCGAGGTCTTTTCGATGCCGAGCGTGCGTGTTCGCGAGAACGAATATTTCGACGTCGCCCTGCGACGCTTCAAAAGAGCCTGTGAAAAGGCCGGCATCCTCTCCGAGCTGCGCCGCCGCGAGTTCTACGAAAAGCCCACGCAGGAGCGCAAGCGCAAGAAGGCCGCGGCCATCAAGCGTCATCTGAAGCGTTCCTCCCCGCGCCCGCCGCGCGCTCCGTAAGACCGCGCCTTCAACAGGTATTGGCCGCGTGCCCTCGCTCAAGGAACGCATCCAGGACGACATGAAGGCGGCGATGCGTTCCGGTGAAAAGGAGCGCCTTGCCAACATCCGCATGATACTTGCGGGTATCAAGCAGCGCGAAGTCGACGAGCGCATCGTGCTCAACGACGCCCAGGTGCTCTCGATCATCGAAAAGATGATGAAGCAGCGCAAGGAGTCCATCACCCAGTTCCAGCATGGTGGTCGCGAAGATCTCGTCGCCAAAGAATCGGCGGAGCTCGGCCTGCTGCAGGCTTACCTGCCCGCGCAACTCTCCGACACCGAGCTCGATGCGCTGATCAGCGCCGCAGTCGTGAGCAGCGGCGCCAGCACGATCAAGGACATGGGCAAGGTCATGGCCATCGTGAAGGCCAAGGCTGCCGGGCGCGCCGACATGGCAGTCGTGGGCGCGCGCATCAAGGCGAAGCTCTCCTGATGCCCGGACGCGGCTTGCTGCTCCTCGTTATCCTCGTCGTGGTGGGCCTCATCGTTCTGGGTTTCATCCGCAGGCGTTAGCCTTAGACTCGCGGCATGTCCGGCCGCATCCCCAAACAGTTCATCGAAGACCTGGTCGGTCGGGCCGATATCGTGGAGATCATCGGCTCGCGCGTACCGCTGAAGAAAGCGGGCCGTGAATACCGCGCCTGCTGCCCGTTCCACGACGAAAAGACGCCCTCGTTCTGGGTGAGCCCCGTGAAGCAGTTCTATCACTGCTTCGGTTGCGGCCAGCACGGCACGGCGCTCGGCTTCCTCATGAATCATGACCGTCTGTCGTTTCCCGAGGCGGTGGAAGAGCTTGCGTCGCGACTTGGGGTCGAAGTGCCGCGCGAGACCGGCGGCGCACCCGCGCCGCGCGCACCCGACGATGACCTGTACACGCTGATGCAGAACGTTGCGAAGTTCTTCGTCGGCGAGCTTGCGAAGGACGCTCGCGCACAGGAATACGTGACGAAGCGCGGCCTGAATGCGCAGGCGATCGAGCGCTTCC
>JBDSRN010000199.1:0-24767 GCA_039929265.1 Steroidobacteraceae bacterium | reverse complement strand
CCGCACCACCTGCGGCTCGCGGATGCTCGAAAACTTCGTTGCCCCCTACGATGCGGCGATCGTGACGCGTTTGCGCGAGGCCGGCACGGTGCTGCTCGGCAAGGCGAACATGGACGAGTTCGCGATGGGTTCATCCAACGAAAACAGCTTCTTTGGCCCTGTGCGCAACCCTTGGAATGTGTCCCGTGTGCCCGGTGGGTCCTCCGGTGGTTCGGCGGCGGCAGTGGCCGCGCGGCTCGCGCCGGCTGCCACGGCCAGCGACACCGGCGGCTCGATTCGTCAGCCGGCGGCGTTGTGCGGCGTCACCGGCATCAAGCCCACCTATGGGCGAGTCTCGCGCTACGGGATGATCGCGTTCGCCTCGAGCCTCGATCAGGCCGGCGTCGTCACGCAGACGGCCGAAGACGCCGCGCTGCTGCTGCAGGCGATGGCCGGCTTCGATCCGCGGGACTCCACCAGCGTCGATGTCCCCGTGCCCTACTACGCCGGCGAGCTCGGCAAACCGCTGTCCGGCCTGCGCATCGGCATCGTGCGCGAGTTCTTCGGCGCCGGTCTCGACGCCGGCGTGGAAGGCCCGGTGCGCGCGGCGCTCGAGGTCTGGCGCAAGCAGGGAGCGCTGATCAAGGAAGTGAGCCTGCCGAATCTGTCGCTCTCGGTGCCCACGTACTACGTGGTCGCCCCGGCCGAGGCCTCCTCGAACCTCGCGCGTTTCGATGGCGTGCGCTATGGGCATCGCTGCGAGAATCCCAGGGATCTCGCCGATCTGTACAAGCGCTCACGCGGCGAGGGGTTCGGCGCCGAAGTGAAGCGTCGCATCATGACCGGTACCTATGTGCTGTCTGCCGGCTATTTCGACGCGTTCTATCTGAAGGCACAGCGCGTGCGAGCCCTGATCAACGAGGATTTCCGGCGCGCGTTCGAATCGGTGGACCTGCTCATCGGCCCGACCACACCCACCACCGCCTTCGAGCTCGGCACCAAGACCCATGATCCCGTCACGATGTACCTCAACGACATCTACACGATCGGCGCGAACCTCGCGGGGCTTCCGGCGATGTCGATTCCGTGCGGTTTCGCGTCCGGGCTGCCGGTGGGCGTGCAGCTCATCGGCCCGCATTTCGCGGAGGGCCCGCTGCTCAATGCGGCGCATGCATTCCAGCGCGAGACCGACTGGCATGCGCGTGTGCCGATGGGGTACGCCTCATGAGTGCGACGGAATCGAGCTGGGAGATAGTGATCGGTCTGGAGATTCACGCGCAGCTGCAGACGCGGTCGAAGCTGTTCAGCACCTCGCCCACCGAATTCGGCGCCGAGCCCAACACGCAGGCGAACCTGGTCGATCTCGCGTATCCCGGCGTGCTCCCCGTGCTCAACGCCGAAGCAGTGCACATGGCGGTGAAGTTTGGTCTCGCGGTCGATGCAAGTGTGGCGCCGCGTTCGGTATTCGCGCGCAAGAATTATTTCTATCCGGATCTGCCCAAGGGCTACCAGATCAGCCAGTACGAGCTGCCGATTGTTGCCGGTGGCACGCTCGACGTGATGCTCGAGGATGGCAGCATCAAGCGCATCGGCATCACGCGCGCCCATCTCGAAGAAGATGCGGGCAAGTCGATGCACGAAGGCCTGCACGGCGTGTCCGCCATCGATCTCAATCGCGCCGGCACGCCGCTGCTCGAGATTGTCTCCGAACCGGACATGCGCTCGGCGAAGGAGGCCGTTGCGTACCTCAAGAAGGTGCACACCCTGGTGCGCTACCTGCAAATCTGCGACGGCAACATGCAGGAAGGCTCGTTCCGCTGCGATGCGAATGTCTCCGTGCGCAAGCGTGGCGCCGCAATGCTGGGTACGCGCGCCGAGCTGAAGAACATCAACTCGTTCCGCTTCGTCGAGAAAGCGATCAACCACGAGGTGGCGCGCCAGATCGAGATCATCGAAGGCGGCGGCAGCGTCGTGCAGGAAACCCGGCTCTACGATTCGGACCGCGATGAGACGCGCTCGATGCGTTCCAAGGAAGAAGCAAACGACTACCGCTATTTCCCGGATCCGGACCTCCTGCCCGTCCTGCTCGATGCGCAGTACATCGAGGCGGTGCGCAGGGAATTGCCCGAGCTGCCCGATCAGAAGGCCGCGCGCTTCAGGAAGGACTATGGTCTGTCCGCCTACGACGCGGGCCTGCTCACAGCCGGTGTCGAGCTCGCGGATTACTACGAGGCGGTGGTCAAGGAAGTGCCGGAGGACCCGAAGCTCGCCGCCAACTGGGTGATGGGCGACCTGTCTGCCGCGCTCAACAACGACGCTCTGGCGATCGAGTCGAGCAAACTCGGCGCCACGCAGTTTGCGGGGCTGATCCGTCGCATCGTCGACAACACCATCTCCGGCAAGATCGCCAAAGAGGTGTTCGAGGCGATGTGGGCAGGTGGCGGCGATGCCGATGCGATCATCCAATCGCGGGGTCTGCGCCAGATCACCGACACGGGCGCGATCGAGCGCGAGATCGAAGCCATCATGACGGCGAATCCGCAGCAGCTCGCCGATTACCGCTCCGGCAAGGACAAGCTGTTCGGCTTCTTTGTCGGCCAGGTGATGAAGGCGACGGGCGGCAAGGCCAATCCCGCGCTGCTCAACGATCTGCTCAAGAAGCAGCTGTCCAATTGAGCGACACCGACAGCCTGCGACGCTTCCTCTTCGAGAGCGAGCCGCTGCGCGGTCATGTCGTAAAGCTCGATTCCGCTTGGCGCCAGCTGCGCGCGCATCAGCAGTATCCCCCGGAGATCGAAGTCCTGCTCGGCGAGGCGGCGTGCGCCACAGTGCTGCTCGCGGCGACACTCAAATTCCAGGGCAGCCTTACGCTGCAGATCACAGGCTCGGGACGCGTGCGCCTGCTGGTCGTGCAATGCACGCATGACTTCGGGGTGCGCGGCGTCGCGCGCCTGCGCGATGACGTGCCCGAAGTGGCGGTCGCAGGACGCAACGAAGATTTCCACGCGCTGCTGGGCGAAGGCCAGGTGACGGTGAGTATCGATACGGGCGAGGGCGGCGCACCGTACCAGGGAATCGTACCGCTGCAGGGCGCGAGCCTCGCGCAATGCCTGGAGCAGTATTTCGGCCAGTCGGAGCAGTTGCCGACGCGACTTGCGCTCAGGGCAGAGGGATCCCGGGCGGCCGGACTGCTGCTGCAGCAGCTGCCGGCATCTGCGGTGGTGAGCGATGCGCAGCGCGTGCAGGAAATCTGGGCGACCGCAGGGGCTGCGATCGACCGGCTGCCGCCTGGCGCGCTCCTGCAGGATGATGCGGCATCGCTGCTGCGGGTGTGCTTCGCCAATGAAGACGTGCGCCTGTTTGCGCCAGTGCGGGTGCGCTTTGAATGCCGATGCAGTCCTGAACGCGTCGCCGGGCTCCTGCAGTCGCTCGGCGCAGCCGAAGTCCGGTCCGTGCTGGCAGAGCAGGGCGCCGTTACGGTCACCTGCGAATTCTGCCAGCGCCCGTACCGTTTCGACGCGGTGGACGTCGAGCGCTTGTTCGCCCCCGGCGCGATGTCGGATGGACCGACATCGATCAACTGATGTGCTGCGTCGGTGAAGCGCGCCCCGCAGCTCGTGCTGCGTGTGTTGACGATGCCGTGCATGGCAGCCGCTGACCGAGACGTCATCGCCATCGACGTGCTCATTGAGCCGGGCGGCGCGCTGGCTGATCAGGCGCGCGCGTTGAATGCCCGGCTGCGGCGCGACACACCCGAAGGCTTCGCGCTGGATGCGACGCACATCCCGCACCTGTCGATCCTGCATCGGTTCGTGCGCAGCGCGGATCTCGAGCGGCTGAGCCAGGCGGTTGCCGCCATCGTGGCGCATCCGGAATTCCCGCACTGGAGGCTCATGGCCACGGGCCTGCAAGCGAGCAACGATGGCGCGCACAGGAGCATCGTCATCGACGTGCAGCGCACGCCGGCGCTGCAGCAGCTGCAGGCCGGGGTGGAGGCGGCGGTGGCCCCGTTCGTGGCGTCCGGCGGCGGCGCTGATGCGTTCGTGCGCACCCCCGGTCCGCCAGAGATCGAGCAAGGCACGATCGATTATGTGGCGACGTTCGTGCCCTTGCGCGTGGGCGCGGGCTTCAGTCCGCACTTGACCGTCGGCAAGTGCTCGCCGCGACTTGCCGAACAGCTGCTCGCGGAACGATTCACGCCGGTCGAGTTCACGATCCAGCGTATTGCCATCTATCAGCTCGGCAATCACGGCACCGCGCGGGTGAGGCTCTGGCCGAGGTAGCGCGGCCCGCCCAGTGCGCGCATCTGCGCGCCGATTTCGCCGCGCCGACGCTGCACATACTGCGAAGGCTTGTCGGCCCGCAGCCGCAAGGGATTTGGCAACACCGCGGCCAGCAAGGCTGACTCACTCAGATTCAGTTCTTTCGCGCTCTTGCTGAAGAAGCGCTGTGCCGCGGCCTCCGCGCCATAGGTGCCACGACCGAACTGCGCAATGTTGAGGTACACCTCGAGGATGCGTTGCTTGGGCCAGAACCACTCGATCAGTAAAGTGCACCAGGCCTCGAGCCCCTTGCGCAACCAGCTGCGTCCAGACCACAGAAACAGGTTTTTCGCGACCTGTTGCGAAATGGTGCTCGCGCCCCGCGAGGCGCCGCGCTGATCCTGCATCGCCTTGCGGATCTGCCGGAAATCGAAGCCGTTGTGCCAGGGAAATTGCTGGTCCTCCGAGGCGACTACCGCGATGGCCAGTTGCGGGGAGATCTGCGCGATATCGCGCCACTCGTAACGCATCTGGTAGGCCTGCGCCTCGAACATCGCCGCGACGCGCGCGCGCAGCATGAAAGCGCTGGTCGGTGGATCGTATCGGCGCAGCGCAAGGACGAGCGAGGCGCTCAGCAGCACGCCGGCCAGCGCGCACCACACCAGCGTCCAGAGCGCTCGCCGCAGCAGGCGCGCCATGTGGATCCGCGCTAGATCGGTTTCGCCGAAACGATCAGCACCGGTTCCAGCGGCGAATCGTCGTGACCCTTGCGCACACCGGTCTCTACGGCCGCGATCTTGTCCACCGTGTCCATGCCCTCTGTGACTTTGCCGAACACGGCGTAGCCGTAGTTGCCCGGCGAGTTGTCCAGGAATGCGTTGTCGACGAGGTTGACGAAGAACTGGGAGGTCGCACTGTTGATGTCGCTGGTGCGGGCCATCGAGAGCGAGCCGCGTACGTTCCTGAGGCCGTTCTTTGCCTCGTTCTTGATCGGCGCGCGCGTCTTCTTCTGGCTCATGTCAGGAAGCAGACCGCCGCCCTGGATCACGAAGTTCGGCACCACGCGATGGAAGGTCGTGCCATCGAAGAAACCGTCTTCGGCGTATTTGAGGAAATTGGCCGAAGACTCGGGCGCTTCGTCGGGAAACAGTTCGATCGTAAAACTGCCGAATGAGGTTTCGAATCGGATCATGGTGACTCTTCCGCGCGTGGCGCCCATTGGGCTTCGGTGACGCGATCCAGCCCCGCCAGATCGCGGTGCGAGCGTACGCGAGCAAAGCCGCGTCCGACAAGCAGCTCGGCAACATCGCCGGCTTGCGTGGCTCCGTGCTCGAGGAGCAACCAGCCTCCCGCGCGCAGCCGGACGGGCGCTTCCTGCACGATCGTGCGCAGCGCGGCAAGCCCGTGCTCGGGCGCTATGAGAGCGAGCTGTGGCTCGGCAGTCAGCAGCGCCAAGGCCGGGTCAGTCCCATCGATGTACGGCGGATTGCTGATGACGGCATCGAAATGCCGCGGTGCTGCGACTGCGCCGAACCAGTCGCCCGCGTGGAATTGCACGTTCAAGCCGAGGCGTCGCGCGTTGTCGCGCGCGATCGCGAGCGCGGCGGGCGAAACATCCGCAGCATGCAGTGACCAGGTGGCTCGTTCGCTCGCGAGTGCGAGCGCGATCGCCCCCGAGCCCGTGCCAAGATCCAGTACTGATGCAGGTCCGCTGCCCAGCAAGGCAAGCGCGCGCTCGACCAGAAGCTCGGTTTCGGGTCGCGGCACCAGCACGTCAGGCGTAACGCGCAGGGTCAGCGACCAGAATTCGCGCTCGCCGAGCAGGTAGGCGAGCGGTTCGCCCGCGACCCTGCGTTCGAGCAGCGCGTGCAACCGCTGCACATCCGCGGCAGGCAGCAGGCGCTCGCCATGCGCAAGCAGCGAGGCACGGCTCAGGCCCGCCACGTGCGCAAGCAGCAGCGCCGCATCGAGCGCTGCCGAGTCGTGCAGCATGGGGCGCAGGCGCGCGCTGCTCGCCCGCAGCAGCGTGTCCAGTCGCTCTGCTACATTCGTGGCTCCACTGCGTGCATCGCTCATGCTTACGAACCCTTCACAATCCATTTCACTCGACGTCGACCTGACGCTGCGCGCCGGTTGGGCGTTGTTCAAGGCATCGTTCTTCGCGTGCCTGCCACTCGCCGTGCTCGGCATCTGCGCGGGTGGCGCGCCGCAGGCCCTCGCCGCGGCGACCCATCGCTCGTACGACCTGCAGTGGTGGCTTGCCTACGGGCTCGGCAGCCTCGTGATGCTCGCGTGCTACGCCGCGATCATCTTACGTCAGCACGCCCTGCGCATCGGCGTGCGTGCATCGACGCTAAGCTGCCTCGCGCGCGCCGTGAGGCGACTGCCTGCGCTGGTGCTGAACAGCGTGCTGGCATTCGTCGTTATGGTGCTCGGTCTGGTGATGCTGGTGATCCCGGGACTGGTGATCTCCAACTACCTCTTGCTCGCGTGGCCCGCGTTGTTGTGTGAAGAGCGCGGACCGCTCGACGCACTGCTGCGCAGCTGGCAACTCGTGAGCGGCAACTTCTGGCGCATGGGCAAGCTGCTGACGATCGCGACCATGGGCCTGCTGGTGTTCGTGATCCTCGCCGGCGTATTCGCTGGTGTGTTGCTGGTGGTGGCCCAGGCAGGCGGGGCGTCAATGATTCCCGATGCGCAGGGCGGATTGAGCATCGGTTCGGTCGCCACGGTGGTTCTGGCGCTGATGTTGGCTCCGCCCGTGCTGTACACGTGCGCCATTATAGTGGCCGCGTACGTGAGCCTGAGTGCGGACGGGCTCAGCGCACCATCAACAGTGCCGATAACACGATCAGCGCGGCCATCGCCCAGTTGAAAGCGAGTCGTGCGGCAGGCCTGTGCAGCACGCGATGAATCGCCGCGCCCCACAGCGCCCAGATGAAAATGCTCGGAAATCCCACGCCGACAAACACCGCGAGCACCACGAGCAGATCGAGCCAGGTGAGGGCCTCGGCTGAGCCGAACGCGCTCACGCCGGTGATCGCCATCATCCAGGCTTTCGGGTTCACGATCTGGAACGCGGACGCTTCCCACAGACGCATCGGCCGACAAATCGCGCCATTCGCGCTGCTGTTGCTTGGTTTCTCGCGCAGCATGCCGAGCGCCAGCCACAGCAGGTAGGCGACGCCCAACCACTGCAGCACCTGTCCCGCGACGGGAACCGCGAGCAGCACCGCGCCGAGCCCGGCGTACACCAGCACGATCAACCCGCCGAAGCCGAGCTCGATGCCGACCATGTGCGGCCAGGTCGGGCGCAGACCATGGCGGGCCCCGGAACGCATCACCAGCAGGTTGTTCGGACCTGGCGTTATCGAGGCGGCCACTGCGAACAGCAACAGCGGTGCGAAAGCGAGTGTGAGTTGCGGCATGCACGCAATGCTGCGTCTCGGAACGTTACTAGTACAGATACAGACTAGTCGATAACGTATGCAGTACAGTTGCATTTCTGACCCGGTGTACACTACGCAAGTGACCGGCACATCCGCACCCGTCTATGCCCGCATCGCCGACGAGCTCGCGCGCCTGATCGAAAGCGCGGCGTTGCGTCCCGGCGAGCGCCTGCCCTCCGTGCGCCGTCTCGCCCTGCAGAAACGCATCAGCGCAACGACTGCCGTGGCTTCGCTGCGGAGCCTCGAACGCCGCGGGCTCATCGAGGCGCGTCCGCAGTCGGGTTATTTCGTGCGACCGCGCGCGCAGTCGCTCGCCGAGCCGCGCCTGCCGCGACCCCGCAGCAGCGCGCGACAAGTGGGTGTGTCGGGCTTGATAACCCGCCTGAACGAGGCCAGCCTGGATCCGCGGGTGGTTCCCCTCGGCGCGGCGATTCCCGATGCAGATCTGTTCCCTGGTTCTGGCCTGCGTCGCGAGGTCGCACTGGTGGCGCGCTCCCAGCCGCGGGCACTCACCGACTATGTGCGCGAAGTCGCAGGCCTTCCCGCGCTGCGGCACGAGATCGTGCGTCACTACGCGCAGCTCGGCTGCGAACTGCACGACGAGGAGCTCTCGATCACCAATGGCTGCACCGAAGCGCTGAATCTCGCACTGCGCGCGGTGGCCCGCGCGGGCGACACGATCGCGGTCGAATCGCCGACCTACTTCGGCTTCCTGCAAATCTACGAGAGTCTCGGGCTCAAGGTCCTGGAGCTACCCACGCACCCGCGCGACGGGCTCGTCGTCGAGGCATTGCAGGAGCGGCTCGCGAGCCGCGGTGGCAAGGACATCAAGGCCTGCGTCGTGATTGCGAACTTCAGCAACCCTACCGGCGCGACATTGCCCGACGCGCGCAAGCGACAACTGGTGCAGACGTGCGCGCGCGCGGGGATTGCACTCATCGAAGACGACATCTACGGGGATCTGCCGCACGGCAGTATGCGCCCGCTGCCCGCGAAGGCATTCGACGACCACGGTGGCGTGATCCTGTGCTCTTCCTTCTCCAAGACGCTCGCGCCCGGTGCGCGCATCGGCTTCGTCTCCGGCGCGCGCTGGACCGATGACATTCGCGCGCTCAAGTCGATCACTTCGGTGGCGACGCCGCTGCTGCTGCAGCAGGCGCTCGCAAATTTCCTGCGCGCGGGTCGCTACGCGCGGCATCTGCCGCGGCTGCGACGCGCGTTCGCGGAGCAGGTTGCACGTGTCACCGCTGCGGTTGAGGCTGCTTTTCCCGCGGGCACGCGACTGTCCCGTCCGCAGGGCGGCTTCGTGCTGTGGGTGGAGCTGCCGGGCGCGATCGACACGCTGGCGGTGTACGAGCACGCTCGCGCCGAGCAGCTTGACTTCGCTCCCGGTCCGCTGTTCTCGCCGACCGCGGGCCGCTACCGCAACTGCCTGCGGCTCAACTGCGGCCAGAAATGGAACCCGCAGACCGAGCGTGCGCTCATGCGCCTCGGGGCGCTGTTGCATCGCTCGCTCGGCTGATCACTCCTGCTCGGCGAGCAGCTCGGCCTGATATTCGCGCTGCAGCGCCTGCACAAGTTCCGTCAGATCGCCGTTCATCACGCTCGCGAGCTGGTACAGCGTCAGATTGATGCGATGGTCTGTCACCCGGCCCTGCGGGAAATTGTAGGTGCGGATGCGCTCGGAGCGATCACCACTGCCCACCTGCAGCTTGCGCGCCTTCGCCTGCGCGGAAGCTTGTTTCTCTTGCTCCGAGGCTAACAGGCGCGCCTTGAGCAGCTGCATCGCACGCGAGCGATTCTTGTGCTGCGAGCGCTCGTCCTGGCATTCCACGACGAGGCCGCTCGGGATGTGCGTGATGCGGATAGCCGAATCCGTCTTGTTGACGTGCTGGCCGCCTGCGCCCGAGGCGCGGAACGTATCGACGCGCAGGTCGGCGGGATTGATGTCGACGGAGTCGATCTCTTCCAGTTCCGGCAGGATCGCGACCGTGCACGCCGAGGTGTGGATGCGACCCTGCGCCTCGGTGGCCGGCACGCGCTGCACGCGATGGGTACCGGATTCGAATTTCAGCTGCGAGAAAGCCCCGCGTCCCACCACCCGCGAGATAATCTCGCGATAGCCGCCGTGCTCGCCGAGGTTCTCGCTGAGGATTTCGACCTGCCAGCCCTGCGCTTCGGCGTAGCGCGCGTACATGC
This sequence comes from Steroidobacteraceae bacterium, assembly GCA_039929265.1. Classification (GTDB taxonomy): domain Bacteria; phylum Pseudomonadota; class Gammaproteobacteria; order Steroidobacterales; family Steroidobacteraceae; genus ZC4RG30. The sequence goes on along the minus strand of JBDSRN010000199.1, from coordinate 14,878 downwards.
GATGCAGGTCACCGGCAAAGATGGCTGCCTCGTCGCCACCGGTACCCGCGCGCACTTCGAGATAGATGTTGCGCTCGTCGCGCGAATCCTTCGGGATGAGCATGGCCGCGAGCTTTTCGTCCCCTGCGGCCACACTCGTTCCGAGCCGGTGGACTTCATCCTCGCCCAGCGCGCGCATTTCCGGGTCACCGTCGGCGGCCAGTTCGTGTGCGTGCTGCAGCTCCTGCTCAAGCGCCACGAAGCCCCGGTAGAGTTCGGAGACCGGCTCCAGCCGGGCATATTCGACCGACAGTTCGCGGAACTGCGGCGAGCCGCCCGCCAGCGCCGGATCGGCGAGCAGCCGGCCCACTTCTTCGAAGCGGTCGACGGTTTTCTCGAGTTTGAGGCGTATCGAAGCTTTCATCGGGAGAGGCCCCGACTGCGGGGGGCTGAACCAGGCTAATCGGCTATAGTCGCATGATCATGACTGTTTTCCACCGGCTCACCCCGCGTCGCATCGCCCGCGTCTCTGCCACCGTCGTCATCGGCGCGGCATGTCTCGCATTGTTCGGCGCGTGCGCGACCACCAGCACCGCGAGCGAGGAAAAAACCGGAAAGGAGCAAAGCCCCGCAACGCGCGTGATGGTTGCGGAAATCGCGCTCGAGCGTGGCGAGTGCCGCGAAGCCGCCGAGAACTATCTCACGGTCGCCAACGGTTCCGACGATCCGAAGCTCGCGCGCCGTGCAACCGAGGTCGCACTCGCATGCGGGCAGTTGCAGTCCTCCGCGGCTGCGGTCAAGCGCTGGCGCGTGCTCGCGCCGCGCGATGCCGAAGCGGCACTCGCTGCCGCCATCATCGCGCTCAAGCTGTACCGGCTCGACGACGCGCGCGCCGCACTCACGCAGTGGCGCGATAGCGGCGCGCAGGGCGCACAGGACCCGAGCGAGTTCGCGCTACTGCTCGAGCGCGAATCCGATTCCACAGCCGCGCTGGCGGTGTTCAGTGACGTGCTCGCCGGCAGCGATCCCACCGCCGAGGTGCTGCTTGCGCAGGGCCAGCTCGCGTTGCATTCCTTCGACTTGAAACGCGCCATCGAATGCGGCAGGCGTGCGCAGGAACTGGACGCGGGCAACCCAGCGGCCCGCGCGCTCGTCGTACGTGCTCAGGCGTTGCTCGGTCAGGCAGATGCTGCGCTCAGCGGTGCGCGCGATATCGAGCGCGACTTCGCGACCAACCTCGAGGCCGACGATCGCTTCCTCGTCGCCGACGTGCTCATCGCATTCGAGCGCACTGAAGAGGCGCGCGCCGAGCTGATGAACCTGCGCAAGGATGCGACGTTACAGGCCGCCGCGGATCGCCGCCTCGGAGCCATGGCGATGGAGATGGGCGATGACAGCGTCGCCGAAAGGCATTTCTCGCAGCTCGTCGGCGAGCAGGGCAGTACCGCGATCGCTGTGTATTATCTTGGCCGGCTCGCCGAGCGCCGCCAGGACACCGGTCGTGCGCTCGAGAACTACAAGCTCATCGCCGACACGCCGCTCGCGACAGTCGCGCGTTCGCGCGCTGCGTCGATCCTGCTGAAACGCGGATCGCGCGTCGAAGCCCTTGCGCTGTTCGACGACTACGCGCGCCAGCATCCCGAGGAAGGCGTCGAGCTCGCCTCTGCACGTGCCCAGGTGCTCGCCGATCACGGCGACTTCGATGCGGCCCACGCCGACATCGAAGCCGCGCTGCGCCGCTATCCCGGTCATCCGTCACTCGAGTATCAGCGCGCCGCGCTGCTCGAACGTGCGGGTCGCACCCGTGAGGCCGAGGCCGCGCTCGATCGTCTCGTGCGCGAGCGTCCCGCCGATCCGGGTCTGGCGAATGCGCTGGGCTTCACGCTCGCCGATCACAATCGTGAGCTTCCGCGTGCGGAGAAACTCGTGCAGCGGGCACTCGATACTTCGCCCGACAGTCCGGCCATCCAGGACAGCCTTGGCTGGATCCGCTTCCGCCAGGGCCGCACGCAAGAAGCGGCGCGGATGCTCGAGCACGCTTTCAAGACAGGTCGCGATGCGGAGATCGCCGCGCACTGGGGCGAAGCGTTGTGGGTGCTGGGCGACAAATCCGGCGCGCGGTCGGCGTGGGCGCGAGCGCTCACGGTGGATCCCGACAACGCGCTGGTCAAAACGACTGTTGCGCGGCTGACGGGCGAGAAGTAGATGTTGGGACGGGGGGCGAATTCTCGCGCAATCCTGGCACCGCTGCTGACGGCGGCAACATTGCTCGTGCTGCTCGCCGGCTGCGTCTCGACCAGGACCGTCGTCACGGCCGATGAAACCTGGCAGCAACGCCGCACGCGCCTGCAGGGTCTCGACCAGTTTGCGTTCAAGGGTCGCCTCGCCGCCGCCGTCAAGAACGACGGCTTCAATGCAAGCCTGCAATGGCAGCAGCAGGGCGGCCAGAGCGACATTGATCTGCGCGCGCCGCTTGGCTTCGGTTCCGTGCACATTGTGCGCGATGGCGAGCGCTTCGCGCTGCAGACCAGCCGTGGCGAGAAACTGGATGGCGATGCCGCTTTGGCAAGTCTCGCGACGCGTCTCGGTTTCGCGCCGCCGCTCGACGCGCTGCGCTACTGGATACTCGGCGTGCCTGCCCCGCAGCGTCCCGCCGTCGAGACGCCGAGCATCGACGCGCGCTATCTCACCGCGCTCGAACAGGATGGCTGGCGTGTCCAGTACGAGGAATATCGTCCCCTCGCGGGTTCCGGCGTGCCGATGCCGCGTCGCGCCCAGCTCACGCGCGCGGATGCGCGTCTGCGACTCATCGTCGATGAATGGACACTCTGAGCTCGCCCCCTGAGGCGTACTGGCCGGCGCCTGCCAAGCTCAATTTGTTCCTGCACGTGGTGGCGCGCCGCGTCGATGGCTTCCACGATCTGCAGACCATGTTCCAGCTCATCGATTTGTGCGATCGCATCCACATAGATGTGCTGGATGAACCGCGCGTGGAACGCGTGAGCCTGGCCGGTACGATTCAGGCTACCGACGACCCTGCCGACGATCTCGCGATTCGCGCCGCGCTCGCGCTGCAGGCCGAGGCCGGTACGCGCGCGGGCGGTGCACGCATCGCCGTGGACAAGCGCATTCCCGTGGGTGGTGGACTGGGCGGCGGCAGCTCGGATGCGGCGACGGTGCTGGTCGCGCTGAACGCGTTGTGGAGCCTCGATTTCAGCGTGGAGCGACTCGCTCAGATCGGGCTGGGACTCGGCTCCGACGTGCCGCTGTTCGTGCGTGGTCATTCGGCGTGGGGTGAAGGACGCGGCGAGCGGTTACGGCCCATGAGCCTCCCCGCGCGCTGGTATGTGGTGCTCCATCCGCGCGAGTTCGTCAGCACGCGCGCGATATTGCAGGCGCCTGAATTGACGCGAAATTCACCGCTGCTCACAATACCCGAGTTCCTCGCGACCGGCGGTCGCAATGACTGCGAGCCGGTCGTGCGGGCGCGCCATGTCGCAGTGGCCGCGGCCCTCGACTGGCTCGCCGCGTATGCGCCAGCGCGACTCACCGGCACCGGCTCCTGTATCTTCGCGGGCTTCGCGAGCGTGCATGCAGCCGAAGAGGTTGCAGCGGAAATCCCGGCGCAGTGGTCGGGGTTCGTCGCGCGCGGGCTGGACGTGTCGCCGCTGCAGGAGCGGCTCGGGTAACGGTTTTCTGCTGGGGTGTCGCCAAGTGGTAAGGCAGCGGGTTTTGATCCCGCCATTCGTAGGTTCGAATCCTGCCACCCCAGCCATACGGAAATCCGGGGGTTGATGACAGATGCCACTGGTCGCGACGTGCTCGCGCTCATTGGCTGCACGACCGGCGCTGTCACGCTCGCCTCGTTTGCGTTTCGTATCGCGACGCTGCGGGGCGCGAGGTCGAGCAACGCGCGAAGCTGGTCGTCCTGTGCGCGGACTCGCTGAACAACGTGCGCCTCATGCTGCTTTTGGGGCATCGGCAAGCCGTATGAGCCCGCATCGCGCACCGGTGTTGCGCGACGCAACTACGCCTGCCAGACCAACCGCTGGTGCCGGTGATGTTCAGCGGGGCAACCTCGGGCGCGGCGCTCTTGAGCCCGCTGGCTGCGAGGCTCGCATAACTGGGACGCTCCATGGTGAAGCAGTCTTCAAGACCGGCCGGCGCTCGTCGTTCTGCGGTGAACCGGGCGGCAATTTTTTCATTAGTTATATCCCCGGGCAGCGACGCCTCAGCTATAATCGAAATTTCCCCAAGCAAATCACAGAACTAGCGTGGACGCGCAATCGATGGCCCTGTTCACGGGCAACGCGAATCCTGTGCTGGCGCACGATATAGCGCGACATTTGGCCTTGCCGTTAGGTCGGGCCTCGGTCGGTCGCTTCAGTGACGGCGAGTGCAATATCGAGCTGATGGAAAACGTGCGCGGTCGAGACGTGTTTCTCGTGCAGTCCACCTCCCCACCCGCTAACGATCACCTGATGGAGTTGCTGGTGATGGCCGATGCCGCGCGTCGCGCCTCGGCCGCGCGCATTACTGCGGTGGTGCCGTATTTCGGCTACGCGCGCCAGGACCGGCGCCCGCGTGCCACCCGCTCGGCCATCACGGCCAAGCTCGTCGCCAACATGATCTCCGGAGCCGGCGTGGATCGCCTGCTCACGCTCGATCTGCATGCCGACCAGATCCAGGGTTTTTTCGACATACCGGTCGACAACGTTTATGGTTCGCCCGTGCTGCTGGGGGACGCCTGGCGCCAGCGCTACGAGAACATCGTCGTGGTCTCGCCGGATGTGGGTGGTGTGGTGCGCGCCCGTGCGCTCGCCAAGCAACTCGATGATGTGGATCTGGCCATCATCGACAAGCGCCGCCCGCGCGCCAACGAAGTGAAGGTGATGAACATCATCGGCGAGGTGCGCGATCGCACTTGCCTGCTCATCGACGATCTCGTCGACACTGCCGGCACGCTGTGCCAGGCCGCTCAGGCGCTGAAGGATCAGGGCGCGAAGAAGGTCATCGCGTACATTACGCACCCCGTGCTGTCCGGCAAGGCGGTGGAGCGGATCTCGAGTTCGCAGCTCGATTCGCTCGTGGTCACGGACACGATTCCGCTGAGCGACGCGGCGAAGCAATGCGGTCGCATTCGCGTGCTGTCTGTAGCTGCGTTGCTCGCCGAGACCATCCGTCGCATTCGCGACGAAGAGTCGGTGAGTTCGCTCTACGTCGAGTAGTTTTTTTTGAGGGTGATGTCCCGCTGGTCGCGACGGGACATCGAGTAGTCAACATCTGGAGATAACAATGCGTATCGCTTTCGAAGTACACGCCGATCCACGCAACGATCAGGGCAAAGGTGCGAGCCGCCGCCTGCGTCGTAGCGGCAAGGTTCCGGCGATTCTTTATGGCGGAGCCGGTGAGGCCCGCAACCTGACCATGGATCATCAGAACCTGATGACCCTGGTCGGCAACGAGAAGTTCTATTCCACGATCATCAACATCGTGGTCGGCAGCGAGAAGCAGCCGGCGATCATCAAGGACGTGCAGATGCACCCGGCGCGCAATGCCGTGGTGCACGTGGATCTGCAGCGGGTGTCGGAGAACGAAAAGATTCGCATCTTCCTGCCGATTCACTTCAACAATGCGGCGGCTTCCCCTGGCGTGAAGACGCAGGGCGGCATCGTGTCGCATCTGCGCGCCGACATCGAAGTGGTCTGCCTGCCGAAGGACCTGCCTGAGTCGATCGAGCTCGATCTGTCCGGCATGAACCTGAACGACACGCTGTCGCTGTCGGACATCAAGCTGCCCGATGGCGTCGTGATTCCCGAGCTCGCGCAGGGTCGCGATGCGAAGATCGTCTCGATCCACAGCCCGCGCGCGGAAGAGCCGGAAGCGGCAGCTGCGGTCGCGACGGTTGCGGAAGGTGCTGCGGCACCGGCTGCTGCCGGCGATGCGAAGAAGGACGATGGCAAGGGCGACGCCAAGGCGGCCGCACCTGCCAAGAAGGAAGGCGGCAAGAAGTAACGCCGCGCTTCCCGCGATATGCCGGGCCTGCCTCTCAAGCTGGTCGTGGGGCTCGGCAATCCCGGGTCCGAGTACGCGCATACCCGCCACAACGCCGGGTTCTGGTTCGTCGACGAACTGGCCCGGCGTCATGGCGGGCGCTGGCGTACGGAATCGCGTTTCAACGTGGACCTTGCGCGCATCGATCTGGCTGGTGGGCAAGTTTGGCTCGCCAAACCTCAGGCGTTCATGAACCGCAGCGGTGACGTCACCGCCGCGGTTGCGAACTTCTACAAGATCGGCGCCGACGAGGTGCTCGTTGCGCATGACGAAATCGATCTGCCGCTCGGAGCGCTGCGCCTGAAGGAAGGTGGCGGAGCGGGTGGACACAACGGGCTGCGCGACCTGATCGCGAAGCTCGGCGAGCTGTTCTGGCGTTTGCGCATCGGCGTCGGGCATCCGGGATCACGGGATCTCGTGACGGGCTTCGTGCTGAATCGTGCGAGCAGCGCGGAGCAGGCTGTGCTCGAAGCTGCCGTTCTCGACGCCGCCGATTGTCTGCCGCAGCTGCTGGAGCAGGGCGCGCAACTCACGATGCAGAAGCTGCATTCACGCCCGGGCATTGCCTGAAGGCTTAAGGATTCTATGGGTATCAAGTGTGGAATCGTCGGCCTGCCAAACGTGGGCAAATCGACGCTGTTCAATGCGCTGACGCGCGCGCAGATCGCGGCAGAGAACTATCCGTTCTGCACCATCGATCCGAACGTCGGCGTGGTGCCGGTGCCGGATCCGCGTCTCGATCAGCTCTCGGCGATTGCCAGACCGGAGAAGATCATCCCGACGGCGATGGAGTTCGTCGACATCGCAGGCCTGGTCGCGGGCGCGTCGAAGGGTGAGGGCCTGGGCAACCAGTTCCTCGCCCACATCCGCGAGACGGATGCGATCGCGCACGTGGTGCGCTGCTTCGATGATCCGGATGTCGTGCACGTTGCGGGCGGGGTGAATCCGCTCTCCGACATCGACGTCATTGACACGGAGCTGGGGCTCGCGGATCTCGCGAGCGTCGAGAAGGCGTTCGATCGCGCCGGCAAGGCGATCAAGAGCGGCGATAAGGAGGCAGCGAAGCGCCGCGACCTCATGCAGAAGCTGCGCGATCATCTGAACGACGGCAAGCCGGCGCGTTCGCTCGTGGTCACCGAAGAAGAACGGCGCGAACTGCGTGAGCTGCACCTGCTGACGCTCAAGCCGATCATGTATGTGGCGAACGTGGATGAGTCAGGCTTCAGCAACAATCCGCATCTGGATAAGGTGATGGCGCGCGCGAAGACTGAAGGCGCAGTGGTGGTCGCGATCTGCGCTGCGATCGAGGCGGAGATCGCGCAGCTCGAGGAGGCGGATCGCGCCGAATTCCTCGCGGATCTCGAACTCAGCGAGCCGGGGTTGAATCGCGTGATCCGCGGCGCGTATCAGCTGCTGGGGCTTTACACGTATTTCACGGTGGGACCGAAGGAGGTGCGCGCGTGGACCGTGCGTGCGGGGTCGACCGCGCCGCAGGCAGCGGGCGTGATTCACACGGATTTCGAGCGTGGCTTCATCCGAGCCGAAGTGATCGCGTTTGCGGACTTCATTGCCGGCAAGGGAGAGGCCGGCGCGAAGGAAGCTGGCAAGCTGCGGCTCGAGGGCAAGGAATATGTAGTGCACGAAGGGGATGTCATGCACTTCCGGTTCAATGTCTGAAACGCTGATGAAATACCTGCACATCATGGTCCGCGTGCGGATCTGGCGGCGGCATCTCGATTGAGCTGCTGCAGGATGGCCCGCTGCCCGCGCAGGAGCCGTGGGCATCGATGCCCGGCACAGGGGAGTGGTAGCGATCTAGAACCCGTACAGTCGCGCCGGATTCTCGGCGAAGACTTTCTGCCGCACCTTCGCCTCGGGGATCCAGTCGAACGCTCGGTCGATCAGCGCGCCCACATCTGGTGATTTGTCCGCGAGCCGAACGTACGGCCAGTCCGAGCCCCACAGCAGGCGCTCGGGATTCGCGGCGACCATCGCATCGTGGAACGGCTTGAGTTCCGGATACTCCGGCGCGCTTGTCGCGACGCGGCACAGCGCGAGCTTCACGTAGATCTCGCCACGCTCGAGATGGCGCAGAAGCTGCACGAACCCCGGATCATTCAGTCCGCGTGCGGTCTGAATCATGCCCATGTGATCGAGCACGAGTGGCATGCCCAGCTTCACGAGCTCCGGCAGCACGCGGATGTGATTGTCGATCGTCGCCCAGAGCTGCGCGTGCATACCCAGCTCCTGCATGCGAGGAGCGAGGTCCGGCAGCACCGCGGCGCTGACCTGGCCGGCGTAGGTGTGTCCCGTCGCATCGGTCATGTCGGCGAAACGCAGCCCACAGATGCCCCCTTCGTGCCAGCGCTTCAGCTCCTGAGCGTGGATGCTCGCATCGCCCACCGCGATGCCACGCAGGCGGGCGCGCGAGCCGGCGAGGGCATCGAGCACCGCTGTGGGGTCGGTGCCATAGGGCGCGGGTTGCACCAGTACGCCCCGGGTGATGCCGACCGTGTCGAGCATCTGCAGGTAGCGCGTGACCGGTGCATCCGGGACGTCGTAGCCGGCAGGGTGCTTCAGCGGATAACGATCGAAGGGTCCGAAGATGTGCGCGTGCGTGTCGCAGGAGTTGGCAGGCAGCGCCTTGTGCGGTGCGGACGGCATGCGCGGGGCAACGGTGTGCTGCATCAATTTGCGGTCCAGCCGATTTCGCGCAGCACTTCCTCGGTGTGCTCACCGAGCAGGGGGGGATGGCGCTGCAGCTCAAGCTTCGCATTGCTGAATTTGATCGGATTCGCGATGAGGCGCACCGAGCCGTTGGTGGGGTGCGGCACGGTCTGCACCGTGCCGCGATGCTTCACCTGCGGTTCCTCGAACATCTGCGGTATGGAGTTGATCGGTCCGCACGGCACGCCAGCCGCATCGAGCTGATCCGCCCATTCCTGCATGCCGCGTGTCTTCAATATCTCGCACACGATTGGCAGCAACGCATCCTGGTTCTTCACGCGTGCGCTGTTGGTGGCAAAGCGCTCATCCTTCGCAAGCTCTGGACGGCCGAGAACCTTGCAGAATTTCTCGTACTGCCCGTCGTTGCCGACAACCAGCACGAGGAAGCCATCGGCACAGGCGAACACGTCCTGCGGCTGGATGTTCGGATGCTTGTTGCCGGTGCGCACCGGCGGCTTCCCGGAGATGAGGTAGTTGCCGCCCTGGTTGCACATCATCGCGCCGGTGACGTCGAGCATCGCCAGATCGATGTACTCGCCTTCGCCGGTTTCATTGCGGCGTGCGAGGGCGGCGAGCATGGCAACGCTCGCATACATGCCAGTCAGGATGTCGACGATCGGTACGCCGACCTTCTGCGGCCCTGCACCTGGCATACCGTCGCGCTCGCCGGTTACGCTCATGAGGCCGCCCATCGCCTGAATCATGAAGTCGTACGCGGCCTGGTCGCGACGCGGGCCGTCCTGACCGAAGCCCGTGATCGAGCAGTAGATGAGGTTGTCGTTCACCTTCTTCAGCGACGCGTAGTCGAGGCCGTAGCGCGCAAGGGTGCCGGCCTTGAAGTTCTCGATGACGATGTCGCTGCGCCGGGCGAGCTCGCGCACGATCGCCTGGCCCTCGTTGGACGCGAGGTCGATGGCGATGGAGCGTTTGCCGCGATTGGCGGTGAGGTAGTAGGCGGCATCGCCGCGCTCGCCTTCGTTCCTGCCCTTGAGGAAGGGCGGGCCCCAGGAACGCGTGTCGTCGCCGCTACCGGGTTTTTCGACTTTGATCACGTCGGCGCCGAGATCGGCAAGCATCTGGCCCGACCAAGGGCCAGCGAGCACGCGGCTCAGGTCGAGGACACGTATATGCGCAAGAGGTCCCATCGTTTCAACTCACTGTCAGTCATCAGAAGGTCGGGTCGCCAACGCGAAGCGGCGTGCTTCGAACTGCCGGTGCCAGCCCGTCAGTCGCGGGTGGTCATTGCGCCAGTCCAGCGAGTCGAAGCGATAGTCTGCATACGATAGCGCGCAACCGATCGCCACGGGATCAATATCGAACGCACTGTCCACGAATTCCGGGGTATTAGTTTCGAGGCGCTCCAGCGTGGCGGCGATCTTCACCGCAAACGCGGACAGCAGCTGCGGCTCCTGTTGCTCGGTCACGCGATTGCGTTCGTTCCGCCATAGCACGAGGGAATCGAGCATACCATCCCCGAGTGCCTGGCGGGACAATGCCCGCCAGCGTGCGTTGCCGTCAGGCGGGCAGCGCTCCGCTGGCGCGCAGCGTGGCGAAGCAGTACTGGCCGATGGCCAGCGAGGTCGTCGACAGGTTCGTGATCCAGTGGGGCAATCCCTAACCGATCTCCAAATCGATGCCGCTGGTGTTGATCTACTGCAGATTGAACCGGCCTGTGCTGGAACTCCAGTTGCCCGGTCACCTTGGCGATCTCATCGCCCTCGGCAGCAACGCCCAGTGTGCTTGCGGACAGGATGGCGCAAGGCCATTGTGAAGGAAGGCGACGTTGTCAGCGTGAAGATCGCGCCGCTGAAAGGTTCCGAAAAAGGCGGCACGTCACCGGCATGAAGGCCGCGGTCGCTCGTCAGTTCTGACCGCGCACCACGTAGAACGTGCCGCCGCTGCGCACCTGCTCGCAGCGCGTGTATTCGCGGCTCCATACGCTCGCATCCGGGTCCGCCCTCTCGCGGCGTGACCACATGGCGCTGGCGATGAGCGTCAGTGTTCGGGGGCCCACTGGCTTCTCGCGCCGGAATCGCTCCACGTCGTCGCGGATTCTCACTTCATAGTCGCCGCGCGAACTGCTCACACGGGCGAGTCCGAGAAACAGTCGCGCCGCTTCCACTTGCGCCATGCATTCCTGTCGCACCTGCGATGGCGTGAGCGCAGGGGCTGACGCTGCTGGATTGGGTTGCAGCTTGGCATCGGGTACTGCGGGTGCGGGAGGCGGCTCTGCTGACGCGGGCGCCACGGTCGGCGGAGCGACATTCGCGATCGCAGTACTCGGAACTGGATCCCCCGTTTCACTGCGATTGCTCCACACCAGCAACCCGCCGAACAGCAGCAGCGCTCCGAGGATCGTGTACTGCAGGGCATGGCTGTGGCCGCGTGCGGTTCCGGCGACCCGTTGCAGCGAGATCGCGACGCGCGCGGCAGGTGTGTTCGAGAAGTTGTCGGTGACGTCGTTCGATTCGTTGTGCCGGCGCGGCGCATCCGGCTGGTCGCGACCGATCCACAAGCCGGCGAACAGCGCGAGGCCGCCGAGCAGCATGCCGAGCAGGAGAACCATCGTGTCTTCTTCGTGGCTCGCGGGCTGCAGCGGATGTGCAGCGCCGGGCAGGAGGCGGTCGCTCACGATCGCGGAACTGAACACCAGCAACAGCACGGCGATACCGGAAATCATCAGCAGCCAGCGGCTGGCCTTGGTGAGATCAGGCGCCGCAATCGCGACGACCAGGCCCGCGATCCACAGGAGCAGCAAACCCCATGCGCCGCTGGTGCTGCCGAACGCAAGCATGCACAGGCCCGCGCCGGCGATGCCGAGCAGCAGTCCGCCGAGGATGCCGACGACTAGTCTTGCGAACAATCGGTCGCTCGCGATCTCAAGCGCGCGCAGCGACCATTCGACCGGGTGTCGCGGTGCCCGAAGGGCTCGTACCCTGCGGTCCGTACACTTGCGAATCGCGTCCGCCTGCATTGAGCATGCCGAGCATGTTGCTGACGCGTTGCAACCGCGCGCCCACGAGAATTCCATTGCGGTCGTTCAGTTCGCGGCAACGCTTCGCGCGCGTGGCGCACTCGGACCACGAACTGGCCAGCGTTCTGCCCGGATCGCACCAATCCATCAGATTCGCGAGTCCCTTCGTGTCGCTGTCCTGGCCGAGCATGCGGCACAGACCACGCCGCTCGTTCTCGATACGCACCAGTACCCCCACACATTCCTGCCGCGCCGCACCGGCGCGTTCGAGATTGTCGACGTCGTTGGCGACGAGCAATTCGTGCTCGCGTGCGAGCAGCGACTCCAGCGTCGTGAGGGCGGCGATTTCATCCGCGACCAGTTTCTGAAGGTTCTCCCGGCAGTGCGCCGGATCGATTGAATTCATTGTGAGTTACGCTTGCCGCCGGACAATTCCTGCTCCATGCGCAGCAGTTTGTCGGCAACCCGTTGCGGATCGATCTTGTAATTGCCGTCGCGCAACGAATCACGCACCAGCGTCACTTTCTTTTCGTCCACCGCCGGCATCTTCTTCATGGACTCTTCCAGTGAAGCCAGCGTGCGGGCGGTATCGGTGATGTGGATGTGTCTGGCCGGGCCAGGGACATCGGTCCGCGGCGCACCTTCACGGTCGGATACCGGGCGCGCAGCCGAGCCGGGGCTCACCTGCACCGGCCGATTTTCGAGTCCGTTGATCTTGTTGGACACCACACTATCTCCTGCTGCCGTCGGCACCCCGTTGCAGAGGTCCGTACACGAGTGATAACGGCAGGCTCGGGGAAAACTTTAGCCTGACATAATGCTAATTGACGCGTACCAAAGTCGCGCTTTCTGCAATTCCCTCCACTACCTGGCGCGAGCTGAGGTTCTGGACGCGTACCCGGCCCCCGCTTCCGGAGTCGGCGAGTGCCTCCCCTTGGGCGCGAACCTCGAATCCTCCTGCAACCGCGAGCAAGGTCACACGCTGGCCACGCTTTACCAGTACATCGGCAGCGAGCTGCTCGACTGTAAGGGCGGTGCCCGGGGCGACGGGCTGGCGCAGGTGTCGGCCGGCCAGGGCCGCCGGGTCGGTCACGTAGAGATGAGCGAAACCCGGCACCCAGCGCTTCTGAATCTCGACGTCGGCGATTGTGGGTGCTGAGTTGCGCGCAAGCGCGGCACGAGTGACCAGCACCGGGACTTCGCTCTGCACGCTGACCGGAACGTAGACGGTCCACACCGGATCCGCACAACGCAATCCGATCGTCATTCGTGCGGCGACGCGTGTGCCTGAGGGGAGCAAGCCTTGCGGTGCGCCGTTGCAGGGCGTGAGTCGCAGTCGTTCATCCAGGGCGCCGATCTGCACCTGGACGGGAATTTCCTTGTTGCTCACCTGCGCGCGCACGAATCCCTCGGCGACGACACGCAGATCATCGAGCGATTGACGCCGCGTATCGGCCACTGCGTCGTGGGCGGCGCTGCCCAGCACGGCAAGGGTGAGCAGCGCTGAAAAATTTCGCATGCGATCCAGATGTCGGAAATCCGACGCTGTTGTGATTGCAGGTGAAGGGAGCAAGTGCTGTGCCAGTCGTCGCGGGCTGAAGAAATATCGTGCGGGGCCGTTAATGTGATTGCAGCTCCGACTCCGCAATACGCTCGTTGGCCGCTGCGCGGCAATTCATTGCCGCACCTCCCGCGCGACCTCTCGGTTCGTGCGCGACTCAGTTCTCACTTCCCGATGCTCGAATCACGCAGGTGCCCCTGACGCCTGTCTGGCACGTCACTTGCTCTCGTCTCCCGGCAGGACAGTTTATTGACGGAGCAATCGTGCCTTTGGATCTCGACGCCTACCTGGGAGTACACGCGCAAGCGCTGCGCTTGCGTGAGCATCGAACCGAGCTGCTGGCGACCAATCTGGCCAATGCGGACACGCCGGGCTACAAGTCGCGCGATCTGGATTTCAAGTCCGCGCTCGCCGCGGCGTCGTCGACCGCCAATGGCAAGGGCGCGAACGCCACCACGGGTGGCACCGATGCGCATCTCAAGTACCGCGTACCCCTCGCGCCTTCGCTCGATGGCAATACCGTCGATGCGCAGCTCGAGCAGGCAGCCTTTGCGGAGAACGCGGTGCGCTATCAGGCCACGTTGTCGTTCCTGTCCGGAAAATTCCGTTCCCTGATGACCGCCATTACTGGCCAATAGAGGCAGGTAACACATGTCATTCAAACTCTTTGATATCGCGGGATCCGGCATGGCTGCACAGTCGGTGCGCCTCAACACTACTGCGAGCAACCTCGCCAACGCCGAGAGCGTCAGTGGCGATCCGAACAAGGTCTACAAGGCACGTCATCCCGTGTTTGAAGCGGTGCGCATGGGCATCGCGGGCCAGGACAAGGCAAGTGCCGCAGTGCGCGTCAACGGGATCATGGAGAACAACCAGGCGCCCGAAGCGCGCTACGAGCCGGGCAACCCGCTCGCGAACAGTGAAGGGTACGTGTACGCGCCCAACGTGAACGTCGTGGAGGAGATGGTGGACATGATCTCCGCCTCACGCGCGTACCAGAATAACGTCGAGGTGATGAACACGTCGAAAGACATGTTGCTTGCCACGCTGCGACTTGGCCAGTAACGGAGCCATTTGAATGATTGATCCCACACAGTTGAGCGGCGGCACGACTACCACTGCTCCGGGCGTGAGCTCGGGAAAGAAGGATGAGCTGGGTCAGGACGCCTTTCTGAAGCTGATGGTGGCACAGCTCGCCAACCAGGATCCATTCAAACCTGTCGATCCCTCCGCGTTCCTCGGTCAGCTTGCGCAGTTCAGCACGGTGACCGGCATTCAGGACATGAAGTCTTCAATTGGTTCGCTGGCGGACTCGCTGCGTTCCTCGCAGGTGCTCGATGGCACCACGATGGTCGGCCACAGCGTGCTCGCCGTGAGCGATTCCGCGGTGCTCGGCGCCACGGGTGAGGTCAGCGGTGCAGTGGATCTGCCCGAAGGCGTTTCCGCCGCGGTGATCGCCGTCACCGATGCGAGTGGCCAGCTCCTGCGTCGCATCCAGTTGCCTGCGAAGGAAGGAACTGCCGAATTCAAGTGGGATGGCCTGATGGACAACGGCACCCGCGCCGCCGCCGGCACCTACGATC
>JBDSRN010000198.1:0-11570 GCA_039929265.1 Steroidobacteraceae bacterium | reverse complement strand
CAGCTGTCGGGTGGCGAGCAGCAGCGAGTCGCACTGGCACGGGCATCGGTCACGCGACCCGCGGTGCTGTTCGCGGATGAGCCAACTGGCAATCTGGACACGGTGACCGGCGAACGCGTCGGCAAATTGATGTTCGAGCTCAATGCCGAGTCCGACACGACCGTGGTCATGGTGACGCACGATCGCGCGCTTGCTCAGCGTTGCGGCCGCCTGCTGAGCATGGAAGCTGGCCGCCTGCTGTGAACGTCATGCGAACACTCACGCTTGCGCTGCGCATGCTCGCGCGCGAATGGCGTTCGGGTGAGCTCGGAGTACTGTTCCTCGCGCTGACTGTTGCGGTTTCCGCCCTCACTGGCGTGGGGTTTCTGGTCGATCGCGTGAATCGTGCAGTGGAATTGCAGGCGAGTGAAGTGCTCGGCGCGGATCTGCGGCTCCAGTCGCCGCGCGTGATCGACGACAAATACGAAGCGGAGGCGAAGCGGCGGGGCCTTGATACCTCGCGCGTCACGTCGATCATTTCAATGGCGTTCCTCGGTGATCGCTCGCAGCTCACCAATGCCTACGCGGTGGCGGAAGGCTATCCGCTGCGCGGCAAGGTAAAGACGTCCGCGCAGGCGTTCGGCGTGGGCGCGCCAGTCGACGGAATTCCTGCACCGGGAGAGGTCTGGCCCGACTCGCGTCTGCTGGCCGCGCTGGGCGGGATCGTGGGCGACACGCTAACGATCGGCGCGGAGAATTTCCGTGTCGGCAGGGTGCTGATCTCTCGCCCGGATCAGGGCTCTGGCTTCTCCGATCTCGCGCCGGCGCTCGTGATGAACGAGGCGGACTTGCCAGCGACGCAACTGGTGCAGCCCGGCAGTCGAGTCAGCTACGCGCGGCTGTTCGCGGGCGCGCGCGATCCAGTGCGCTCGTTCGACAGCTGGCTCGGGCGCAATCGCAACGCGGGCGAACGACTGCGCGACATCAGCGAAGCGAGCCCGCAAATCAACAACGCGACGACGCGCGCAGGGCGCTTCTTGTCGCTGGCAAGCCTGGTCAGCGTGCTGTTGTGCACGATCTCCGTGGCCATGACTTCGCGACGCTACGTACAGCGGCATCTCGATGTCGTCGCGCTGCTCAAGACCCTCGGGGCCTCGCGTGCTTTCGTGCTTTCGGTGAGCCTGTGGCAGCTGCTCGCGATTGCGCTGCTCGCGACGCTCGCCGGCTCGGCGCTCGGGTTTCTCGCGCAGACCTGGTTGCTGGAGGCGTTGCAGGGCCTGCTCGCAGCGGATCTTCCGCCGGCGGGTGTCCTGCCGATCATCGTGGGTTTGTGTACTGCGGTCCTGGTGCTGGCGGGCTTTGCCTTGCCGTTGCTGCTGCAGCTGAGCCGCGTGCCGACCATCCGCATTCTGCGTCGCGACATCGAGCCGCCACGTCTCACCGCGCTGTTTGCGTTCGGACCGGCGTTCATCGTGGTCGTGCTCATTGTGGGCTGGGTCGCGCGCGACCTGTTGCTGACCGTCTGGTTCGTCGCGGGTTTCGCCGCGCTCGCGCTCGCCCTGAGTCTGGCAGGCGCACTGCTTGTACGGCTCACCGGTGAGTTTCGCGGCCGCGCCGGAGTCGCGTGGCGCTACGGTCTTGCGAATCTCAGTCGCCGCCGCAACGAGAGCGTCATCCAGATCGTCGCATTCGGGCTCGGCATGATGGCGCTGCTACTGCTCGCGATCATCCGTGGCGATCTGGTGACTAGCTGGCGCGCGACGATTCCCGCGAGCGCACCGAACTATTTTTTCATCAACATTCCGCAGAACGAGCGCTCGGAGTTCGAATCTTTCATCACGGCCGAGGGCGCCCAAATCACGCGCATGCTGCCCATGATCCGCGGCCGCATGACGGCGATCAACGGCGTTTCCGTCGCCGACATGAAGTTTCCGGAAGGGCGCGGCAACGGCTTCGCGCAGCGCGAGCAGAATCTCACCTGGGCCGGTGAGCTTGATGCCAGCAACACCATCACCGCGGGCAAGTGGTGGACTGTGCAGGATCACGGCAGATCGCTCGTCTCGGTGGCCACGGACTTCCAGGAATCCCTGGGTGTGAAGCTCGGCGACACTCTCACGTTCGACGTCGGCGGCGAGGTCTGGGAAGCCAGTATCGCCAGCTTCCGCAGGGTGAAGTGGGACAGCCTGCAACCGAACTTCTTCCTGGTGTTTCCGCCTGGTCTGCTCGATAGCGCGGTGGGCACCTACATGACCAGTGCGAACTTCCAGCCGGACAAGGCCGACACGATCACCCAGCTCGTGCGGCGATTCCCGAGCATCTCGATTTTCGACATGGACGACCTGCTCGCGCAGCTGCGTTCCATGATCGACAAGGCGGTGCTCGCCGTGCAGAGCGTGTTCGTGTTCACGCTGTTCGCGGGGCTCACGGTTTTGCTCGCGGCGGTGCAGGCAACACGCGAGGAACGTCGCTACGAGAGCGCGATGTTGCGCACGCTCGGCGCGCGCCGCAGTACGGTGTTGCAGGGCTTGCTGGTGGAGTTCGCCGCCGTGGGTCTGCTGTCCGGGCTGCTCGCGGCGGGCGCTGCATCGATTGCGGGCTATGTCATCGCGACTCAGCTGCTCGAAATTCCCTACACCCTCGACCCGTGGATCTGGCTGATCGGCTTGATGGGTGGCGGCTTGCTTGTCGCGGTGGCTGGGTGGATAGCAACGGGTTCCGCCGTCAGTGGCCCGCCTCTGGCGACCTTGCGGCAGGGATGAAGACCGACAAGGACATGCAACGCGCGAAGATGACCGGGTGGTTCGATCCGAAAGTCATGTCGCGCACTGCAATCATGCTCGCGACCGCGAACATTTTCGGCCGGCATTCGGACACGCGTTTGATCGAAGCGCTCAGCAATCAGCCGCAGTCCACGTTCGACTATTCGCCATCGGACGGCGACTTCTGGCTCGACTATGTCGCGGACATCGGCGACGGATGGAACTCCACTCACACTGTGGCGCAGGCGATCGCCCGCGAGCAGCTCGCCGTGAGTTCACACGACGGGCCTGAAGTGATGACACAGTCGGGAAGCGTGCTCGTGTTCGGCGGCGACGAGGTGTATCCGTATCCGAGCCGCGATCGATATGCGTTGTGCACGGAAAACCCCTATCGCTCGGCGTTCGCGGGTCGCCACGCGCGGCCCGATCTCTTTGCCATTCCGGGCAATCACGACTGGTATGACAGCCTGGTGGCGTTCTCGCGATGCTTTTGCAGACCGGAGCGGAGCTTCGCCGGGTGCCGCACGCGCCAGACCCGCAGCTACTTCGCGCTGCGCTTGCCGGCGAACTGGTGGCTGTTGGGTATCGATCTGCAGCTCGGTGCGGATCTCGACGAGCCGCAGGTGCGCTATTTCCAGGGCGTGGCGCGCGAGCTCGACGAAACCGCACGCATTATCCTGTGCGCACCGGAGCCGCAGTGGATTTACGAAGCGATGTATCCGGGGCACGCGAGCTATGAGAGTTCACAGCTCAAGTTCTTCGAGCGCGAGATCCTGAATCGCGAAATCAAGGTGTTCATCGGTGGCGATCTGCATTTCTACAAGCGTCACGAGAACGCCGCGGGCGTGCAGAAAATCGTTTCGGGCGGCGGTGGCGCATTCCTGCACCCGACGCACCAGCCGGAGACGAAGCGGATCGACGAGGGCTTCGAGCAGCAGGCGGAGTATCCGAGCGCGGAACAGTCGCGCCGCCTCGCCTGGCGCAACCTGCGATTCCCGCTGCTCAACCCACGCGCAGCGTGGTTGCCGGCACTGGTGTATGCGCTGTCGGCATGGTTCGCTTCGGCGAGCCTGCAGGCCGAAGAGCTGACGAGCTTTGGCAGCGCATTCCATGCCGCACTCGTGGGTGCGATCCGCGATCCGGTCAATGGCATCTGGTTGCTGTCAATCACCGCGGGGTTGATCTTCTTCACCGATACGCACGAGCGCTGGTACCGCGTGATTGGTGGCGCGACGCACGCACTGCTGCATTTGTTCGCTGCGTTCGTGCTTGCGTGGACATCATTGCTGATCACGGTGCACGTGCTCGGCATGAGTTTCGGGTCCGTGCTGCAGCTGCTCGCCAGCGGCGCGCTGACGTTCGTCGCGGGTGGTGTGGTCGGCAGCTTCATCGTGGGGGTATACCTGCTGATTTCGCTGCAGGTCTTCGGTCGGCACAGCACCGAGGCGTTCTCATCGTTGCGCGTGCAGGACTGGAAACACTGGTTACGCCTGCGCGTCGATGCCAACGGTGATCTGACGATCTTTGTCATCGCCATCGACAGGGTGGTGAAGCGCTGGCAACGCGCTGACCAAGGTCATGAAGAAAGCTGGGAGTCCGTGGATCCTCGCGCAACCCCGCCGCGATTGATCGATCGCGTCAGCGTGCGATAGCGACCGTGATCCAGGCTTGCGGCACTGGCTCGCCGCGCCAGTTCAATCCTTCCAGCATGAACTGATAACTGCCCGGACCGAGCGCCGAGCTGTTGAGCCCTACGCGCAAGTGGCCGTTGGAATCCTTGTGCAGGTTGTAAAGCACGCTCACGCGTCCCTGGTCGAGCCGATCGATCGTGACGCGGAATGCGCTGTACGCGGACCATGAAGTATCGATCTTGAAATCCACGAATTCGACGCTCTTGCCGCCAACCGTGATCGCCGGACGTTCAGACGGACCCGTGCGACTCGGAATCAACACGATGGGGCGAGTCTGCGTGGCTGGATCCAGCGGCTGCGCGACGATGCGCTTCTGCAGCGACGCGATGCGATCGCCACGATCGGAGACACGCGCCGCCAGCACCAGTGTCGCGATGAGGAAAACAAGGGTGGCAGTGCCGACACTCGCGATGAAGGGCAGCTTCTCCCACATCTTGCGCGGCCTCTGCGCCCAAGGCTCGGGATGGCCGCTCGCATCCAGCAGCCGCAGACCCGCGTTGACGCGATCGGCCAGGCCGATCGAATCCAGCAGCTCGGGATTCTCGCGACAGAAGCGCTCGAAATCCTGTGCGCCGCGCGCGGGCAGGCGACCGGCGATGTAACGCTCGACGATCTGATTGCGCTCTATGAACTTCGCATCCATCGCAGCACCGGAAGGTACTGCGGGCAACGTCAGCAGGGAAGCGGTCGCCTGGGCCGACAGCGCCGGCGCGTTCGCCGCGCGGGAGATGGGTTGGGGTGGAAACATGCGCGGACCAGTCTACCGGGGGCGGCCGTGCAAAGACCCCGGGACTGACTCACAATTCCCGGTGGCATACGCTCCGTAACGCGACCTGGGTCGCAGTTTGTAACCCCGGAAAGCCGCGTCGCTCGTAAGGAAACTCATGAAACACACGCTCCTGCTGCCTCTCATCCTGTCCGGCACCGCCGCGCTCGCCGCCACAGACGCCGAAGACACCGCGATCACGATCTACAGTTCCGCCCGCCCCGGCGCCGTGTCACCCGAGCTGTATCGGCCCGTGCCGGGCTCGGGCGTGCCGAATGCCATGAGCGTGCCGGGTTACGCGATGGTGCGTCACGAGCGCACGGTGAAGCTCGATTCCGGTCGCACCACGCAGCGTTTTGCGGATGTCGCCGGCCTCATAGATCCAACGACGGTGACATTCAGTTCCCTCACCGATCCCGCCACACGCGTACTCGAACAGAACTTCCAGTTCGATCTCGTGAGCACGGACAAGCTGCTGCTCAAGTACATCGACCGACCCATCACCGTAGATCGCGCCAATGGCGGGCAGAGCGCCAGCATCAACGGCACTCTGCTGTCGGCGACCGATGGTCTGGTTATCAAAGGCAGCGACGGCAGCATCACCGCGCTGCGCGACTACACCTCGGTGCGCTTCCAGGAATTGCCCGGTGGGCTAATCACGCGGCCCACGTTGATGTGGGACATCAACAGCACGAAAGCCGGAGAGCAACGCGCGCGCGTCACGTATCAGACGAGCGGCATGACATGGTGGGCCGACTACAACCTCATCTTCAACGCGGGCAAGGATGCCAACAACGGCTTCATCGACCTGTCCGCGTGGGTGAGCATCATCAACCAGTCCGGCGCGAGCTATCCGAATGCGAAGCTCAAGCTCATCGCGGGTGATGTGCATCGCGCACCTGCCGCTCCCAGCCCGAAGGTGATGTACAACATGGCCGCACGCGCCGAGGCGAGTGCGGATGCCGGCTTCGCCGAGCAGGCCTTCGACGAGTTCCATCTATACACGCTCGGTCGCCGTACGGTACTCCCGAACAACTCCACCAAGCAGATCGAGCTGTTCGACCAGGCGAAACAGATTCCGGCAAAGCGCCTGCTCGTCTACAACGGCGCGGCGATAAACTTCGGCTACGGTGCGCCGATGACGGATCGCAACTTCGGCGTGCAGTCGAACCCGAAGGTTGATAGCTATCTCGAGTTCAAGAACGACAAGCAGTATGGCCTCGGTGTGCCGCTGCCCTCAGGTCGCGTGCGCGTGTCGAAGATCGACTCCGGCGACAACAGCCTCGAGTTCATCGGTGAGGATGTCATCGACCACACGCCGAAGGACGAGACGCTGCGACTGAAGCTCGGCTCGGCCTTCGATGTCGTCGGCGAGCGCCGCCAGGTCGACTACGCGGTCGACACCAAGGCGCGCTGGCTCGAGGAGGAGATAGAGGTCAAGGTCCGCAACCACAAGGAAGAGGCGGTCGACGTGCAGGTCAAGGAGAACCTGTATCGCTGGTCGAACTGGAAGGTGCTGACGCAATCACAGAAGTTCGAGCGGGCCGACGAGCGTACGGTGTACTTCCCGGTGAAAATTGCGGCGAACGGTGAAGCGGCGGTGCGCTACCGCGTCCGTTACAGCTGGTAGCCCGCATAGTGCGCGACCGGATAACCCTCAGTTCGCGGCGCTCGCGTTGGTGTCGCGAAGGTTCGACAGATTGGTGAGCGGCAGGGGTCCTTCGAGAAGGAAGCCCTGCGCGAAATCCACGCCGATGGCAGCGAGCCATTGGCGAGCCATCGCCGAATCGATCCGCTTCGCGACGCAATGCGTGCCGAGGACTTTGGCGGCCTGAGAGATCGCGACCACGAGCGCCTGCGCGAGCTTTTCCTTCATCGCCGAAGCGGTCAGCGTTGCGTCGATCTTCACCAGGCGCACGGCTTTGGAACGCAACAACGGCAGCACGTCCGAATGCAGCGTGAAATCGTCGATCACTACCTGGCAGCCCATGCGCTCGCAGGCGCTGATGAATCGCTCGACATCGGCGCGCTGTTCGCGGCACACGATCTCGCGGATTTCGAATGCGAGCAGTCGCGCCGGCAGCCCGGCAGCCTGCAACGTGCTGCGCAGGAATTCCGGAAAGCCTGCATCCGCGAGCGCGCCGGTCGACAGATTTATGGAAAAGTTCACCGGGTCGGCATCGAGCGAATCCCGGTTGCGTTCGAGCCAGCTCACCAGCTGGCTCACCACATGACGATCGATCACGCCGCCCGTGCCGGCTTCATCAGCCCGGCGCAGCAGTTCTTCCGGTGCTACGTTGCCGACTTCCCCGCCCGCGCGTGAGCGCAGCAGTACCTCGTAACGGCGCGTACGCCCGCTCGTGCGCAGCTTCAGGAGCTGCTGTACATACAGCACGAGATCACCGAACTCCGATGCCGCCTGCCCGCCTGTCGCCATGCCCGAAGGCATCAACATCGTGGGTTCGGCGGTCGCCGGCAGCGCCACGGACGAGCCCATCTGCGTGTCGCCGGTAATGGTCATCGCCGACATCGAGGTACTCAGAGTGTGTGATGCGGAGGTCTCGCCAGAGCCGGGCGCGAGCAGCACGCTGAATCGCTTGAGCAGACTTTGCAGCGCCGGCAGCAGTGCCTTCTCATGACCGGTCCCATCCAGCGAACGTGACTCGGCCATCAACATGGCGGCGCCGCGACGTTCGCCACGCGGATCGCGGGCGGCGAATACCAGCGCGGTGCGACCATCCTCCAAGGTCTTTTCGTAACACTTGCGCTGCACTTCGAGGGCGAACCCGTCCATCGCGTCGAGCACGATGGCGTGCTCGTCGGGGCCGATCGCACCCTCGCTGAGCCAGAGCGCATCGCCCTTGGCATCGTGCAGCGAGATGAATTGCAGGCGCAGTCCGGGGAACAGATCGCGCAATTGCAGCCCGATTTTTTCGATGGAACGGGTTAGTCGAGTTTCTGTGTCGGGAGGGGCGGACGGACTCATCCGGTCATGCTCTCAGGAAGCCCCGCTGCCGGACGTGACCGCCTTCCCGATCATCGCGACCCGCGGCAATTTGCCGACTCAGTGTCTCAGGATTGATACAATGCGGTGACATTTAAAAGCATATGTTCACTGGTGCGCCAATGTTATGGTTACCCGCTGAAATGATGGTGCTCGCCAAGGTGGTCGACCTGAAGGGTTTTACCGCCGCGGCGCGTGCGCTGCAGGTGCCCAAGGCCTCGATCTCGCGCGCGGTCGCGAGCCTCGAATCCCATCTTGGTGTGAAGCTGCTCGAGCGCAGTACACGACGCGTTTCCCTCACCGATGCGGGTCGGATTATCTATACGCACTGCCGCCGCATCGCCGACGAAACCGATATCGCGCGCGCCGCATTCGCGTCGCCCGCGGAGGGCGGGGCGCTGCGCGTGCGCGCCGATCCGATCTATGGTCGCCTGCTGGTGCTGCCGCTGGTGCCGCGCTTTCTCGAGCGCTTTCCCGACATCCCGCTGCAGATCGATCTGCTGTCGGAAAACGATCCGTGCGATGTCGAGGTGTGCGGCACGGCGCCGCCTGCAGACGGTCGCAGCGTGACTGCGCTGGGCAAGCCCCCGATGATCCTGTGCGCCTCCGCTTCGTACCTGCGCAGCGCCGGCACGCCGATCAGTCCGGCCGAACTCGGCTCGCATCCTCTGCTGCTCGCGACGCCGGCGACCTCTCCCTGCCAGATTGTGCTCCATTCCGGGCGCGCGGCGACGCAGGTGACCTGCACGCTGAGGCTCGCCGTTCAGGACCCGGCCGCGGTGCATTCCGCGACGGCTGCCGGTCTCGGGATCGGCGTACTGCCCGAGTTCCTGTGTCGTCAGGGCCTGGCGATGGGTCGGCTCACGCGTGTGCTGCCGGAGTGGCAGGCCGCGGCGCAGGTCGAGCTGTTCGCCTGCTGCGAAGTGCGGCGCTCGCAAGAGCCGGCGCTGCGCGCTTTCATCGCATTCCTCGCCGCAAACATGATCCCTGCGCTCGCACAGCCGACGGCAGCTTCGAGCTGACGTTCGCGAGGCTTAGAATGCCTGGCCATCACAGCCGCGCTTCATTGCGCAGAGAACAGCCATGTATCGCGCGCCAACAAGAGACCTGACCTTCGTACTCGATGAGATCTGCGGAGGTGACGAGCTCACCGAGCTTTTCGAAAATGTTGACTACTCCCGCGATCTTGCCGCCTCAGTACTCGAAGAAGCGGCTAAGTTCGCCGAAACTGTTCTCGAGCCGCTGAATAAGAGTGGCGATGAACAGGGCGCAAGCTGGACGCCGGACGGGGTTGTGACCCCAGCCGGATTCGTGCAGGCCTATGGGCAATTCGTCGATGCCGGCTGGAGCCAGTTGGGCATTTCCCCGGAGCTGGGGGGCCAGGGCATGCCATTGTCGCTGTGCACGGCGGTGGAGGAGATCTGGTCCGGAGCGAACATGGCTTTTTCGCTGGGCTCCACACTGTCGCGCGGCGCCATCAGCGCCATGGAGTATTGCGGCACCGCTGAACAGAAGACATTGCTCCTGCCGAAGCTCGTCACCGGCGAATGGACCGGCACGATGAACCTCACCGAACCGCAGGCCGGTTCGGACCTCGCGCTGATCCGCACGCGCGCGGTGTCCGATGGCGACCACTACCGTATCTTCGGTCAGAAGATCTTCATCACCTACGGCGATCACGACATGACGGCGAACATCCTGCATCTCGTGCTCGCGCGCATCGACGGCGCGCCCCCGGGTGTGCGCGGCATCTCGATGTTCTTCGTGCCCAAATTCCTGATCAACGCTGATGGCACGCTTGGCGCCAGGAACGATGTGAGCTGTCTGTCGATCGAGCACAAGCTCGGCATTCACGGCAGCCCGACCTGCGTGATGTCGTACGGCGAAAAGGAAGGCGCATTCGGCTGGCTCGCAGGCGAAGTGAACAAGGGTCTTGAGTATATGTTCGTGATGATGAACGCGGCGCGCATCGCAGTGGGCATGCAGGGCGTCGCGCTGTCGGAGCGTGCGTTCCAGCAGGCGATCGGCTGGGCGCGCACGCGCGTGCAGGGCAAGCCGCCGACTGCAACCGATGCGAAAGGCCCGCTGACGATCATTCATCATCCCGATGTGAAGCGAATGCTGCTGACGATGAAAGCGCGCACCGAGGCGATGCGCGCGCTCGCGCTGTATACAGCGTTCGAGCTCGACAAGGCACACGCGAACAAGGATGAAAAGCGCCGCGCGGACGCGCTTGCGCGCGGAGAGCTGCTGATCCCCGTGGTGAAGGCCTGGAGCACGGAGAGCGGCGTCGACGTCGCATCGCTTGGCATCCAGGTGCACGGTGGCATGGGTTTCATCGAGGAAACCGGCGCGGCACAGACGCTGCGCGACGTGCGCATCACCACGATCTACGAAGGCACCACTGGTATCCATGCGAACGATCTGATTGGCCGCAAATTGGGGCGGGATCGAGGCGCCGCAATGACTTCGCTCGTCCAGGATCTGCTGCTGGAGCTCAACAACCTGCGAGCGGTGGAACCCACGCCGCGCATTGTGAAGAACGGGGCGATGGAAGGCCTCACGTTGCTGCGCGACACCGCGGAGTCCGTGCTGCAGGCGTATCAGCAGGATCCCGCGCTCGCGCTCGCGGTGGGTGTGCCTTTTCTGAAGCTGTGCGGGACGGTGTTCGGTGGCGCGCTCATCGCAAAGGGCGCGGCAATCGCGGCGACCCGCGTCGGCGCGGCGACGGGTGAAGACGCACAGTTCTATCAGGCCAAGCTGCAGACCGCGCGCTTCTACGCGGAGCACATCCTCCCGGAGGCTTACTCGCTCGCACGCATCGTCAAGAGTGGCGCGGGCAGCGTGATCGACGCGGACGTCGCGACCTTATAGCGGCGGGGGCGGCGAGGGAAACGGCGCCGCTGGCGATATCGCGACAGGCGTTTCCGTCGCCCTGAGCTTCACGGGCGGCGCGGGCCACACTGCCGCGCCGAGCAGCACTACCAGCGCCGCGCTGGCGACCAGCAACATTCCCCAGAAATGCCCGACGAACGAGAACAGCAGCACGGCTTCCAAAATCGGCAGCAAGCCGCAGATCACCATCACGGGACGCGACACGGAGTGCGGACGCCGTGCGGCGACGATGAACAACAAGCCGAGTAGCAGCGACTGCAGGCAGAAGCCGAGCCAAAGCGCGCGGATCGACTGCACGTAGTAGAGCTTCAGGCCGTTGTTGCCGACGGCAATCGACACGCCAAGGTACTGGATGAAGTAGTAGATGGCGATGCCGATCAACGCTACTGCGGATGTCAGCATGCAGAAGCGGAACAGTTTGGCGCGCATGGTCAGGGGCTCGAAAGTGGTGATCGAAGCTCACGATACGCTTCAAG
>JBDSRN010000197.1:0-3996 GCA_039929265.1 Steroidobacteraceae bacterium | reverse complement strand
CGTCCGGATCTCGAAGCCTTCGCGAAACTTCACAACCTGAAGATCGGGACCATTCGCGATCTCATCCGCTACCGGCTGCGCGAGGAACGTTCGGTTGAACGCATCTCCGAATGCGATGTGCAGACGGAGTTCGGCGAGTTCCGTCTCTATTGCTACCAGGACCACGTACATCGCGACGTGCACCTCGCGCTCGTGCATGGTCATATCGACGGGCCCGAGCTGCCGCTGGTGCGCGTGCACCTTGCCGACACCCTGCGCGATCTGCTCGGGGTGCGCGCAGAATCACGCGCCTGGACGTTGCGCGCAGCTATGCAACGCATCGCGCAGAGTCCCGGTGGTGTGCTGGTCGTGTTGCGCGAATCCGATTCGCCGCGCGCGCTCGTCGATGCGGTCACCGGACTGGATGGCTTGCCAGAGGGTACCCGAAGTCACGAGGGACATGACAAGGCGCACAGTGAAGTGCTGCGCACCTACGGCATCGGCGCGCAGATTCTCAAGGATCTCGGCCTGCGTCGCATGCGCGTGCTCTCGGCGCCAAAACAATTGCAAGGTCTGTCTGCCTTCGATCTCGAAGTGGCGGAGTACGTCGGCGAAGAATCTTGACGAACTTTCGTGATGTCGCGGCTGCGGTGCGGCGTAGTGACGATGCGCGCGGTCTGCGCGTAGCGCTCATCGCGGCGCGCTTCAACGACGTCATTGTGCAGCCGCTTATTGACGGTGCGCTGGAGGCATGGCAGCGCCACGGTGGTGAACCATCGCGCTGCACGGTGCTGCGTGTACCTGGTGCGTTCGAATTGCCGCTTGCGGCCCGGCGTTTCGCGCAGACCGGACGCTTCGACGCCATCGTCGCGCTCGGCTGTGTGATCCGTGGCGACACACCGCATTTCGACTTCGTCGCAGGTGAGAGCGCGCGTGGCATCGCGCAGGCAGCCTACGACACCAGCGTGCCCGTCGCCTTCGGCGTGCTGACCACGGAGAACATCGAACAGGCGAAAGCGCGCTGTGCGCCAGGGCCCGCAAACAAGGGCGCCGAAGCGCTGGAGACGGTAATCGAAATGGTCCTGTTGTTGCGGCAAGCGGATGCTCCCTGAGCCATGTCACCACCCCGCTCGAAGGAAAATGGCGCCCGCACCGTGGCGCGCAAACTGGTCCTGCAGGCGCTGTACCGCTGGCAGCTCAACGATTGCCCCTGGCAGGATCTGGTCAGCGAATTCGCCGATGCGGAAGATGCGCCGCGCGCCGACATGGACTATCTGCGCGAGCTGCTCGAAGCCATCTGCACGACGCACGAGGCGCTCGACAGCGCCGCGCAGCAGTGGCTGGATCGCAAGCCCTCCGAGCTCGATCCGGTCGAGCACGCCGCATTGCTGATCGGAATTCATGAGCTTGGCGCCCGCCCCGAAGTGCCGTTCCGAGTCGCCATTTCCGAGGCCGTGAATCTGTCGCGCAAGTTCGGCGCCACCGACGGGCACAAGTTCGTCAATGCCGTGCTCGATCGCGCCGCGCGCGTGTTGCGTCCCGGCGAGCACTGAAGCGCCGCGCCGTGGCTGCCGGCGAATTTGATCTCATAGCCCGATACTTCCGGCCGCTCGGCCTGGCTCGCACCGACGTGCGCCTCGGCATCGGTGACGATGCGGCAGTGCTGCAGCTCGAGTCCGGCAGCGATCTCGTTGTAACCACCGATGCACTCGTGCATGGCAGGCACTTCCTCGATGGCGCCGCGCCGCGTTCGCTCGGACATCGCGCGCTCGCTGTCAATCTCAGCGACCTCGCCGCGATGGGCGCGCAACCCGCATGGGCGCTGCTCGCACTCACGCTGCCGCAAGCCGACGAGCCTTGGCTGCGAGAATTCGCGCAAGGCCTCGGCGCGCTCGCGCGACAGCATGACGTCGCGCTGGTCGGCGGCAACATGGCGCGCGGGCCGTTCAATATTTGCGTGCAACTGCTGGGCAACGTGCCGCGCGGCGCAGCACTGCTGCGCTCGGGCGCGCGTGCCGGTGATGGTGTGTACGTGACCGGAACACCGGGCGACGCCGCTGCAGGCCGCGAGTCACACGCCGGTTTGCGCGAGCGCTTCGAGTACCCGAGCGCGCGCGTCACGATGGGTATCGCGCTGCGCGGCATCGCGAGCGCGTGCATCGATGTGTCGGATGGCCTGCTCGCCGATCTCGGCAAGCTGCTGCAGGCGAGCGGGGCCGGGGCGGAGCTCGAGTGCGGGAGCCTGCCGCTCTCGGCGGGTCTGCTGGCGGCGGTGGGGCGTGAAGCAGGCGAGCGGATTGCCCTGATGGGCGGTGAAGATTACGAGCTGTGCTTTGCAGTGCCGCCGTCGCGACAGGCGGCGATTGCCGCATTACGGCGTCCGGATCTGTGCAGCATCACGCAGATCGGCACGGTGGTGCGGGGGAGTGGGGTGACAGTCCTGCGCGGCGGGCAAACCCTCGTGGTGGGTCAGCAGGGGTTCGACCACTTTCCGATTTAACCTCACACGCTGACCGGGAGACGCATCACAGTTCGTGCCCGGCCGCGCCCCGTATTCTGCTCGCGATTTCCCGTAGAACTTGATCCGATGTCAGCACGAGCACCCAATACTGCTTCCGCGTCCCCTGTCGCCCTCGCTCCGGGCGTGCCGGACCGTATCGGCAAGTACGTCATCATCAACGAGGTGGGGCGCGGCAGCACCGGGCGCGTGTATCTGTCCCACGATCCGTACTACGGGCGCGATGTCGCAATCAAGGTGTACAACATCGAGACCGGCGGCGATGCCGAGAAGGCGCGCACGGCGCGCAAGATGTTCCTCTCCGAAGCGCACATGGTCGGGATGCTGCAGCATCCGCACATCCTGCCGATCTACGACGCCGGCGAGGAAGAGGAGCGCTGTTACATCGTCACCGAACACATCCACGGGGCGCGCACGCTCGCCTCCTATTGCCGCTCCGACAATCTGCTTCTCATCGACGATGTCGTGGAGATCATGTTCAAGTGCGCGAAGGCGCTGCACTACGCCCATTCCCGCGGCGTCATCCATCGCGACATCAAGCCGTCCAACATCATGCTCACGCAGAATTCGGATGTGCGCATCATCGACTTCGGAATCGCGCTGGTTGCAGGCTCTGAAATCTCGCGCATCGAAGGCATCGCGGGTTCGCCCAGCTACATGTCGCCCGAGCAGGTGCAGAGCATGGAGCTTACCAGTCGCTCGGATCTGTATTCGCTCGGGGCCGTAATGTACGAGTTGCTCACCGGCAGCCGTCCGTTCCGTGCAGGGAATCTCGCCAAGCTGCTGCACCAGATCGTGTACGCGACGCCAACGCCGATCCACACGCTGCGCGCCGACATTCCCGAAGAAATCGAAAACCTCGTCGCCGCGGCATTGCAGAAGGAACCGGAGAAGCGTTGCAAGACCGGTCTGGATTTTGCCGCCGGGCTCGCGCGCGTGCACCAGAAGCTGCGCGCGCAGGGTGCGGAACGCATCGGTCAGCAGGAGCAGTTTGCGCTGCTGCGTCGCCTGAAATTCTTCCACGACTTCTCGCACTCCGAGATCTGGGAAGTGCTGCGCGCGAGCACTTGGCAGGACTACGCCCCGCGGGAGGAGATCGTCAAGGAAGGCGAGATGGATGATCGGTTCTACATTCTCGTGTCGGGCAACTGCAGCGTCGAACGACTGGGCAAGCGCATCGGCGCGCTCGGCACCGGCGACTGCTTCGGCGAGACGAGTTATGTGCAGGGCGCCAAGCGTCCCGCCACCATCCGCGCATCCGATGCCGTGACGGCGCTGAAGGTGAGTTCGACGCTGCTGGAGCAGGTGTCGGCTTCCTGCCAACTGCGCTTCAATCGTGTCTTTCTGCGCTCGCTCATCGAGCGCCTCCAGGGTCACGACTCATAGGTGTGTTGAGGCTTTGGCGCGAGCACGCAAAATAGCCGGTCAATAACCCCGGGGGCGGCCTCGATTCCCGCCACCGTCTCGCGCCAAAACCCCAGCACACCTATCATCTGGCG
>JBDSRN010000196.1:0-7560 GCA_039929265.1 Steroidobacteraceae bacterium | reverse complement strand
GAGGACATCGCACGCAATCTGGCGCTGCTGACGGAGTTGTGCGACACGCTGCAACATGGCTCACTCTGCGGCCTCGGCGGCATGACGCCATTTCCAGTGATGAGCGCCGTCCGACACTTTTCGGCCGACTTCACGAATCGCAGTGAATTCGTGAAGCGTTGACCCGGAGCACCTTATGTACGCGATAGACTGCAAGGATTTCGCCACGCCGGCCGTCGATGGTGCACCCGTGACCGTGCAGATTGACGGTGCGGAGGTCACGGTGCCGGCCGGCACGTCGATCCTGCGTGCTGCCACCGCGGCAGGCGCGCAGATCCCCAAGCTGTGCGCGACGGAGACACTGAAGGCGTTCGGCTCGTGCCGCTTGTGCCTGGTCGAAGTCGAAGGCCAGCGCGGGTACCCGGCGTCGTGCACGACGCTGGTTGCGCCGGGCATGAAAGTGCGCACGCAGAGTGAAAAGCTTACGCAGCTGCGCCGTGGTGTTGTCGAGCTGTACGTGTCGGACCATCCCCTCGATTGCGCAGAGTGTCCTGCCAACAATCACTGCGAGTTGCAGAACGTCGCGCGCGACGTCGGCATCACAGAGTCGCGTTATGCGCCCGGCGCTTCGCATGCGGCAGCGCCCTGCGACAACAGCAACCCTTACTTCAGTTTCGACCCTTCGCTGTGCATCGTCTGCTCGCGTTGTGTACGCGCCTGCGACGAAATCCAGGGCACGTTCGCGCTCACCATCGACGGACGCGGCTTCGGTTCGCGGGTCGCGGCGAGCCAGGATCAGCCATTCATGGATTCCGAATGCGTGTCCTGCGGCGCGTGTGTCGAATCCTGTCCGACCGCCGCGCTCAGCGAGAAGTCGCTTGCGCAGCTCGGACAACCGACGCAATCGACGACGACGACCTGCGCCTACTGCGGCGTAGGTTGCTCGTTGCAGGCGGAATCGCGCAACGAGGAGCTGATCCGCATGGTGCCGAGTCGCGACGGCAAGGCGAATCATGGGCACGCGTGCGTGAAGGGACGTTTCGCGTATGGCTATGCCACACACGCCGACCGCATCACCACACCCATGATCCGCGGCAGCATTCACGCGCCGTGGCGCGAAGTTGGCTGGGACGAGGCATTCGCTTACGCGGCGTCGGAGCTCAAGCGCATCCAGGCGAAGTACGGGCGCGAGTCGATCGGCGGCATCACCTCGTCCCGCTGCACCAATGAGGAGGCCTTCCTGGTGCAGAAGCTCGTGCGTGCCGCCTTCGGCAACAACAACGTGGATACCTGCGCGCGAGTGTGTCATTCGCCGACAGGCTATGGTCTGAAAAGCACGCTGGGCGAATCTGCGGGAACGCAGGCGTTCGATTCGGTGATGCAAAGCGATGTGATCCTGATCATCGGCGCTAATCCCACCGACGGGCATCCGGTGTTCGCGTCGCGTATGAAGCGGCGGCTGCGCGAGGGCGCGAAGCTCATTGTGATGGACCCGCGCGGCATTGATCTGGTTCGCACGCCGCACATCGAGGCCGACTATCACCTGCAGCTGCGACCCGGCACCAATGTTGCGCTGATCAATGCGCTGGCGCACGTTGTGGTCAACGAGAATCTCGCGCGTGATGACTACGTTGCCGAGCGTTGCGAGCCCGATGCTTATGCGCGCTGGCGCACGTTCATTGCTCAGGAGCGCAATTCGCCCGAGGCGACTGAGTCCGAGACTGGCGTACCCGCGCGCCTGGTGCGTGGCGCGGCACGCCTGTACGCGACCGGTGGTAACGCCGCGATCTACTACGGACTTGGCGTGACGGAGCACAGTCAGGGCAGCACGATGGTCATGGGTATCGCGAATCTCGCCATGGCCACCGGAAATCTGGGTCGCGATGGCGTGGGTGTGAACCCGCTGCGCGGTCAGAACAACGTGCAGGGCTCGTGCGACATGGGCTCTTTTCCGCACGAGTTGTCCGGCTATCGACATGTATCGGACGGGGGCGTTCGGGAGTTGTTCGGCGACGAATGGGGTGTCACGATCGATTGCGAACCCGGTCTGCGCATCCCGAACATGTTCGAGGCCGCGCTCGACGGCAGCTTCAAGGGCATGTATGTGCAGGGTGAGGATCTCGCGCAGTCCGACCCGAATACGCAGCACGTCACTGCCGCGCTGTCGGCGCTTGAATGCCTGGTCGTGCAGGACCTGTTTCTGAACGAGACCGCAAAGTACGCGCACGTTTTTCTGCCGGGCTCATCTTTCCTCGAGAAGAACGGCACCTTTACCAATGCCGAGCGGCGCATCTCGCGCGTGCGCAAGGTGATGCAGCCGCCCGCGGGATTCGAGGATTGGGAGGTGACGGTGCGCCTGTCGCAAGAGCTCGGCTATCCCATGCACTACACGCATCCGTCGCAGATCATGGATGAGATCGCGCGATTGACGCCGACATTCACCGGTGTCAGCTACGAGAAGCTCGACCGCGAGGGCAGTCTGCAGTGGCCCTGCAACGATGCGGCACCGGCCGGGACCCCGACGATGCATGTCGATCAGTTCGTGCGGGGCAAGGGTCGCTTTTATGTCACCGAGTACGTGCCCACGCAGGAGCGGGTCAACGCGCGCTTCCCGCTGATCCTTACCACGGGTCGCGTGCTTTCGCAGTACAACGTCGGCGCGCAGACGCGGCGCACGCCCAACAGCCAGTGGTATGACGAGGACCGCTTCGAGATCCATCCGCAGGATGCGGAGGAACGCGGTATCGAAACGGGCGACTGGGTCGGCGTGACTAGCCGCGCCGGTGATACCGTGCTGCGCGCGGTGGTGAGCGAACGCATGCAGCCGGGGGTCGTGTACACGACGTTCCACTTTCCGGAATCCGGCGCCAATGTCATCACCACGGACAACTCCGACTGGGCTACCAACTGCCCTGAGTACAAGGTGACCGCGGTGCAGGCGGTGAAAGTGCTCAAACCCTCCGACTGGCAACAGCGTTTTCGTGAGCAAAACGAAGAACAGCTCGCGCTGCTGCGAGCGCGTCGCAAATAATGGGCGGGTTGCCGGGCAATCTGCCGGTGCAGCGCGTGCAAGTGCAGCGCTGGCGTGATGGCTACCTCGCCACCACGCTGGACAGCGTAGCCGAGGAGACTCCGGTTGCACTGTTCTATAACTCCGTCGCCCACGTCGTGATGCTTGCGACTCCGGAGAACCTGGCGGACCTGGCGGTCGGCTTCTCATTGAGCGAATCCCTCGTGCAGGATATGAGCGAGATTCGCGAAGTGAGCGTCGCGGAGAACGAGCGCGGTTTCGATGTCAGCATCGCCATCAGTCAGCCCCGGTTCGCCGCGCTCTTGCAGCGGCGCCGCAATCTCACCGGGCGCACGGGCTGCGGCGTGTGTGGCGCCGAGACGATTGAAGCAGCGATTCGGGAGCCTGCGTCGGTTGCTCCTGGTGGAGCACTTTTGCGACTCGTGCTGCACGACGTACTGCGCACGCTTTCGGCGTCCCAGCCGCTCAACGCGCAGACAGGCAGTCTGCATGCGGCGGCCTGGGTGAAGTGGGATGGGGCGATCATCTGCACGCGCGAAGATGTGGGCCGACACAACGCGCTTGACAAGGTGCTGGGCTCACTCGCCGGCACTGGAGCTGACTTGAGTACCGGATTCGCGCTGGTGACCAGCCGCGCGAGCTACGAGCTGGTACAGAAGTGCGCGACGCTGGGCATACGCATGCTTGTGGCCGTTTCCGCTCCCACGGCGCTGGCGATCCGCCTTGCCCAGCAGACGGGCATGACGTTGATCGGCTTCGCACGCGACACCCAGCTGGTGGTTTATTCCCACGCGGAGCGCCTGCTGTGAAAATCGATTACCTGGTCTCGATGGCGAACGACATCAGCAGTTTCTTCGACGCGGAGTCTGGCGACGATGCAGCCCGCAACATCGCATCGCACATTGGTCGCTTCTGGGATCGACGCATGCGCGCACAGATCATCGCGCACCTTGCGTCGGGCGGTGCAGGGCTCTCGGCAAGTGCCGTCGCTGCGGTCCGCCAGCTGCCGCCGGTGAAGCCGCTCTGACATGCAGGTGCGCACATCCAATCCAACATCCTCGCGCATCCAAATCACTGACAACCCGGCGCGGCTGCTCGCCCTGATTCTCACCGGGGTGAATACGCGGTCGAAGCAGGCTGCGTGGGCAACGTGCCAGAATCACTCGAGTGGATTCTCGGGCTGGCGCGTCATGCACGGACGCGCCGCTGTACCGGGGCCTTGCTCTCTGGGGCACGCGCGACGCCCGTGCTTCGCTTCGTTGTCCGGGTGGGTCGTCTCTTGAGCGCAGATCAGCGCCGACGAGGCCGCATGGGGCTATCTATGGGCGTGGTGCGAGACGCAGACTCTGGCGGCGGTGCGGCTGGCGCCGCTCGGCCCGACGTCGGGGCGCTAACTCTCCCAGTCGAAGCGCGGCAGTTGTTTGAACGCCGTGAGCAGGCCTTCGCTCCAGCGCCGCAGCATGGAATTCAGCAACGGAGAGTCGGTGTCCAGTTGCAGATGCTGTGCGAGCTTCAGTTCGTCGTTGCGATAGATGGCCACATCCAGCGGTGGCCCGACCGAGATGTTCGACTTCATGGTCGCATCGAGCGACACCAGCGCGAGGCGCGCGGCATCTTCGAGCGACAGGTTCTCGGCTGCGATGCGCGACAACATCGGTTTGCCGTACTTGAACTCGCCGAGCTGCAGGAAGGGTGTTTCTTCGCTCGCCGAGATGTAGTTGCCTTCGGGATAGACCAGGAAAAGCGCCGGGGCCTTGTCGCCGATCTGCCCGCCGAGAATGAATGTGGCCTGGCCGTTGATACTGCTGTCGCGCAATGCGACTGCATGCTCCGACTGTACCGCGATAAGCGCGCGGCCCAGGTAGCTCGCCGCCTCGAACAGGTAGTTCACGTTGCGCAGGCTCTCTTGCCCGGGCGCCGTGGCGTCCAGGTCGCGCCGAAGCCGGTCCAGAACCTCTTGGGAAGTTGCCAGACTGCCCGAGCTGAGCAGAACGAAAAAGCGGTCGGGCGAGGGCTGAAACACATGCAATTTGCGGTACGTGCTGACGTAGTCGACGCCGGCCGTCGTACGCGAATCGGCGGCAAAAACCAGTCCATCGCGAAGTTGCATGGCAAGGCAATAGGTCATGGGGAGACTTTGTGTGGCGCACAGGAAGGAGCGCAATCATAGCGTGCTGCACGCTAACGCAGCATCGTTCCGACAGGTGTTCATTCGCGTGCAGCGCCCTGCTAATGTGCGCCAGATGGCGATTCGCTGGCGAGAATATCCGGCCGCACCACATTTCGACGAGCTGATTCAGCCCGGCGGGGGAGCACGGCCGGGCGCGGAAGCAGTGGTCCGACACCTCGAGCTCCTCGGCCCCGAAGAGCTGGCCGTGCGCCAGCGGGCTGCGGAATTCACTGTCAAGAGCATGGGCATTACCTTCACCGTGTATCACGAGGAAGGCGGCTCGATCGACCGAGCCTGGCCGCTCGATATTATCCCACGCGTCATCGCTCGCAAGGAGTGGCAGCGCATCGAAGCCGGCCTGCGCCAGCGTGCGCTGGCGCTCAATCAATTCATCGACGACGTTTATCACAATCAGCGCATCGTCAAGGACGGTGTGTTCCCTGCCGAGTACATGGCGGACTCGGTGAACTTTCGTCCTCAATGCGTGGGCGTCAGTCCGCCGCTTGGCGTATGGGCTCACGTCTGCGGCTCGGACCTGGTGCGCGGCGCGGACGGAACGATGTACGTGCTCGAGGACAACCTGCGAGTGCCCTCGGGCGTTTCGTACATGCTCGAGAATCGTCAGGTCATAAAGCGTGTGTTTCCCGAGTTGTTCGAAGAGACAACCATTCTGCCGGTGGATGACTATCCCTCGCAGCTGTACGACACACTGCGCGCGGTTGCACCGCGGGGCGTCACGTCACCTGAAGTCGTGGTGCTCACGCCCGGCATCTACAACTCTGCTTATTTCGAACACGCCTATCTCGCGCAGCAGATGGGCTGCGAGCTCCTGGAAGGACGCGACCTCGCCGTCGGCGAGGACGACTACGTTTACATGCGCACGATCGATGGTTGGTCGCGTGTGGATGTCATCTATCGCCGTATCGATGACATGTTCCTGGACCCGGAAGTGTTCCGCACCGATTCAGCGCTCGGCTGCCCTGGTCTCATGCGGGCATGGGCGAAGGGCAAGGTGTCGCTCGCCAACGCGCCGGGTGCCGGCGTCGCCGACGACAAGCTCGTCTATACGTTCGTGCCTGCAATGATCAAGTATTACCTCGACCAGGACGCGATCCTGCCAAACGTGCCATCGTATTTGTGTGCCGATCCGAAGCAGCGCGAATTCGTGCTGAAAAATCTGGGCAACCTCGTCGTCAAGCCGACCAACGAATCCGGCGGCTACGGCATGCTCATGGGTCCGAAGTCGACGGCGGAGGAGCGGCGCAGGTTCGCCGATCTCGTGGAGAAGAATGCGCGCAACTACATCGCGCAGCCGGTCGTGAACATCTCCACGACACCTGCGTTGATCGAGGATCGCGTCGAACCGCGGCACGTCGATCTGCGGCCTTTCATTCTTTCGGGACGCGATGTACAAGTGACCACAGGCGGCCTCACGCGGGTCGCGATGCGCAAGGGCTCGCTGGTAGTGAATTCCTCGCAGGGCGGCGGTAGCAAGGACACTTGGATCGTGGGAGCGGTGGGCTGATCATGCTGTCACGAGTGGCTGACAACCTTTACTGGCTGGCGCGTTATCTCGAGCGCACGGAAAACCTCGCGCGTCTCGTCGACGTGAACGCCAATCTCATGCTCGACCTGCCCAAGGAACTTGCTCCGGGCTGGCAGCCGGTCATCACGATCACCGGTTCGCAATCGATTTTCACCGAGCGCTACAAGGATACGAGCGAGCGCTCGGTGGTTCGCTTCGTCGTCGCCGATGACAAGAACCCCGGCTCGATGGTCACATCGCTCGCGCACGCGCGCGAGATCGCCCGCACTATCCGCGACATCCTGCCGCGTGAGGTATGGGAGCACGTCAACGAGCTGTTCCTGTACGTGAACGAGCACGCGAGCGAGGCGATAAACAAGCGCACGCGCTACGCGTTCCTCAAGCGCGTGACGCTGGGCATCCAGACGCTCACCGGCATGTTCGAAGGCATCGTCAACGAAGGCGCCTCACTCGGCTTCCTGACACTCGGCCGCAACCTTGAGCGTGCGGACATGACGAGCCGAATCGTCGACGTGCGCGCCGCTGTCATGCTGCCGGATGAAGTCGTGGGGCTGCGCCCGTTTGCGACCGTGGAGTGGATGAGCGTGCTCAACTCGCTTTCGGGCTATCACATGTACCGGCTCAAGATGCGCGAGCGCGTGCATCCGGCCGGAGTAGTGCGCTTCCTGCTCGCGGACGACGAGTTTCCGCGCGCCTGCGTCTGCTGCCTGAAGCGTGCCGAGGCTGAGCTCGCGAGCCTGCCGAGAAGCGACGCGGTGCTCAAGCGCCTTGCCCGCATGCGCCGTGCGATCGTACGCACGCCGTTCGAGACGATGAGCCAGAAAGGGCTGCACG
>JBDSRN010000195.1:0-8670 GCA_039929265.1 Steroidobacteraceae bacterium | reverse complement strand
CGCACGTTGTCACGTGCGGCGGCCACTGTGCTCCCGAATTTCCGGATCAGGACGCTTTGCGCCCCTTGTCCTTCACTTCCTCGAACTCGGCATCGACGATGTCATCGCCGCGATTGGCATTGGGACTGCTGTCCGAGGCCGCATCGCCACCCGCATCACCACCCGGAGCCGGGCCGCCGTCTGCGCCCGCCGTCTGCGCGTATGCGCGCTGTGTGATCTCGCCGGAAGCCTGGGTCAACGTCTC
Organism: Steroidobacteraceae bacterium; assembly: GCA_039929265.1. Taxonomy (GTDB): domain Bacteria; phylum Pseudomonadota; class Gammaproteobacteria; order Steroidobacterales; family Steroidobacteraceae; genus ZC4RG30. The sequence goes on along the minus strand of JBDSRN010000195.1, from coordinate 8,426 downwards.
GGCCTTCTTCTCGATGAGTTCGCGATCCTCGCCCTTCAGCGCGGTACGCAGATCCGACAGTGCGGACTCCGCCTTCGCCCGCTCTTCCGGCGTGACCTTGTCGCCAAGATCCTTCAGCGATTTATCGACCGCATGCACGAGTGCATCAGCCTTGTTGCGCGTGTCGACCAGCTCGCGATAGCGCTTGTCTTCCTCGGCATGCGCCTCCGCATCGCCGACCATGCGCTTGATCTCGTCATCGGTGAGACCCGACGAGGCACGAATCACGATCTTCTGTTCCTTGCCCGTCTTCTTGTCCTTCGCCGACACGTTCAGGATGCCGTTCGCGTCGATGTCGAAGGTGACCTCCACCTGCGGACTGCCGCGCGGCGCCGGCGCGATGTCGGAGAGGTCAAAGCGACCCAACGACTTGTTGTCCGAAGCGCGCTCGCGCTCGCCCTGCAGCACGTGGATCGTCACGGCAGTCTGATTGTCGTCAGCCGTCGAGAAGGTCTGCGATGCCTTGGTCGGGATCGTGGTGTTCTTCTCGATGAGCTTGGTGAGGATGCTGCCGAGTGTCTCGATCCCGAGCGACAGCGGCGTGACGTCGAGCAGCAGCACGTCCTTCACTTCGCCCGACAGCACCGCGGCCTGTACTGCGGCGCCCACGGCGACCGCCTCGTCCGGGTTCACATCACGGCGCGGCTCCTTGCCGAAGAAATCCTTCACATACTTCTGCACCAGCGGCATACGCGTCTGGCCACCGACGAGGATGACTTCTGCCACTTCGCTCGCCGAAAGGCCAGCGTCCTTCAATGCAACGCGGCACGGCTCGATGGTCCGCTTGACGAGATCCTCGACGAGCGACTCGAGCTTGGAACGCGTGAGCTTCACGGCAAGATGCTTCGGGCCCGACGCGTCGGCGGTGATGTACGGCAGGTTGACGTCGGTCTGCTGCGTAGAGGAGAGCTCGATCTTCGCCTTCTCACTCGCCTCTTTCAGGCGCTGCATGGCGAGCGGATCCTTGCGCACGTCGACGCCGGATTCCTTCTGGAATTCATCCGCGAGAAAATTGATGATCTTGAGGTCAAAGTCCTCGCCACCGAGGAACGTGTCGCCGTTGGTGGAAAGCACTTCGAACTGGCGTTCGCCATCGACATCCGCGATCTCTATGACCGACACGTCGAACGTGCCGCCGCCGAGGTCGTACACCGCGATCTTGCGATCACCACCCTGCTTGTCCAGGCCATAGGCCAGCGCTGCGGCGGTGGGCTCGTTGATGATGCGCTTCACTTCCAGACCCGCGATCCGGCCGGCGTCTTTCGTCGCCTGGCGCTGCGAGTCGTTGAAATACGCGGGCACTGTGATCACGGCCTCAGTGACGGGCTCACCGAGAAAATCCTCGGCGGTTTTTTTCATCTTCATGAGGATGCGCGCGGAGATCTCCGGCGGCGCCAGGCGCTTGCCTTGCACCTCAACCCAAGCATCGCCGTTGTCGGCCTTCGCGATCTTGTAGGGCACCATATCGATGTCTTTTTGCACCACGGCGTCGTCGAACTTGCGACCGATGAGGCGCTTGATTGCGAACAGAGTGTTCTGCGGATTCGTGACCGCCTGGCGCTTCGCCGGCTGACCAACGGTGACTTCGCCGTCCTTGGTGAAGGCGACGATCGAAGGCGTGGTGCGATCACCTTCGCTGTTCTCGATCACGCGCGGCACGCCGCCATCCATGATCGCGACGCACGAATTGGTCGTACCCAGGTCGATGCCGATTACCTTAGCCATAAGTCACTCCACGAAAAAAAAATACGTTGTACCGAATGTCAGGGTCGCGCTCCCTGTTTCAAGTCTGAGCAGGATCCTTCGCGACGATGACGCGCGCCGGCCGCAGCAATCGACCATTGAGCGAGTAGCCGCGCTGCACGACCTGCAGCACCGAATTCGGTGCCGCGGTGGCCGATTCCTGCACGACGATCGCCTCGTGCAGATTGGGATCGAACGGCGCACCCACTGGCTCGATGGGCTGGATGGAAAAGCGCTCGAACGCCTTGGCGAGCAGCTTGAGCGTAGCCTGCTGACCCGCGAGCAGGCTGCTCGCATCGCTGTTCTCGGCACTGGCGCCGGCCAGTTCGAGACTGTCGATAACCGGCAGCAATTCCTGGGCGGCCTTTTCGAGGCCATAGCGATGCGCGTTCTCGACGTCGCGCTGCGAACGCTTGCGCAGGTTGTCCATTTCAGCCACGGCGCGCAGCTGCTGATCCTGGGCCTGCTCGCGCACCTGGCGGAGCTCCTCAAGCGTGGCGTCCAGTTCCAGGCGCAGGGTCTCGAGCTCCGCCTTGGCCACTGGGTCCTCGGGCAGACCGGGGGTGGCCTCGGCGTCGGGTTCAGCTGATCCCATCAAAACCTCTCCAATATCAGAGAATTAAACAATATAGTTCGCGCGACCTCTAAAGTCATGCGCCACGAATATTGCGAAGATGGGGACTTAGCGGCGCGAATTCAAGGCGGCGCCGAGCAGCTTGGCAGTGAGATCCACGACCGGGATTACCCGCTCGTACGCCATGCGCGTCGGCCCGATCACGCCGATGACGCCCACCACGCCCTTGTCGGAGCTGTATGGCGCTGTGACGAGACTGCAGTCGTCGAGGATGTGGTAGCCGGACTCGTGACCGATGTAGATCTGCACGCCATCGCCCCGCAGGCAGTTGTCGAGCAGATTGAGGATGTCGCTTTTTTCATTGAATGCCTCGAACAGGCGCTTCAGTTTCTCGACGCTCGAAAGTTCGGCGAAGCCCATGAGATTGGTCTCACCGGCGATCACGTACTCGCGTTCCGAACCGATTTCAGGGCTGCCGGGAAACACTCGCTGCGCGACCGTGATCGCATCGAGCATGACCTGGTTGAGGCGCTCGCGTGTGTCCCTCATCTGCTCGAGCAAGGTTTCGCGTACCTGCGCGAGGGTGCGTCCGCGGAACTGTTCGTTGAGCACGCCCGCCGCGCGGCGCAGATCTTCCGGTGTGAAATGGCGATCGAGCTGCACCACGCGGTTCTGCACCTCGCAATCGTCGAACACGAGGATCGCCAACACACGCTTTTCTGACAGGCCGAGAAATTCGATCTGCGCCAGCGATGCGGCGTGCGCGGATGGCAACGTGACGAGGCCCGCCATGTGCGTGACGCTGGATAGCAGCTTCGAGGCGATACCCACCAGCGCCTTTGAGCTGTCGCTGCCCGACAGCCGTTCGCGGATCGAATCGGCCTCGGCGCCGCCTAGCGGCTGCACGCGCAGCAACGTGTCGACGAAGAATCGATAGCCCTTGTCCGTCGGCACACGTCCGGCGGAAGTGTGTGGCGAGGTGACGAAGCCGAGCTGCTCCAGATCGGCCATCACGTTGCGGATGGTCGCGGCGCTGAGGTTGAGGCCTGAGTCGCGCGACAAGGTGCGCGAGCCGACGGGCTGCCCGTCGCGGATGTAGTTTTCGATGAGAAACTTGAGCAACAGCTGGGCACGCTCGCCAAGGCGCGAGTCGTCGCGAGCGCCGTCCGATGTCATCGACCCAGTTTCCATGCACGTTCCTCCACCCGGCCGCACGAATATACGTCAAGCGAGCTGATTTCGCGGTGTGGCGCGTTGGCCGTGGCACGCACGCGTGCTACAAAGGGGTTCCCTCATGAGCTCCGACATTCAGACCTGCGCCCTGGTGGGCAAATTCGACGACCCCAGCGTCGCCGAGAGCGCCGCGACGCTGCTGCCTCATCTCGGCAGGCGCGGTCTCACGGTCCTGGTACTCGCCGATGCGGCGCTCGATCGACTCGGTCCAGGCGTCACCCCCGTCAGCGCGACCGAGCTCGAGCAGCGTGCCGAGCTCGTCATCGTGATCGGCGGTGACGGCTCGCTGTTGTATGCCGCACGGCTCGTACCCAACAGTGGCGTCCCCCTGCTCGGAATCAATCGGGGCCGTCTCGGATTCCTCACCGACGTCTTGCCGCAGGATATGCTCAGCTGCGTCGACGCCGCTCTCGAGGGTCGCTGCTCGATCGACCACCGGCCCCTGCTCGACGCGAAGCTCGTCGGTCTCGATGGCACCAGCACCCAGCAGTTCGCCCTCAACGACGTCGTGCTGCAGAAGTGGGAAACTGGCCGCATCCTCGATTTCGAGACACGGATCGACGGGCGTTACGTGAACACGCATGGCGGCGACGGCTTGGTCGTCGCGAGCGCGACCGGCTCCACGGCATACGCGTTGTCCTGCGGTGGCCCGATCGTGCAGCCCGACCTCGACGTCCTCGTAGTCGTGCCGATCTGTCCGCACACACTGTCGGACAGGCCGATTGTCGTGTCGCGCAATTCGCATGTTTCCGTGCACTTGCTCGAGCGCGCCGATGTGCGCGCACAGGTCACCTGCGACGGCATCGTCCTGGGCGAGATGCACCCCGGGGACACGCTGCACATCGCACCCTCCGCACGGAGCATCACGTTGTTGCATCCGCCCGGCTACAACTACTACCGGCTGCTGCGCTCCAAATTGCATTGGGGCCGCGGCAGCTTCGAGCACGAGCGCTAGCATGCTTACGCACTTGCAGATCCGCGACTTTGCCATCGTCGCTGCCGTCGAGATCGAATTCGGCACGGGCCTCACGGTGCTCACTGGCGAGACTGGCGCGGGTAAGTCGATCGTCGTCGACGCACTGGCGGTCATCGCCGGCGGACGCGCCGGAGCGGACGTGATACGTCACGGCGCCGAGCGCGCCGAAATCTGCGCCACTTTCGACATCCGCCGCACCTCGTGTGATCTGCGCGATCTGCTCGAGGAACAATCGATCGAAGTGGAAGGCGAGTTGCTGGTCCGGCGGGTCATCGCCGCGGATGGACGCTCGCGTGCGTATCTCAATGGCCAGGCGGTGCCGGTGCAGTTGCTGCGCGACGTTGTCGGCCAGCTCGTCGACATTCACGGTCAGCACGAATTCCAGTCGCTGGTGCGCCCGCCAATGCAGCGCGCACTGCTCGACGAGTTCGGGCGATTGCAGTCCATGGGCGGCCAGGTGCAGGCCGCGCATCGCGTGTGGCTCGCGCTGCTCAACAAGCTGCTCGAGATCGAATCACAGGTACGCGATCGCGATGCGCGCCTCGAGTTGCTGCGCTACCAGTGCCAGGAACTGGGCGCGCTGAGCCTGCAGCCCGGCGAAATCGCGGAACTGAGCGTCGAACGTGCGCGCCTGGGCAATCGCGGGCGTCTCGCGAGTGGCGCGCAGGCCGCGGTGCAATCGCTGTACGAGGCCGACGAAGGCAGCGCACACGCCTCTCTCAGTCACGCCATCGCCGCGCTCAGGCCGCTGGCAGAAGTGGATCCTCAGCTTGCCGCTCTGCTGCCGCCGCTTGAGGAAGCCGCCATTCGAATCGCCGAGGCTGCGCGCGAGCTCGGTCGCTACGCGGACGCGCTCGATCTCGACAGCGCGCGGCAGGAACAAGTGGAGCGGCGCCTCGCCGCCATCGAAGAGCTCGCACGCAAGCATCGCGTGCGGGCGGAAGAACTGATCGATCGCGGCGCCGTCCTCGCGAACGAGCTCGCCGCCCTCGAACGCGCCGATACGGACCTCGCGACGCTGCGCGTGCGGCATGCTTCGGCACAAGCCGACTATCAGGGACTTGCCGCGAGACTTTCTGCACAGCGCACGACCACGGCGCGCACGCTGGCGAAGGACATCACCAGTCGGATGCAGACCCTGGGCATGACCGGCGGGCGCTTCCAGGCGGACGTGACTCCGCACGCTTCGGCCGAGCCCCAACCGCACGGCCTCGATCAGATCGAGTTCCGCGTCTCGGCGAATCCGGGCCAGCCGCTGCGCCCGGTGACAAAGGTCGCATCGGGCGGCGAGCTCGCACGCCTGTCGCTCGCCGTACAGGTGGCAAGCACCGCGCAGGAGTTGCGCTGCATGGTGTTCGACGAAGTCGATGCCGGTGTCGGCGGCGCTGTGGCGGAGATCGTCGGGCGTGAGCTGCGTTCGCTGGGCGAGCGCAGCCAGGTGCTGTGCGTGACCCACCTGCCGCAGGTAGCTTCGCAGGGCCATCAGCACCTGCGCGTGTTTAAACTCACCGACGGGCGCAACACACGTACGGGCGTCGCGAAACTCATCGGCGAGGACCGTGTCAATGAGCTGGCACGAATGCTGGGCGGAGTCGAGGTCACCACCCGGGCGCGCGAGCACGCGAGCGAAATGCTGGCGCGGGCCGCGGCGCAGACACCGAGCACTGGCACTGAGCACGCACCGCGCAGCTCGGGTCGCCGCAAGGGCTGACTAGTTCTTGCGGTTGGCGCAGTTCTCGCGGCGGCAATGCCCGTACAGGATCAGCGAGTGATCGCGGATGTCGAAGCCGAGCTCATTGGCGACGGCCGTCTGGCGCTCCTCGATACCCCGATCCATGAACTCTTCCACCTTGCCGCAGTCGATACACACAATGTGGTCGTGGTGCGCGCCGTGATTCAGCTCGAATACGGCCATGCCGTCCTCGAAGTGATGGCGCGTAACCAGGCCCGCGGCTTCAAACTGGGTGAGAACGCGGTACACGGTTGCAAGACCGATGTCCTCGTTGGATCCGAGGAGTGCCTTGTAGATGTCTTCGGCAGATTTGTGGCGAGTGTCGTCGTCCTCGAGGATTTCAAGGATCTTCAGCCGTGGCAAAGTGACCTTGAGGCCGGCCTTACGAAGGTCTTTACCTTCCAATCGTGTACTCCGGTTGCGGACTCGCGCGCCCACCGGTTTCGGTTGGCGCCTGCGGTATGATGCGGGGATTATCACTCAAGATCGATGCCAATGTCCCACAAGCGGCCCATCATGCGAATGACTCTCAAAAACCTGTCCGGCGCTGCGATCCTCACGGGCCTTCTCATGAGCGCGGCCTGTGTCTACCGCATGCCGATTCAGCAGGGCAACTTCCTCGAAGCTTCGACCATCGATCAGCTCGAGACGGGCATGACGCGCTCGCAGGTGAGATTCCTGCTCGGTACGCCGATGGTACCGCTGGGTTTTGATACCAGCCGCTGGGAGTACTATTACTACTTCAAGGGCAGGCGGCTGAAGCGTGCGGATGAGCGCCGCGTGACGGTGTATTTCGAGGACGACAAGGTCGCGCGCGTCGAGCGCGATTCGCACCTTACGGTCAGACCGGCTAGCTAGTACTGCGCGCACGCGCAAGGAACGCATCGAACAGCGAGGTGGCCATCGCCTCGAACACGGGCTCCAGCATCGCTCCGCCGAACGCGCCGGCGAACTCGAACCGCAGCTCCAGATCCACCCGGCAGCCCGCAACTGCACCCGGCTCCTCGCCGGGAGCGGCGATCGGAGTGAGCGTCCACAGCCCCTGCAGCGACCGGAACGGGCCGTCCACGAGTTCCATGCGGATGCTGCGATCCGCTGTCAGCACGTTGCGCGTGGTGAAATGCATACGCAGCAGACCCTTGCGGACTCCGAGCGTTGCGACAATCTGACCCTCATCACGCTGCTTGACCTCGGACGAGGTGCACCAGGGCAGGAATTCGGGATAACGCTCGACGTCGTTAATCAGCCCGAACAGACGCGCGGGCGATGCGGCGATGAGCGCCGATCGTTTGACTTCGCGCATGACGGAATTGTCGCCGGTACAATGCCGCGTGGCAAAGTCAGACGCAGAAAAACCGCTCATCGCCGAAAACCGCAAGGCGCGCTACGAGTATTTCATCGAAGAGCGCTACGAGGCCGGTCTCCAGTTGCGGGGCTGGGAAGTGAAGTCCATGCGCGCCGGCAAGGCGCAACTGACCGAAGCCTATGTGTATTTGCGCGAAGGCGAGGCGTTCCTGTACGGCGCGCACATTGCGCCACTCAATGCCGCCTCGACCCATGTGACGGTTGAACCCACGCGCACCCGCAAGCTGCTGATGAACCGCCGCGAACTTGACAAGCTGGCGGGGGCAGTCGAGCGTCAGGGCTACACGCTCGTGCCACTCGAGCTGTACTGGAGCAGCGGCCGGGCCAAGCTGACCCTCGGTCTAGCCAAGGGCAAGAAGCAGCACGACAAGCGCGCCACCGAGAAGAATCGCGACTGGGAGCGCAACAAGGCGCGCATTTTGCGACGCGGCTGAGCCTGCCCTGCGCCGGGCAAAACGCCTCGAGCCGCCGTTTTCCTGCTCCATTCGCATGCGCCGCCGGCGCGGCTGCTGCAGGCAGAACAACCGCATTTCATACGAGTCGATCACGCAAGGTGAGGATCGCAACCGCGTGCGTGCCGTGATCCATGCGGCGCTCGCACAGGGCAAATGCTTCGATGTGGAGTATCGTATCCAGCATGCCGACGGTTCGGTGCGCTGGGTGTGGGAGCGCGACGTCGGCCTGTTCAATCCGGACGGCAGCGTCATCGCGCTCGAAGGCATCATCCAGGACATCACCGATGCAAGCCCTATCAGGCGCGCATC
>JBDSRN010000194.1:0-5940 GCA_039929265.1 Steroidobacteraceae bacterium | reverse complement strand
TTCGCTATCCAGCGCGTAGACAATATCGCGCAGTACCGTAGGCGATGGTTCTTGAATTTCGCAGCGCGCACGAAAGATTGTGCTGCCATCGGCATGATGGGTGAAGCTGAACCATTCGCGACCACGCTCCTGGTCGAGCAGGTTGGGCTTCTTCGAGGTATAGCGGACGAATCCGCTGATACTGCGGTGCTGCATCAGTTGTCGCGTAGATCGGTGCTGATATCAGCAACCGGCAGCTCGTCGACCTGCATCGATTCCATATCCTGCTGTACGCCGCGCATGATTCTCGCAAGATACTCGCGCGTCATCAGCGCGCGTTCATAGGCAGCATTGCTGTCGGGCGTGTAGGCCTCGATGTCAGCGCGGCTGATCGTGCGTTTGCTTTCAAGCAGTCGCTCGACGGTGTCGAGCCGTTCTTTCAGTACTGACACTTCTCCGGCAACTGCCAGAAGAATGGAAAGCATGCGTTCTTCAGTGGGGTTGCCGAGGAAGTCGGGGCGCCTACCTTTAGCGCGCATCCCGGCGTTTGCGATCCAGTCAAGTTTCGAGTCGCTCATGATGGTTTCCAAGCTCCGTAAGCATTCCAGACCGCGGCGCGGCCATGATCTTCGTTCTCGCCCGATGGCGCTTCGGGAAACACCGTGCTATCGACCACCGCACGCACGCCCGTCACAAACTGACTGCTTCGCGGCAGGCCTGCATCCGCCATGACCTGCTTCAGATCCATCGCGTGCATGGCCGACCAGAAGGGCTCGTTGTTGTTGAAGGCATCCCAGTCGCGGATGAACTGTTCAAAGAGCGGCATGTCATCGGAATACTGCGGTTGCTCGAGGTGCAGCATCAGGCCACTGGGCGCAAGAACGCGTTCGGCTTCGCGCACAATTTTCGGCAGTGACTTTCCTGACAGCTCGTGCAGGAACATGGTGGTCTGCACCCAATCGAAATGGCCGTCGGGAAAGCGGCTGAGGTCTTCCGCGTTCATCTGAATAAAGTGGAGATTCTTCGCGCCCAGCGCCTGAGCACGGGCATGACCGTAGCGCAGCACCGGCGCCGCGGTATCGATCGCGATCACCTCCGCGTCGGGAAAGGCCAGTGCCACAGGCACGATGTTGTGGCCGATGGTGCAGCCGATATCGAGGATGCGCTTCGGCTGCCAGCCGGGACGCTCTTTCCTGATCCATTTGACGAGCGCCTGGCCACCGCCATCGGAAAGTGCTCCCAGTCCGCCACCGGTCGTCGCGAAAATTCCGCAGTCATAGTTGGCGCCGGCAGAGACATCGCCTTTGCGTTGTTCGCCATGATAGGAGCCAGGCATGCAGTGGATGTCCACCGCATTCTGATAGCGAGGAATTGTCACTGCAGGATCCAGTTGCAACGTCGAACGGCCTTCATTGAGCTGGCGTGCTCGCGCGTCGAGTTTATCCAGCTGGCGCAACGTAATCGAGCGGCCGTTCTGCTGCCGCATTTCCATGGTGTTGCGCCTGCAGGCCGACCAAAAGCGATGCCAGGGATCGCGATTCATGGCATGGCGAATCTCGAAGCGATTCTGCGGATCGCGACCGTGTTCGGCGCGGAAAGCAGGCAGGACACGTTTGTCGTAAGCGAGTTTGTTGCCTGCGCCGACCGGGCCTGAGAGGTACTTGTTCATGGCTGTCACGAAATTGAAGCGCGCAGCTTCATCATGCGTAGCCTCTGGAAAGACATCGTGGCGGGCCACGGCGGTGTAGGGCGGTGGCACTTCTTCGCGCTTCATATCAAGCCCTCCTTCGTGAGGCGTTCGATAACCTGTTGCTGAACGCGCAGAAAATGGTCGCGATCAGGGACTTTGACTGCGCCGTTCTCGAGCAGACTGTCCGCGGGCTGCACTGGCTTGCCGCCGTAAACGGGTGCAAACAGTTCCAGGCGCTGGCGCGCGAGAAAGTTGATCATCGCAGGTTTGCGCCGATGTGCGCGCAGGGCGTTCAGGTCGACGTCGGCGAAAGCCGTGAAGGTCTCACCGCTGTTCGATTCTGCAAGCACGCTGCCCTTGTAGTCGACGATCATCGAATTGCCGTCGGCCGAGGCGAGCGGCATTGTCGTGCCTTCGATGCCTGCAGTGTTGGCCGACACGACGTAGGCGATATTCTCGAAGGCGCGCGCACGCCTGGCAATTGCCTTTGGCGTGGCGAGCGGCGAGCCGATTTCAGACGAGCTGTGAACAAAGATCTCGGCACCACGCAGCGCATGGGCGCGTGCAATCTCAGGATAAAGAATCTCTTCGGATGCGATGGCGGCGAGATTGCCGATCTCGGTGCGAGCCACCGGGAATACGCCATCAAGACCGTAGATATCCAGATACCTGGACCAGACATCATGCGGCGTCGGCGCAAACATTGAATTGAGACGGCGATAGCGCAGCACCACGTTGCCGTTGGGCGCAATCACGAAGCTCGTCTGGAAATAGATACCGGGGAAATGCGCATCGCGCTCATAGGCATTACCCGCCAGAAAAAGTTGCTGTGCTGCGGCGATCTTGCCGAGCGCCTGATATTCAGGACCATCGATGTCCAGCGCAGCCTTGTCAGCAAAAGCAGGGATTGAAATGCGGCCGGGATAGCTGGTAAGGAAATATTCTGGCAGCACGACAAGCTTCACCGGGCTGCCGCCATATTGCTGAATGAAGATGCCGGAGGATCGCAGCTTGGTGCCGATCTCTTCGATCATCGCGAGCATCTGTGTGCTGGCGGCGGTGCGGTCTGCGGCGCGTTCCACCGATCGCGCTGCAATCTGCAGGGCCAGGGCCGTGAAGGACTTGACTGGAGTCATTGCTGCAACACCATCAGACAGCGGAGCTTCGTTCGCGCGCGCAAGACCTGCCGCCATCATGCCTACGAGCGTTTGTCTGCGGTCGACACGGATCATAGCCCCAAGCTGCCGGGATTCATGAGGTTGTGCGGATCAACGGCGCGTTTGATGGTCTGCAGCAATTCCCACGCTCGCGGATCGCTGGCTGACCTGAGTGGATACGTGCGCGCGACCTGCAGATGCGTGGCCTTTAGCTCCTGAAAGATGCCAACAATGGCCGTACGCAGCGTGCCGACCAGTGCGCGAGATTCGGCATTGACCGGAAAGCGTTTCAGTTTCGCGAGGTGATCCGGTTCGAGCGACCGACAATGGATATCCTCAAGCGCATCGGGCCAGAAGAACACCGGTTCGATCAGACAGGTCGAACGGCTGACAGCAGCCAGCATGGCACCGGCGCTCACGCCAGCGGCGGACATCGCCGCCTTATGTTCGCTGAACAGCGACTGGATGCGATTCCAGCCTTCGACCAGCCGGCTGTGCGGCAGGAAGCCGTGAACGGGCACCCAGCGTTCGCCTTCCGGTCCGACCATGGAGTTGACGGGGGGAAACGGATTAGCCCGCAGGATTTTCGGAATCGTGTTCTCGATGCTGTGGCCACCGTGTTGATTGGCGATGGCTTCAATGGCCTTCAGGTCCGCATCCACCGTGTGCTGATAGCGGCCTTCACAGATCACATGCAGCGAGAAGGGCACGTCGTCGAGAAAGGAGCGTCCCGCGGCGACGACTTTCGCACCTTCCTTCAATGCCTTCCACGCTGAACCCTGCGCCTTCATCATGTTAACCAGCGATTTCGCGTCGTGGCTCAGGCTGTCGCGTTTCATGCGCTGAGACTGCAGGAAAGGGTCGAAGCCAAAGGATTCGGCAGCGAGACCATCACGCGCCACTGCGCTCATCGCGCCGAAATAAGCAACTGCATCGCGAAAGGCGAACGAGCCATGCGCGAAGCATTTGCCTTCGCGCACCAGCTGCAACGTGACGGTTGCTTTCACGCCAAATGCTCCGCAGTCAGCCGCAAACAATCCGGTAATGTCGGGACCGAACGGCCGGAAAAAACTGCTGCCCGTGGAGACGAGGGTACCATCCGCCAACACCACTTCGAAACTGATGGCTGCATCGACCACAGTTCCGCCTGCTGCGCCCCAGAAGACCCCGTTCTGACTCATGCCGCCGCCGACAGTGGCATTGATGCCGGACAAGGTGCCCCAAGCCAGCGCTCGCAATCCTTTCGGCTTGAGCGCGCGATGAAGCTTGTCCCAGCTGCATCCGGCTTCGACAGTGACTGTCATATCCTCTTCGTTGATATCGAGGATGTCATTCATTGCGGCCGTGTCGATCAGGAGTGCGCCGGGCGCCGGGGCAAGGTAGCCGCCGGTGTAGCTCATTCCGCCGCCGCGCGGAACAATCGCAACGCCTGCAGTGGTCGCGGCTGCAACACCGAGTGCGAGCATCTGTTTGCTGGTCGGCCGGAATACCGCGAGCACCGCAGGTCCGGTGCTGTACACGTCCTGCGAGTAGTAACGCAGTTCGGCAGGATCGGTCACCAGGGCCGGTGTGCCCACGGCTGCTGTGATCGGCACCAGCGCGTCAGTTCCGGTTTGAGACATATCAATGAGTTTCGGCGGACACGAGCGGGCCGCTGACTTCACTACGCGAATCCGGATAGCGACCCAGCGGCAAGAGCAATGCGCCTCCAACCGCGAAGAGCACCATCGCGGCGACCAGCATCGAGTCGTAACTCCCTGTCCGGTCGCGCACGGTGCCGTAAATTATGGGCGAGATCGCGGAGCCGATGCCGAAGGGCATGTAGAGCGCGCCGTAGATGCGACCGTATTGCGCCATACCAAAATATTTCGCTGCCAGGAAGGCGATGACATCGGACTCGGCTCCCGCCGCAAAGCCGAGCAGAAAAGCACCGGTCATGACCAGTGGCAGACTGGTTTCGGTTCCCATCAACAACCAGCAGGCAAGTGCTGGCAGCAGCAGTGCCGGGAAGGCGATGCCGGGTGCCCAGAAGCGATCGAACAGAAGACCAACGATCAATCGGCCAGCGAGAATGCCCAGTGCCACCACGCCCAGAACGCTGGCGCCAACTTGTGCAGAGAATCCATGCAGACCGACGATCTGCGCGATATGAATATGAGCGCCGCCGTACGCGAGGGCGATCATCAGGATTGACCCATGCAGCATCCAGAAACGATAGTTGCGAAACGCCTGTGTCAGCGTGAGGCCTGCAACCTTGCCGTCAACGCCCGAAACGCCTGGAGGGCGTTCCTCGACGCGGGGCTCACGAAACCAGAGCAATCCGACAGGTAATGCGATCAGCAGCGGCAGCAGGGCGGCTGCTGGAAAGGCGAGACGCCATCCGCCCGCCACAATTGCCCATTGTGCGATCTGCGGGACGATGAGCGCCGAGAGGCTTGTTCCCAGCAGCATGATGCCAAGCGCCAGTCCGCGGTTACGATTGAACCACAGACTGATCGCGCGGCTCCATGTCACCGGCGTTGAGCCAATGCCGATCGCACCGAGCACGGCCCAGAACAACCAGTAGCCGGACAACGAGCCAGGCAGAAAATAGAAGCCGCCGAAGACGACACCGAATACGAAGAGGGAGATCAGCGCGACAGGGCGGACACCGAATCTGTCAGCGAGTCCGCCATACACAGGCGCGAGCAGCGCAGCGATGATCCCGAAGATCGTGACGCCCGCGCTGATCGCTGCAAAGTCCCAGCCGAACTCCTTGTTGATCGGTCCCATCACCAGCGGCAGAACATTGAACGGGAGGGGCGATGCACCGCACGCCACCCCGAGCAATGCCGCAGCCAGCGGCCTGGCGCCTAGTTTGAACTCCGAGTGTCCGCTCAAAGCGCCAGGAGAGACTGACATCAGAAGTTGACCTCGTGCTGCTGTGCCGCCATCTTAGGTACGAACCGTCCGAGCTGCAGCGAGTCCGACTGATCTGCCGAGAATGGTAATCGGAACGTTCTGCACTCAGTCAGCGTCGTTGTGACGCCACGCAGAATTCGCATGGTTCTTCCGATCATGTTTCCCCCGAGTTATTGTTCACGTTGATGTATGTATGATTGTCCGGACAAATCT
>JBDSRN010000193.1:0-18858 GCA_039929265.1 Steroidobacteraceae bacterium | reverse complement strand
GGGGGTGGGAATCCGTAGTTGGCCATGATTTGCTGCTTCTTGCCGGTGGATGTAATGGAGCGGAGCCTTCGCCATGATCCGAGTGTCGGCTGACCAGAGTTCATTATCGCAGATACCCCTAACAAGTGCAGCTTATCGAGCCCTCGACGGCTCTCTGATCTGGCGCTTCGATGCAGCTGATTATTTCTGCGCGGGCTTGATCTTCCGGCACGCACATCCTCAAGACGGTGCTGTCCGGTTCGATCCGCACGGGGAGCGACGTCCACATCAACCGGCTGCACGCGAGCCTTGGATGGCGGGCATCTACATCCCCGTGCAACCGGATGTCGCGCTGGGCGCGATCGTAGACGATCATCCGCTTCACCTTCGGTGGATTGCGGGAAGCGCGCGTATGAACATTCGTCCGGTGTTGTTGATGCTTGCTCGCAGCTCTGCTGAGGACGAGTGCAATTCGAGCGGCTGAGGGGCGCGCTGGTCCTCCAGACCTTGCCCGCCACCTGCGGCGGGACCCGCGCTAGCGGGACCGTCACGCTATTCGCCTTCACGATCTGGTGTATGTGACAGTGCGGAAGGTCGTCCTGCGCTTCGGCGAGAGCGCCACTGCGGTTGACGGCGATACCATTTGGCCGCCTTGGGCGGTGATAAAGCCCCTTAACTGGCTGTTTTCTATAATTAATCCGACGATGACTAGGGGCGCGCCGAATCGGCCGCTATAATCCCCGCCCGATTTACCAACCTGAGCATCCGCAACATGACCACCAAACTCGAAAAGCCCCTCAAGCGAGAGATCGTCGTCGGCGAACAGCCCTTCACCGTCACCCTGGACGCCACGGGCCTCAAGCTGGTCGAAAAGGGTCGCCGCAAGGGCGTCGAGCTTCTCTGGAAGGACATCGTCGGCGGCGAAGCTCAGCTGTCCACGGCACTGCGTGCCACCGAGTCGTGAACCTTGCGCACGCAGGTCGCCATTATCGGTTCGGGACCATCCGCGCCGGCGTGCTGGAGCGCATCACAGTACGCAAGCTCGAGGAGGCGAAATGCGCGGAACGGCTGCATCCTGAAGGGGGCTGATTCACGAGTCACGGGCATTACGGTCGTCGTGTATGGCCAGACCGAGGTCACGCGTGACCCCATGGCCGCGCGCGAGACGACTGATGGCAAGAACGTGACAGACGGGAAGATGCACGAGCTCACCTGCGATTACATCGCCGGCTGCGATGGGTATCACGGCGGGTCGCGTCCGAGCATTCCCGCGAGTGTGCTGTAGTCGTACGAGCGGGAGTATTCCCCTTGTGGCTTGGCGTGGTGCCGACGTGTCGCCGCTGGACGAACTCGTGTATGCGCGCGATGACAGGAGCGTTGCGCTGTGCTCTTTACGCTCGCCCACGCGCAGCCGCACGTCGGACGATCGCCTCTGGGCGTAGCTCAAGAGGCGGGTCGATCCGGGAACCGCGAGCAAGATCATCACGGGTCCCTCGATCGGGTGGTTCACCTCGCTCATACACCAGTTTCCGGATACGGGCGAATTCGGTGCTCGCACGCAGCTTGCCAAGCTCGACTAACTGATGAACTCGAAGTCCGCGCGGATCGGTTTTGCGGTGAACTACGGGGTACTCCCGGTCTAAAGGAAGTCTCCGTTCCCTGTTTTCCTACAGGCGGAGCGATGGGGTGGTGGCAGTCTGTCCCCGTGGCCAGCCGCAAGAAAGCCAGGATGGACGAGGAAAAGGCCCCGCGTGGCACCCGCGCGATGTGGAAGGGTGCGATTTCGTTTGGACTCGTCCACATCCCCGTCGAGATGCACTCCGCGGCGCGCGACAACTCTCTGAGCTTCTCGATGCTCGACAAGCGTGACTTCGCTGCAGTCGGTTATCAGCGTTACAACAAGGCCACTGGCAAACCGATTGAGTGGCGCGACATCGTCAAGGGTTACGAATACGACGACGGCAAGTACGTCGTGTTGACCGACGAAGATTTTCGTCGCGCGAATGTTGAAGCGACGCAGACGATCGACATCCTCAGCTTCGTGCCCGAGGGCTCGATTCCGCTTGCGTACTTCGAAACACCGTTCCGCCTCGAACCTGGTAAGACCGGCGCAAAGGTGTTCACGCTACTGCGCGAAGCGTTGCGGGAGAGCAAACGCATCGCCGTCGCGGTTGTGGTCGTGCGCACTCGCCAGCATCTCGCCGCGCTTGTGCCGACCGCGACAGGGCTCGTGCTGAACACGCTGCGCTGGCCGGAAGAACTGCCCGCGAAGGAGGTTGCGACGATGGATTCCCGCGGCAAGGCGCGCTCCAAGGACATCAGTACTAAGGAGCTTGCGATGGCGCAGCGCCTTGTCGAGGAGATGGCCGATGACTGGAATCCTGACGAGTACAAGGACAGTTATCGAGCCGACCTGATGAAGCGCATCGACGAGAAGGTGAAGGCGCACAAGACGCACGAGCTCACAGAGCCGGAGCAGAGCGCGGAGGAACCGGAAACCAGGAGCAACGTTGTCGATCTGATGGCGTTGCTGGAGAAAAGCATCAGCGCGGGCAAGCGCAGTGCGCCCCGACCTGGCAAGAAGCTCACCACGGGCACCCGCCGCCGTGCCTGACCCGCGTCCAGCAGGGGGCAAGCAATGGTTCGCGTGCCGACTGATTAGTGCGAAAACGTGTTCAGGTCGACTTGGCCACTAGCAGACTCAGCTGCTCCGCGATGTACGCCGGCTTGTCTTCGCCCTCGATTTCCATCGTCTTGAGGCTCTTCAGCAGCATCCGGCCCGCGCCCTTCGCTGTGACATCTACGATGGTTGTGAGGATGCGCACCCGCTTGCCCGAACGCACAGGCGCGAGGAAGCGCACCTTGTCGAGCCCGTAGTTGATGATGAGACCTAAGTCACTGACGGTCGGCAAATCCGCTGGCCGATGCGCCGCCAGCAGCGACAGGCTGAGAAACCCGTGCGCGATACGCTCGCCATATGGCGACTCGCGCCGCGCGCGCTCTTCATCCACATGGATGAACTGGTGGTCGTCCGTGCAGTCCGCGAACTTGTCGATTCGCTGCTGGCTCATCGCGATCCACTCGCTGGGCGCGAGCACGCAGCCGGCGAGTTCCGGGAGTCGCGCCATCGTGATGCTCCCGCTCACGGGCGCGGCTTCCGCGTCGTCTCATGGCGACCCGGTTTCTGCCTGGCAATCGCTGCGCCACGCACTTCGTCCGGACCCTCCGCGAAGCGGATCGCCGCAATGGTAATCGCACGCTCCGGATCACCGCATTTCCTGTTGATCGCAGATGCGACCTGCTCGCAGGCGTACTGCTTGCGCGAAGAAATCACCACGCGCGCGCCATGCCAAGTTTTGCCGCTGAGATCGAACATCGATTTCATCGCTCGGCTCCTGGAAAGTTGATCGCCCGGTCTATTGGTATCGAAGGTTTCCGGCCGCGCGGCAAGAGTAGCGGGAAAGCTGCGCGTCAGGCAACTTCGCGAATAACTTGTCGCGGCAAAACCGAGGCGTCTAAGAATTGACCTGAGCGCGACACATAGCCTAGATTTGCGGCCCTTTTCGCGTCCGGGCGGGGCCTTCGACATACCGGACTTATTACAAATTGAGGACAGCAATGCTTAATCCCTACGAACTGCGCGGCCCCGTTGCGATCGTCTGGGTCGACAATCCGCCAGTCAACGCAATCAGCGTGGAAGTGCGGCGCCGCCTCATCGAGGGCATCCAGCGCGCCGCAACGGACGGCGCTGTGCAGGGAATCGTCATCGCCTGCCGGGGCCGCACCTTCATGGCCGGCGCGGACATTACCGAGTTTGGCAAGCCGCCGCTCTCGCCTGCTCTCGGCGAGGTGCTCGATGCGATCGATGCCAGCCGCAAGCCAGTGCTCGCCGCAATCCACGGCACAGCGTTCGGCGGTGGCCTGGAGGTCGCGCTCGCGTGCAACTACCGCGTCGCGGTGGCAAGTGCACAGGTCGGCCTGCCGGAAGTGAAGCTCGGCATATTGCCCGGTGCTGGTGGCACGCAACGCCTGCCGCGGCTCATCGGCGTCGAGAAGGCGCTCGAGATCATCGTCACGGGCGATCCGATCCCGGCACCGAAGGCGGCGAAACTCGGCATTCTCGATGCGATCATCGAAGGCGAACTCGTCGATGGGGCCGTGCAGTTCCTGCAAGCGCGCCTCGGCGCGGGTGGCGCGCATCGCAAGCTCAGCGCGCAGCGCGTGGACCCGGCTTCGATCCCGGCCGGATTCTTCGACGCAGCTCGCAAGCGCCTCGCAACGCAGAAGCGCAACCTGTTCTCGGTGCAGCGCATCGTCGATGCTCTCGAGGCGGCGGCAACTCTCGATTTCGATGCCGGCATGAAGCGCGAGCGTGAACTGTTCGCACAGTGCCAGCAGAATCTGCAGGCAAAAGCGCTGCAGTACGTTTTCTTCGCCGAGCGCAAGGCCGCAAAGGTCCCGAACCTGCCCGCGGACGTTAAGCCACGCACGATCGAGCGCGTGGCCGTCATCGGCGCCGGGACGATGGGTGGCGGCATTGCGATGAATTTCATCAACGTCGGGATTCCGGTCACGGTGCTCGAGGCGAATGAAGCGGGCCTGCAGCGCGGACTTGGTGTCGTACGCAAGAACTACGAGAACACCGCGGCAAAGGGCAAGATTACCAACGAGCAGGTCGAGCAGCGCATGGGCCTCATTCGTCCGACGCTGTCGTATGACGACCTCGGCGATGCCGATCTCATCATTGAAGCGGTGTTCGAGACGATGCATATCAAGAAGGATGTATTCGGCAAGCTCGACAAGGTGGCGAAGAAGGGCGCGATTCTGGCTTCCAATACTTCATACCTGTCGATCGATGAGATCGCCGCGACGACCACGCGGCCGGCCGACGTACTCGGTCTGCACTTTTTCTCTCCCGCGAACGTGATGCGGCTGCTTGAGATCGTGCGCGGCGAGAAAACCGTGGCGGATACCCTCATCACGGCACTCGATGTCGCGCGCCGGATCAAGAAGGTGGGCGTCGTCGCGGCCAACATGGATGGCTTCATCGGCAATCGCATGCTCGCGGGTTACAGCCACCAGGCGCAACTGCTCGCACTGGAGGGTGCCTCGCCACAGCAGATCGACAAGGCGCTGTTCGAGTTCGGCCTGCCGATGGGCATCTTCCAGATGTGGGATCTTGCCGGGCTCGACATTGGTTACAAATCGCGCAAGGACCGCGATCCCGAGAGCTACGACCAGCGCAGCGTGCGCGTCACAGATCAGCTCGTCGAACTGGGTCGCCTGGGCCAGAAGACCAGGGCCGGCGTGTACGACTATGCGGAGGGCAATCGCACACCGATCCCGTCGCCCATGGTCGACGAACTGTTCGTCGCGGCGTCGGCGCAGTACGGCATCGTGCGGCGCGCGATCGGCGAACAGGAGATAGTTGAACGCTGCTTGCTGGGCCTCGTGAACGTCGGGTGCGAAGTATTGCGCCAGAAGGTGGCGTACCGCGCGAGCGACATCGATATCGTCTACATAAATGGTTACGGCTTCCCGGCGTATCGCGGTGGCCCGATGTTCTGGGCCGAAAACGAAATCGGTCTCGCGAAGGCGCTCGAAAAACTCAAGGCGTTCAGCGCCATCACCGGTGAGCGCTGGCTGACACCATCGCCGCTGCTCGAACAACTGGTCGCATCAGGCAAGGGCTTTGCGAGCCTGGAAAATTCAAATGCGTGAAGCAGTCATCGTATCCACGGCCCGCACTCCGATCGGCAAGGCGTATCGCGGCGCGTACAACAACACGGCTCCGCCGACGCTCGCTGCAGCAACCATTGTCGAGGCGGTGAAACGCGCGAAGCTCGAAGGTGGCGAAGTGGAGGACGTCATCATGGGCTGCGCGCTGCAGCAGGGCGTGTCGGGTTCGAACATCGGCCGACTGGCGGTGCTGCGTGCACGGCTGCCGGTTACCGTGCCCGGCATGTCGGTCGACCGGCAGTGCGGCTCAGGCCTCATGGCAATCTCGATCGCGGCAAAGCAGATCATCGTCGACGGACAGCAGATCGCCATCGGCGCCGGCGTCGAGTCGATCTCGATGGTGCAGAACGAGAAGATGCGCTACGAGCGTGACCCGGAGCTGCTCGCGATCCAGCCCGATGCGTGGATCGCCATGATCGATACCGCAGAGAACGTGGCCAGGCGCTACAACATCAGTCGCGAGGCGCAGGACGAGTACTCGCTGCAGAGCCAGCAGCGTACTGCGACCGCGCAGGCTGCTGGCAAGTTCGATGCCGAGATCATCTCGCTGCCCTCGAAGATGGGGGTGATCAACAAGGAAACGAAGGAAGTCACGTTCAAGGACGTGATCCTCACCAAGGATGAAGGCAATCGCGCGGACACGACGCTGCAGGGCCTGGCTGGACTGCAGCCGGTGCGCGGCCCGGGCGCGTTCATCACGGCGGGGAACGCGAGCCAGCTCTCCGACGGCGCTTCCGCGTCTGTGTTGATGGAGGCGGGCGAAGCGTCACGTCGCGGCCTCACGCCGCTGGGTGTGTACCGCGGAATCGCGGTCGCGGGTCTTGCCCCTGACGAGATGGGCATTGGGCCCGTCTATGCTGTGCCGAAGCTGCTCAAGCAGCACGGCCTGAAGATGCACGACATCGGACTGTGGGAACTGAACGAAGCGTTCGCAGTGCAGGTGCTGTACTGCCGCGACAAGCTCGGCATCCCGAACGACACGCTCAATGTGAACGGCGGCGCGATTGCGATCGGTCATCCGTATGGCATGTCGGGCGCGCGTCTCGTGGGGCACGCGCTAATCGAGGGCAAGCGTCGCAAGGTGAAGTACGTCGTCGTGACGATGTGCATCGGCGGCGGGCAGGGCGCTGCCGGGCTATTCGAAGTCCTGTGACACCGGCGGCGGCGTCGGGCTGAACAGGCCGTAGAGCAAGGGCTGCAGGTACAGCTCGACGGCCTCGCGCGTCGTCACGTCGCGCACCGCCGCAGAGTTGGCCGGGGCGAGAGCGCGGATTTCGTTGAACTTGGCCACCTCGGGTTCCTCGCCCAGTCGTATGCGCCGGCTCATGTCCAACATTTGCGCCAACCTCCGCAAAAGTGAGCCCCTTGACCTCACGCGTGTTCAGGATCTGCGTGGCGGCGGCGAAGATCGCGGACTTTTTCCGCACGTAACGCGCTGTGGCGTTGTTGCTCATGGTTGCCGACATTGCGGCACCCTCGCTGGCAGCGCCCAAAACCAGCGGTTTTGGGCACGATGAGGCTACTTTCGGGCTCGTGGAGGCTTGGAACAAATTCAAGTTCGCGCAGCTAGGGTCAGCCGGAAAGCAGGTTCATGCCGTTGCAGCCCCCGGGGAGAATCAACATCATGGTGGCCGCTTGCGGCGCGAGCGCGATGATGCAGATGTGGCAGATGTACCGGCCCCTCACGGTGTCCATCGATCGGAAATAGCGCTGCGCACTTGATCTGAAGGCGGGTATCGGGGAGATTCCCCTCATGAAATACCTGACTTCGACCGTCTGCACGGTGGCGTTCGCCATGGGCGCCACCGTGTCCCACGCCACGATTTACGAACTCGGCGCGGACAATCAGGGATTGTTCGGCCGCGAAGAGCGCGTTGTCACTGTTTACGAGGACACGCTGTACGAGATCGCGCGGCGCTTCAGCCTCGGCTCCGAGGAGATCGTGCGCGTGAACCCAGGCATGGATCCCTGGCTGCCCGGCAGTGGTCGCGACATCGTGATCCCCGGCGAACGCATCCTGCCGCCGGGCCCGCGCGAAGGAATCGTCGTCAACCTTCCCGAGCATCGCCTGTACTACTACCCGAAGGTTGCCCCCGGCGAGAAGCCGTATGTCATCACGTACCCCGTGAGCATCGGCAAAATGGACTGGAAGTCGCCACTGGGCAAGACCTCGATCGTGAACAAGCGTGCGAATCCAACCTGGACACCGCCGGAGTCCGTGCGCAGGGAGCACGAACTCGCGGGCGATCCGCTGCCGCGCGTCGTGCCTGCTGGTCCGGACAATCCGCTTGGCGAATTCGCGATGCGGCTCGGGATTTCGCCGGGTGCGTACCTGATCCACGGAACCAACAATCCGATTGCAGTGGGTATGGCCGTGACACATGGCTGCATACGCATGTATCCGGAGGACATCAAGGCACTGTTTCCGCGCGTGCCGGTGAACACGACGGTGTGGCTGATCAACGAGCCGGTGAAAGTGGCGTGGGTCGATGGGCGCCTGCTGCTCGAAGCGCATCCACCGGTGAATGCGGAAGGCCAGACCATCGAGCCGGACGTCGAGCAGTTCTCGCAGCTGCTGCAGAAGGCGGTTGGCGATGCCACCGTCGCTATTCATTGGGAGATTGCGCGCACAGAGCTCGGCAAGGCGCGCGGCATGCCGATCACCGTCGGTCTCGCTGCGGACCTGCCGGATGCACCCGCGCCGGTCGGCGCACCGGCGCCCATGCCCTCTGCAACGGCTGCTCCGGTCGTCGCACCAGTCGCGACGCCGCGCAAGACCGGCAACGGCGAGCACCTCAAGCAGGGAACGGCTGCGTTCATGCGGCAGTGCTCGAGCTGCCATGGCGCCGGCGGGTTGGGCAGTGCCGGGGCTGGCAACTCGGCGCGCGAGGCGCCGCGTCTCGCGGATCACGACTACGACTCGCTGCGCGGCTGGCTCGGCGCGCGCGCCAGTAGCAAGGATGTGTTGCACCAGACGCTGCTCATGGGGCTGCGCGACGCCGAAGTCGCGGGCCTTGCCGACTACGTGTCACGACTCGCCCCGGCGGTGGACTGCAACTGCAAGCGCTGAGGTGTCTTCCTGGCACGCCTGCGGGCTCATCACGCTCACCACCGACTACGGTCTGCAGGATCCTTTCGTCGGAGTCGTGAAAGGCAGCATCCTGCGGCGCTTCGCCGCCGCTCGCATCGTGGATCTCACGCACGTGGTGCCGGCGTTCCAGCCGCGCCTCGCCGGATTCTGGCTCGCGCGCAGCAGCGAGTATTTTCCGGATGGCAGCGTGCATGTCGCAGTGGTGGATCCGGGCGTGGGAACGCCCCGGCGCATCCTCGCGCTGCATGCCCACATTGAGGGGGCCGCGCACTGCTGGCTCGCACCGGACAATGGCCTGCTCGCGCCGGTGCTGGCGCGCGTAAGCGATGCAACGCTGTACGACTGCGACATCGCGCGTTTCCCCACACCGAGCGCGACGTTCCACGGACGCGATCTGTTCGCACCGCTCGCCGCGGAGCTCGCATCCGGTGCCCGCGCGCCGGCACAGATGGGGCCGACAGTGCACCCGGAATGCCTGCGAGCTGAACGGGCGTCGCGCACGCGCGGCAGCGTCATCGTCATTGATCACTTCGGCAACCTGATCACCGACCTTGACGGGCCGGAAGAGGCCGAATGGTCATGCCTCGAGGTGCACGCAGGGGCCCGACGCTTCGCGTTCCTACGCACCTACGGCGATGCCGCTACAGGGGAATATCTGGCACTGGTGAACGCTTTCGGGGTCGTGGAAATCGCCCGGCGGGAGGGTAATGCGGCGCTGGGACTGGGGCTGGTTCCGGGCTGCGCGGTGGCCCTCTCGTCGAAAAGTTGAACCGGCCGGGAAATTCGTTATAGTTCGCTGCCTTGCGGCGCGGCCCACGCGCCCATAACAACATGATTTACCTCATTTTTAATCGAGTTTAGCCGCCAGATGTCCGAACGAGAAAACGAGAGTTTCGACATCGACGAGGAGTTCCTCGCCGAGGCCGAAGATGGCAATGACTACGACGGCATCCTCGCCAAGGTGGATAAGCGTGTCCGCGGCCAGGGGAAGAAAGGCAAAGCCGCGTGGAGCAAGCTGGAAGAAGTTCTGGCTGACCGCAAACTCGAAAAAGACCTTCGCGACATCTTCGACGACGACGTCTGACGGCGTCGCAAACCATGAGCACTAGCGACGATCCTCGTTGGATCGTACTCAAGTTCGGCGGCACGAGCGTGTCGTCGCTGATCAACTGGCGCAACATTGTCGCTGTCGTGAAGCAGCGACGCAGCAGCACTGGCGCGCGCGTGCTGATCGTGCACTCTGCCGTCAGCGGTGTGACGGATCGCCTCGAGCGCCTGCTGTCGGCCGCGCTCGTGTGCGAGCATGAAGCCGCGCTGAGCGGCATCGAGTCACGGCATCGCGAACTCACGGCCGAGCTTGGCATCGGCGTGAGCGACACGCTGGAAAACTATTTCACGGAATTGCGACAGATTGCAGCCGGCATCTGCCTCATGACGACGATCAGCGATCGTACGCGCGCGCGCGTGATGGCCACGGGCGAGCTGATGGCGACCGAGATCGGCGCACGTTATCTGCAATCGCAGGGAATTGCCGCCGCATGGTGGGACGCGCGCGAAGGCCTGAAGGCCGAACAGCGTGGCGCCTCGGCGCGGGCGAGCCTGCTGTCCGCAACTTGCAACTTTGCGCCGGATGCGCCGCTCGTGCAGCATCTGGGCAGCCTCGGCGACGTCGTGATCACGCAGGGTTTCATCGCGAGCGATGCTGAAGGTGACACCGTGCTGCTGGGTCGCGGCGGCTCGGATACTTCCGGCGCCTATTTGGCCGCGAAGCTCACGGCCTTGCGTCTGGAGATCTGGACCGACGTGCCCGGCATGTTCAGCGCCAATCCGCGCTCCACGCCCTCTGCCCGGCTGCTGCGCGGACTGCATTACGACGAAGCGCAGGAGATCGCGAGCAGCGGCGCGAAGGTGCTGCACCCGCGCTGCATCCTGCCCGTGCGCCAGTATCAGATTCCGCTGTACGTGTACGCGACGCATACACCCGACCTCGAAGGCACGCACATCAGTGCGTCACCTGGCGATGGCTCCGCGAAGGTCAAGGCCGTGTGCGTCAAGAAGGGCATTACGCTCGTGTCGCTCGAGAGCCCGGGCATGTGGCACGAGGTCGGCTTCCTCGCCGATGCCTTCCAGATCTTCAAGATGCAGGGGCTCTCCGTGGACCTGGTCTCAACGTCCGAGACCAATGTCACCGTGTCGCTCGATCCGGCCGCGAACACGCTCGATGCGCTCGCGTTGGAGGCGCTCGTCGCGGCGCTGTCCAAACTGTGCCGCGTGCAGATCATCGGCCCCTGCGCGTCGGTGAGCCTCGTGGGGCGCAACATCCGCGCAATCCTGCACCAGCTGGGTGAAGCATTCGAACTGTTCGAGGAACAGAAGATCCATCTGGTGAGCCAGGCGGCGAACGACCTGAATTTCACCTTTGTGGTGGACGAGTCGCAGGCGGATCGCCTCGTGGAACAGCTGCACGAACTGCTGATCCGGCCGGTGCCGGGCGACAAGGTACTCGGCCCGACCTGGGAGCAGCTGTTCGCGAAAGCCACCCCTGAGAAGGCGAAGCGTGCCGCCTGGTGGCAGACCGCCGCGCCGCAGATCGTCGCGGCGCTCGAAGGTCGGGACTCGGCCTACATCTATGATCGCGCGACCATTCGCACGCAGGCGCAGGCGCTGCGCAAGGTGAAGGCATTCGAGCGCGTGCTGTACGCGATGAAAGCCAATCCGCATCCGGACGTCTTGCGGGTGCTGCATGCCGAAGGTATCGGCATGGAGTGCGTATCGCGCGGCGAAATCGAGCGCGTGCTGCAGACGCTGCCCGAGATCGAGCCGAAGCAGATCCTGTACACCCCGAACTTCGCGCCGCGCGCGGAATACGCCTGGGCTCTGGAGCTCGGCGTACAGGTCACCATCGACAATCTGCATGCGTTGCGCGAATGGCCAGCGATGTTCAAGGGTCGATCACTGTTCGTGCGCATCGACACCGGCACCGGTCGCGGTCATCACCAGCACGTGCGCACCGCGGGGTTGTACTCCAAGTTCGGCGTGCCGTTGTCCGAGATCGACGAACTGCAACAGCTTGCGCAGCACGCCGGTGCGAAGATCATCGGCCTGCACGCGCACACCGGCAGCGGTGTATTCGACATCGGCAACTGGATCCAGGTCGCGCAGGCGCTTGGCGCAATCGCGCAGAAGATCGCCACGGTCCGCACGCTCGACATCGGCGGCGGCTTCGGCGTTCCGGATTCGGTGGATGAACCCGTCGTGGATCTGTCCACGCTCGACACCGCGCTGCTCGCGTTCAAGCAGGAGCATCCGCAGCTCGCGCTATGGACGGAGCCGGGTCGGTTCCTCGTCGCGACGGCAGGCGTGCTGCTCGCACGTGTCACGCAAATCAAGAAGAAGGGTGAGGTCGGTTACGTCGGCGTTGCCACCGGCATGAACTCGCTGATCAGGCCCGCACTGTACGGCGCATATCACGAGATCGTGAATCTCACGCGCTCAGGCGAAGCCGCCTCGGAGCTCTACGATGTGGTGGGCCCGATCTGCGAGACTGCGGACGTGTTCGGCCACGGACGATTGTTGCCGCACACCGTCGAGGGCGATCTTCTGCTCGTCGCGAATGCGGGTGCGTATGGGCACGCAATGGCATCGCAATACAACCTGCGCATGCCGGCCGAAGAGCTTTTGTTCTAGTCCAGCCCGGCGCACTGAGGCCATTCCAGACAGGTACCGAACCTGGATGGGAGTCCCGGCCGCGAGCTGATCCTCAGCCCTTGGTGTGGCGCTGCTGCAGCTCGCTGACGACCTGCTCCAGCGCGAGTCCGCGCGAGCGCAGCAATACAAGCATGTGGAAGATGAGGTCGGCAGCCTCGCCGACCAGTTCGCCATCGTCTTGTGACACCCCCGCCAGCGCGAGCTCCACGCCTTCTTCGCCAACCTTCTGCGCGATGCGCCGCGGGCCTTCGGCGAACAGGCGTGCCGTGTAGCTCTTCTCGGGCGGATCACCGGCGCGCTGGGCGATGATGCCCTGGAGCTGACCGAGAAACTCCAGTCCGCTCGCGTTCCTTGGCAGTTCGTCGCCGAAGCAAGTGGCCGTACCCGTATGACACACCGGACCTTCGGGCCGTGCGCGCACCAGCAACGTGTCCGCGTCGCAGTCCAACTCGACCTCTTCGCACTGCAGGTGGTTGCCGGAGGTCTCGCCCTTCTCCCACAACGTCGCACGCGAGCGACTGTAGAAGACGACGCGACCACGCGCGAATGTCTCGCGTAGCGCTTCGCGGTTCATGTAACCGAGCATCAACACGGCGTTGTTCGCGCTGTCCTGCACGATGGCGGGAAGCAGGCCGGAGGGGTCCTTGTCCCACGCGGGTTGGGCGATGTCGTTGGCGGTGAGTTTCATGGCCGAACCTCGATTTGCTGCTGTAGCAGGTAATGCTTCAAATCAGGAATCGCAATCGAACCGCCATGGAATACGCTCGCGGCCAGTGCCGCATCGACGCGCGCCGTCTGGAACACCGCGGCAAAGTGCGCGAGCTCACCCGCGCCACCCGATGCGACCAGCGGCACGTTGCAGATGTCGCGTACCGCTTCGAGCTGTACAAGATCGAAACCGCGCCGTACACCATCGCTCGCCATGCAGTTCAGCACGATTTCCCCGGCGCCTCGCTCCTGCACTTCGCGCACCCACTGCAGCGTGTCACGGCTCGTGTCGCGACTGCGCTCCGGATCGCCTGTGAACTGGTACACGCGATAGCCGTCGGCGGTGGTCTGGCTGTCGATGCCGATGACGATGCACTGCGCACCGAAGCGCCGGCTCAGCGCATCGATCAGTGCCGGGTTGGTGAGCGCGGGGGAATTGACGGAAATCTTCTCCGCGCCGGCATTCAATATCTCCTCCGCGTCCGCAATGGTGCTGATGCCGCCCGCGACGCAGAAGGGAATGTCGAGCACCTGCGCGACGCGGCTGACCCACGCGCGCTCCACGGAACGTCCCTGAGGGCTCGCAGTTATGTCGTAGAACACGAGTTCATCGGCGCCCTGGTCACGGTAGCGCGCCGCCAGCTCGAGAATGCCGCCGACCACCTGGTGATCGCGGAAGCGCACGCCCTTGACGACTTCGCCGCCACGCACGTCGAGGCAGGGAATTATGCGGCGGGCCAGAATGGCTGCAACTCCTGCGGGGTGAAGCGGCCTTCGAGCAGGGCTTTGCCGCTGATGGCCGCAGCAAGACCGAGATCGGCAAGGGCGGCAAGGTCGAGTGCATCGCGCACACCTCCCGAAGCCTGCCACGCGAGCTGCGGAAAACGGCGTTGCGCCTCGGCATACAACTCGAGATTCGGGCCTGCGAGGGCGCCGTCGCGGTCGATGTCGGTGCACAACACATGGCGCAGGCCTGCGCCGCTGAAATCCTCCAGCAGTTCCCACAGGCTCACTGCCGTCTCCTGCACCCAGCCGCGCGTGCGCAGTCGCGGGACACCACTGGCATCGAACCTGATGTCCACCGCGATGCAGATGGCATCGGCGCCGTAGTCCCGCAACCAGGTCTTGACCTCATCGCGTTGCTCGGCGGCGGCACTGCCGATGACGGCGCGTCCGACACCGTCGCGCAGCAGTGAATCCAGAACCGGGGTGCTGCGCAAGCCACCGCCCACCTGCAGCTGCATGCGCTTCTGGGCAACCAGCTGCAGGATCAGCGCGCGGTTGCCGAGCTGACCATCCTTCGCGCCATCGAGATCGACCACGTGCAGCCAGCGCGCACCAAGGTCTGCGTAGTGCTGCAGCAGCTGTACAGGATCTCGCTCGTAGTGGGTCTCGGCGGCAAAGTCGCCCTTGAGCAGTCGCACGCAACGCCCGCCGCGCAGGTCGATGGAAGGGATGAGCATCATGTCGGTAACTTCAGGAAATTGGCGAGGAGTCGTGCACCCACGGGGCCGGATCGCTCGGGATGGAATTGCATGCCGTAAAAATTGCGCAGCTGCACGATCGAGCAGAAAGATGCACCGTACTCGCAGCTCGCGAGCGTCGCGTCTGTGACCGGCGCGGCGAAGCTGTGCACGTAGTACACGTAATCGCTCGCCGCGATGCCCTCAAGCAAGCCGTGCGGCGCGCGCGCATGGATATTATTCCAGCCCATGTGCGGCACGGGACGGCCCGGCGCGGCATGCAGCCGCGCCACCGTTTCGGGCAATACGCCGATGCACTGGGTGTTGCGACCGGGTTCGAGTGGATTCTCTTCTGACGCGCAATACAGGAGCTGCATGCCGAGACAGATACCCAGCAATGGCTGTCGTGCTTCGCGTATGACCTCGACGAGGGCTGCGCCGTGGAGGCGCTGCATGGCGTCGCCCGCAGCGCCCACTCCGGGCAGCATCAGGCGCTTCCCCGCGCGCACCACATCCGGAGAGGTGGTGACCTCAGCATCGACACCCAGGCGCTGCAATGCAAACAACAGCGAAGCCAGATTTGCACCGCCGCTGTCGATGATGGTGACCTCCGCCAACTACAGCACTCCCTTCGTCGAAGGCAGGTCGCTCCCTTCGCGCCGGATTGCCATGCGCAGCGCTCGGCCCACGCCCTTGAAGCACGCTTCCACCATATGGTGCGTATTGTCGCCGGTGACGCAAACATGGATGGCGGCACCGAGCGATTCGGACAACGAGCGGAAGAAATGGGGCACGAGTTCCGTCGGCAGACCACCCACTTCGGCGCGCGCGAACTTGCCTTCCCAGACTGCGTAGGGGCGACCGGACAGGTCGATCGCCACCTGCACCTGCGCCTCGTCCATCGGCAGCACGAAGCCGTAGCGCCCGATGCCCAGCTTCGCACCCAGCGCTTTGCGCAACGCTTCACCGAGCGCCAGCGCTGAATCTTCCACCGTGTGATGCTCGTCTATGTGCAAGTCGCCCTTGCAGGATAGCTGCATGGAGAAGCCACCGTGCTTGGCCAGTTGCTCGAGCATGTGGTCCAGGAACCCGATGCCGGTTGCGATGCTGATCGGCGCGACGGCGTCTAGATTCAGCTCGACTTTGATCTCCGTTTCCTTCGTGGTGCGCGTGACCTCGGCGCGTCGCGCCAGCAATTCGTTCGCCACCGCCGCCCAGGTTTCCTCAGGCGTGCCGCCGAGGCGAACACGGATGCCGCGCACTCCGAGACGTCGCGCGAACTCCATATCGGTGTCGCGATCGCCGACCATCGCACTGCGCGCACGCTCCACGCCACCGGCCATGAACTCCTGCACCAGCGCAATCTTCGGTTTGCGGCAGGCGCAGTTGTCTTCGGGCCTGTGCGGGCAGATGAAGACGGCATCGAAATCGATGCCCTGCGCCTTGAACGTGTCGATCACGAACTGATGTGCCGGGTCGAAATCTGCCTGTGGAAAGCCGGTGGTGCCGAGACCATCCTGGTTCGTGACCATCGCGAACCGGAATCCCGCATGCTGCAACTCGCCGAGCGCGGCAAACACGCCTGGCATGAATTTGACTTTGGTGATGCTGTCCACCTGTTGGTCAGGCGGCTCCTCGATCAGCGTGCCATCGCGATCGACGAATATGATGGCGCTCATTGCAGGCTCCGGATGAGAGTGTCGTTCTGTGCCGGGGTTCCGACGGAAATGCGCAGTGCCTGCGCCAGCGTGGGCTGCGCGCCGACATCGCGGATGATGAGCCCGGCCTCGCGCACGCGCAGCAATGCTGCCTTCGGATCATCGAATTCGACCAGCAGATAGTTGGAGTCGCTCGGCCACACCTTGCGCACGCCGGCACGCGCCGCGATTCCCGCAGCCAGTCGCGCTCGCTCGCGCAGCAGTGCCGCCACGCGTTGTTTCAGTACGAGCTGCGACTCGCGCGTGAGCAGCGGACAGACCGCTTCCACGGTAAGCTGCGAAATCGCATACGGCGAGATGATCTTGCGCGTGAGCGCAATTACTTCCGGGTCCGCAAGTAGCGAGCCGCAGCGCGCTCCGGCCAGCCCGTGCGCCTTCGACAGCGTGCGCAGTATCGCGAGCTGCGGCATGCGATCGAGTTCGGCGACAAGGCTTCCGCCCGGCGCGAACTCCACGTAGGCCTCGTCGACCACCACCAGCGCACGCCCCGCGAGCGCCGTCGCCAGTCGCAGCACGTCGTCGCGCGCGAGCAGGTTGCCCGTCGGATTGTTGGGTGAACACAGGAACACCAGCCGCACGCGCTCGCTCACCGCGGCGAGCACGGCGTCGACATCCAGGGCATAGCCACGCTCGCGCACCAGCGGCACCGTGACCACCTGTGCCCCTTGCGTTCGGGCGCACACCGCATACATGCCGAAAGTCGGCGGGCAGATGAGAATCGAATCCTCCCCGGCACAGCAGAACACGCGCGTCAGCAGGTCGATCGCCTCATCGCTGCCGCGTCCGACGAGCAATTGCTCCGTGCGCACACCGTAGAAATGCGCCAGCAGCCGGACGAGCTGCGTCGGCTGCGGCTCCGGATAGCGATTGAGACCGGTGGCCGACGGATCGCCCTCGACGCGTGTCGGGTACTCGTTGGCGTGCATGCGCTGGAGGCCGGCGTCCCAACTTGCGTATTCGTACGGCTTCAGCGCGACGATCTCCGGCCGCGCGAGTTCGCTTATCCAGCTCATGACTGCGACTCCAGAACGTCGAGGCGCAACTGCACCGCATGCGCGTGCGCATCCAGACCTTCGAGTCGCGCGAGGGTTACGGCAGTCGGCCCGAGACCGCGCAGGCCGGCGGCCGTGAACTCCTGCACCGTCATGCGCTTGGTGAAGTCGTGAACGGACAGCCCGCTGTATGCACGCGCGTAGCCATACGTCGGTAGCACGTGATTGGTGCCAGAGCAGTAGTCACCCATGGGCTCCGGCGACCAGGCGCCGAGGAACACCGAGCCGGCATTCACGATGGCATCGAGCAACGCGCGCGGTGCGCGCGTCTGGATGATGAGATGCTCCGGCGCATAGTCGTTCGAAACGCTCGCCGCAGTGGCCAGATCGGCGACCAGGATGCAGCGGCAGTGCTGCAGCGACTCGGCGAGGATCGCGCTGCGCGACAGTTCCGCAGCGCGCTTCTGCAGGACGGCTTCGGTGGCGCGCGCAAGTTCACGCGACGTCGTGACGAGAATCGCCTGCGAGCGGGGATCGTGCTCCGCCTGCGCGAGCAGATCGGCAGCCACGAAGTCAGGTCGCGCGCTGTCATCCGCGATTACCAGGACTTCGGATGGCCCCGCGGGCATGTCGTTCGCGGCACCGCCGGCGTCCGCCGCGACGAGCTGCTTGGCGGCGGTGACCCACGCGCTGCCGGGCCCGAATATCTTGTCGACCTTCGGCACCGATTGCGTGCCATAGGCAAGCGCGGCGATCGCCTGCACGCCACCGATCCGGAACACGGTATCGATTCCGCACAGCTCCGAGGCGACCAGCACCGCCGCGTTGGCGCGCCCGTCCGGACCGGGCGATGTGCACACCACCCGCACTGGACAGCCGGCAATCTGTGCAGGTATCGCAAGCATGATCAGCGTGGAGGGCAGGGGCGCCGAGCCCGCTGGAACATACAGACCAACCGCGGGAATGGCGCGCACGACCCGTCCGCACCGCACGCCCGGTTCGATCTCCATGTCGAGCACGGCAGGCAGCTGCGGTTCGTGGAAGCGGCGCACGTTGAGGATTGCGCGATCGATGGCGGCAATCTGTTCGGCGCTCAGCTGCGAGCGTGCGGCAGCGATCTCCGCCTTGCTGACGCGCAGTTCGTCGAGCTCGACCTGATTGAACTGCTGCGTGTAGCGACGCACAGCCGCGTCGCCCTCCGCGCGCACTGCCGCGATGATTTGCGTTGACTGCGCAACGACCTCCGCGCGCAGCTCTTCGCGCGGACGGCCCAGTGCCGCCGCTCGCGCCGTGCTATCGAGCGATTGCCAGTCCAGGATCTGCATCAGCTGAGCATCTTCTCGACGGGCAGCACGAGTAGTGCGCTGGCACCGGCGCTCTTCAACGCTTCGAGAGTTTCCCAGAATACATTCTCGCGACACACTGCGTGCACCGCGACCTTGTCCGCCGAACCCTCGAGC
>JBDSRN010000192.1:0-3248 GCA_039929265.1 Steroidobacteraceae bacterium | reverse complement strand
CGATCAACAGCAAATGATAGGGCCTTCCGAGCTGCCCGAACGCTTCGCGCAGGGCGAGCAGGTTCTTCTCGCCGGAGAAACGCCCGGCGTACACCAGCAGGCGCGTGTCCGGCCTGAGACCCAGGCGCTCGCGCAGATCATCACGCCGATGCTCGGGCGTGAACACTGTACTGTCCACGCCCAGCGGCTGGAACTCGGTGCGTTCGACGCCGAGGCTGTTGAGGTACTCGCACATCAGGCGGCTCGGTGCGAGCACGAGATCGAAGCGCTCGTACACCCAGCGCACGTAGCGACCGATGACGCGCTCGCTGGTCGTGCCGAGGCGACGGCCGATGATCTGCGGAAGGTTCGAGTGGAAGAACGCGACCAGCGGGATGGCGCGACGCTGAGCCACCCGAGCTGCGCACCACGCGGGATGGAAAGTGTCGCCGACCTCGATGAGATCCGGCTGCAGCGCATCGAGCGTACGGGTCCAGTTGCGCGGATTCAGGGGCAGGCGATAGTTGAACGTGCCGGGCAGATGGGCGCCGCCCACCGTCGAGACCTCACCTGGATTGAGGCTGGTGCGCTCGCCGGGCACGAGCAGGGTGTGCTGCCAGGTGGTGTTGGCCTTGAGCCAGTCGTGCTTCGCGTTGAGATAGCGTTTCACGCCACCGCTGGTCGGCGAATAGAACAGGGTGGTGTCGACCAGATGCATGCCGTCTCCGCAGGAATTCGCATGCATTGCACCTTTCGGGCGCATCCATTGTCAAGGCACCGGGAGGCGCGGCGTTGTCGGGTTTCCACCGACCTGTGCCGTTCAGGCCTCAGGCGACTCGCGAATGATTCTGTGCCAGTGGGGGCAGCGTCACGCGAAAGCGTGTGTAACGGCCGCGCTTGGTCGACACGGTGATGTTGCCGTCGAGCCGGGTGACCAGCTCGCGCAGGAATTCCATGCCCAGACCGCGACCACTGCTGCCATCGACGCCGGCGGTGCTGAATCCGGGACGGAAGATGAGGCCGACCAGCTTGCGCGGATCCGTGCCGGCGAGCGAGGCGTCCGTGAGCAGGCCGCTTTGGACTGCGACGCGACCGATGCGCTCAAGGTCGAAGCCCTGACCGTCATCCTGGATCATGAGTTGGTAGCTGCCATTGTCGTGGGCGTTGAATTCAACGGTGACGATGCCTTGCTCCGGTTTGCCAATGGCCAGCCGCTGAGCAAACGGCTCGATGCCATGCTCGATGGCGTTGCGCACGAGATGCACGAGCATGTTGTCGATGCTCTTGCGATACGCCGTCGGCACGAGCTCGAGGCCCATCAGGACCAGCGCGACCCGACAGCCGCACTCCCCAGCGACGCGCGTAGCGAGCCCCTGCAGCGCGGCCTCGCTCACCATTGCGGGCGTCCGGGGCGTATTGTCCTGCCGGAGTGCGCCTTCCGGCAGCAGCGCATCGGCGAGTTTCGCGTTGCGCCGCGTGGGCGGAGCGGGATTCACGCTGCTGCGCTGCTCATCGAGACTCCGCGCTGCCGCGATCTGGGTGAACAGCTCGTCGAGCCGCACCGCGAGGGGCAGGAAATCATCGCCGGTCAGAACCGGACGCTGGCGCAACTCGGTCAGCGCGCTTTCGAAACGACGCGCGCAGTCGCCGACGGCTTCGAGACGCAACTCATTCGCGTCGTGGCACAGGCTCATCACTTCCTGCAGCACGCGTTCGAGTTTGTCGCGGAACGCCGCCTCGGTTCGTGCGGGCACGCGCAACAGTGAGTTCACGAGACTGACGCTCGTAGCAGCGCCTTCGAGAAAGGAATGCAATGCGCGCGGATTGGCGCGCAGCACGGCGAGCGTCAACGCATGGGCGGCGTGCAACGAGTCGCTCATGCAGCCTGCAATGCGTCGAGCAGAAGTTCCGCGGACGCAAAGCGCTCATCGCGCGACTTGGCCATCAATGTGGTGAGCAGGTCCTGATAATGCAGCAGGTCGTTCGGCAGTCGTGGCAGCGGCGCGGCGACGTGCTGCTGCAGCACGTCCATCGCAGTGGCGCCGACATACGGTTTGCTGCCAGTCAACATCTCGTAGAGGATCACCCCAAGACTATACAGGTCGCTGCGCACGTCCAGTTTCATGCCCTGCGCCTGTTCAGGGCTCATGTAGTACGGGGAGCCGCGCAGCGTTCCCGCCGCGGTATTGCGCGTGTTGCTGGACAGGCTCTTTGCGAGACCGAAATCGATCAGCACGATCTCGCCATCCTCGCGCAGCATGACATTCGGCGGTTTGAGATCACGATGCACGAGACCCGCGCCGTGCACAATGCACAGCGAGCGCGCGATTCGCCGCAAGTAGTCGAGGCTCTCCTGCTCGGAGATCGGGTGATGCAGGCGTGCCTTCAGATCGCCGCAGGGAAAATATTCCATCGCGAGGTACTCGCGGCCGTCGTGTACGCCGTAATCATAGATGTCGACGATGCTCGGATGGCTCAGTGCGCCGATCGCAGCGTACTCGTGTGCAAAATTCGCATTCTCGTCCTCGTTGCTGCGCGTGATCTTCAGCGCGACGTTGCGTCCCAGCGCGGCGCTGCCTGCGAGGTACACCACGGAGCGCTCGGATTCGCCGAGTTTCTGCAGCAGGCTGTAGCGCGGAATCAGGTCGCGCGGCAGCGAGGAGCCGCTTTCGCTCGGGGTGGGCTGCTCGCCGGGCTTCGCATGACCATTGGTCTTCGCGCGCTTGCGACGCGAGCTCATGAGCGCTTCTGCAACCGCGGCGTCGAGCCGCTCGGGTGTGAGCAGCCGCCGCGGCAGGTAGTCGGCTGCGCCGAGCCGCAGCGCGCGCACCGCGGCGATCTCGTTGCCGTCTTCGGCGATGGCGACGATGCCGGGAAAGCCAGGCTGTTCGCGCAGGCGGCGTAGCCAGTCCGAGCCTTCGCAACCAGTGTCGGCACTATCGATCGCGAACGACGCGACCATCAACAGCAGATCGCAGTCGCGCCGCGTCAGTCCGCCGCGACGGCGAGCGAATTCGGTGAAGTCGACCGTTTCCACCTGCATGTTGTGCTGCGAGGCCTCGATCCGGTGCTTGAGCCAGTTTCCAAACTGGACGTCGTGGGATACCACGAGGAGACGTGCCTGCATCGCGGCCGATCAGTTGGCGTTGAACCGCACGCGCACTTTCGCGCGCTGCTCGACGGCCGCGCCGCTGCGCGTGACGGGGGCGTATCGCCAGCGCCGCAATGCCGCCAGCGTGCTGCTCTCGAAGGTATTGCGGGGCTCGGCC
>JBDSRN010000191.1:0-22740 GCA_039929265.1 Steroidobacteraceae bacterium | reverse complement strand
CTGGCCCATCGCCTCACGGACCATCTGAAAGCTGTCTCTGGCTGACTATGTCGGGTATGGCCTCGTGGGCGCGGGAACTACTGCTGAAAACAGTTCGAGAGTAAGCTGGCTGAATGGACGGTCCAAGTAGTGGAATGTCCGGTGCAGACAATGTTGCAAGGGTATTGAGTCATGTCACGGGGTGCATCTTGGAGATACCGGGCGGGACCAAGCTTGATTCGGCCGGCAGGCTTCAGCGCTACGTGGCGCGCTCATATGACTACACGCGTACCCAGGCCGGATTATATGGGGAGCTTTGGCAAGTGCTGTGGCAGCGTGATAGCGCGCGCCCCACGATGGCTGTCCGATGGGCTTCGTTGTTCGGCACCGCGAAGTTGCGCCTGTATGGCCACTTCCGACACTGGTGGCCTGCGGGCATGGTGGTCGGCTGCGTCGTCTTGTTATACGGACCGGTGCTCATTGCCTCGGCTGTCGAGGGCCGCCGTTGGGAAGCGTTCAAGCTCACTCACAACTGCGTGCTGGTCGGTTACCGGGGCGGGAAGATAGATCAGGCGAGCTGGCGGTGCGACGACGGGATGACATATTGGAAGCCAGGAGCCGACTAGCGTGTGCCTGATTCTGGCTTCACGCCGGCCGCCCGTTTGACATTGGTCGAGTGCGTTTTCGCTGCTGAAAACGGACTTTTTTCCTTCTCAAAATTACTGGACGGGCGATGCTGTTCCTATCTGCATCACTGTCGGAAGGAAAATGTCACCAGGCAGGTATCGGCCCCGGCCGCGCAACTGCATTCGGATCGCGGGGACTCCAACTCGCTTACGCCGAGTTGGAGAAGGTGGTCGCCGAACTGGTGACGAAAGGTAAGCGCGTCGTGCTCGTCATGCCGATTCCGGTAGGTGAATTCAACGATCCGCGCACGCTGCCTGCCCGGCGATTCGGCGATCTGTCGTTCCGTGTGGTGAATCGACCGATCGACCGGCGCGAGTTCGACGCGCAATTTGCTCCCGTGCTGGAGCACCTCAACGGGGTCGCGCAGCGCACCGGCGCGACGATCATCGACCCGGTTTCCACGCTATGCAGTGCCGACACTTGTCCGACCGTGGACGAGCACGGCGAGCCCGTCTACCGGGACAGCGGGCACCTGCGCGCAGCGTTCATCCGGGATCACGCGACATGGCTCGACGCGATCCTGCTGCCACAATGATCGCGCATCGGGCCAGCTAGGGCACGGCGAAACCGGCCGCGCGCAGCGCTCCGGCGGTCCAGATGAGCGGCAGGCCGACGATCGCAGTCGGGTCTCGTGATTCGAGTTGCTCCATCAATGCAATGCCAAGGCCTTCGGCCTTGAACCCGCCCGCACAATCCAACGCCGATTCTGTCGCGAGGTAGCGCTCCAGCGCATCGGCATCGAAAGGGCGGAAGCGCACGATGGTGGTGTCCACGTGCTGCCGCACGTCTGGCCCATCCAGCACAGCTACCGCCGTGTCGAAGCGAGCCGTCTGACCCGCAAGCCGCGCGAGTTGCGCGCGTGCCCGGGAGACTTCGCCGGGCTTGCGCAGGACGGTGCCATCGAGGCTTGCCACCTGATCGCTGCCGATGACCACCGAGCCAGGGTGGCTGCGGGCGCCAGCATGAGCTTTCGCGAGTGCCAGACGAGCGGCCCGATCAGCGGGCGCCTCCCCGGAAATTTCGCCCTCGTCCACTTCCGGAGCGGTCACATCAAAGGGCAGACGCAGGCGCGCCAGCAGCGCTCGTCGATACGGCGAAGTGGAGGCCAGCAGCAGCCGGCGCGGGGTGTTCATGCTCCTAAATCATCCGCAGGAAACAAGGACTTGGGCATTTCTGGCTTTTGACTTGGACGAACCTCGAACCTATTATACGCGGCCCATGTCGGACGGCCGGTCCAAGCTCTGCGACGTCATTGCTCTGGCGAGTGCAGGCAGCGAAATAAAATTCGACATGCCCGTCGCTGGAATGGAGCGTTTGCGCCCCGTGCTGGCGAGCGCCGAAGGCTGGATTCGTGGCACGGCGCAGTTTGCGCGCGAGCGCGGCAGGCCAGTCGCGCAGCTTGAGTTTGCCGCGCAGGTTCAGCTTCGCTGCCAGCGCTGCCTCGAGCCGATGACGGTGCGGCTGCAGGGCGGTTCGCTCGTGCACCTGGTGCCGGATGAAGCCGCCGCGCAGGGACTGCCAGAGGATGCGGAGATGCTGCTCGCCCCTGAAGGCAGAGTGCCGCTGCAGGATCTGGTGGAAGAAGATTTGTTGTTGTCGTTGCCGATCGCGCCTCGTCACGAGGGTGGGTTCGACAGCGGCAGTTGCGGTGCGACGCTGCCGACTGACGGTGGCGACGATGCGCAGCAGGTACAGCGGCCCTTTGCCGCCCTGGAAGAACTGATGCGGAGCACTGCGCGCCGCGGACGAGGAGATTAGAGAATGCCTGTTCAAAAGAGTCGCAAGACTCCCTCCAAGCGCGGTATGCACCGTTCGCACGACGCGCTCGCGCTGCCCGCGCTGTCGGTCGATCCCCAGTCCGGTGAAACGCATCTGCGTCATCGCATCACGCCTGATGGCTTCTATCGCGGCAAGCGCGTCATCGAGAAGCCTGCCGAAGCGGACGACCAGGAATAGGTTGCGCCGCGCGCCTGATTGATACGGGCGTGATTCCTTGCTGACTTCAGCGCCACTGGCGATCGACGCAATGAGCGGCGACCTTGGCGCATCTGCGTGCGTCGGCGGGACGCTGCTGGCGCTGCAGGCGCTTCCCGATCTGCGCATCGTGTTCACCGGACAGACGCGGCTCATCGAGCCGCTTCTGGCCGGTGCGAATGCCGCGATCCGCTCGCGCATCACGCTGCGCGAAGCCTCGGATGTGGTCGCGATGGACGATGCGCCGCGCGATGCCGTGCGCCGCAAGAAAGGCTCTTCGATGCGCGTGGCCGTCGATCTCGTGAAATCCGGTGAAGCCTCTGCGTGCGTCAGCGCCGGCAACACTGGCGCGCTGATGGCGATCGCGCACTTCGTGCTGCGCACGATCGAAGGTGTGGATCGAGCAGCAATCATCAGTGCGATCCCATCGATCACCGGTCATACGCACATGCTGGATCTCGGCGCGAATGCCCGTGCCACGGGCGCACAGCTCGCGCAGTTTGCCGCAATGGGTAACATTGTGGCGCGTGAGGTGCACGGCGTCGTGTCGCCGCGCGTCGGTCTGCTGAACATCGGTGAGGAAGATTCCAAAGGACACGAGGTCGTGCAGGAGGCGCATGCCCTGATCGCCGCAAGCGGCATCAACTACGTCGGCTTCGTCGAGGGAAACGTGATTTTTTCCGGTGAGGTGGATGTCGTCGTCACGGACGGCTTCACGGGTAATGTCGCGTTGAAGACGATGGAGGGCCTCGCGATGATGGTCCGCAGCCGCATGCGCGAAGAGTTCTCGCGCAATGCCATGAC
Source organism: Steroidobacteraceae bacterium (assembly GCA_039929265.1). Classification (GTDB taxonomy): domain Bacteria; phylum Pseudomonadota; class Gammaproteobacteria; order Steroidobacterales; family Steroidobacteraceae; genus ZC4RG30. The sequence continues at coordinate 19,296 of JBDSRN010000191.1, read as the reverse complement.
GAAGCTGGCGGGTCTCGCGGCCAGCGGTGTCCTGCGGCGCGTCGCGCTGAGCCTGGACCCCGGACGCTACAATGGAGCCTGCATGGTTGGACTCAACGGAGTCGTGGTAAAAAGTCATGGCCGCGCCGACGAGCGCGCCTTTGCACAGGCGGTGAAGTTCGCGGCGCATGCGGTAGAGCAGCGTCTGCCGGGGCATATCGCCGCGGCGCTGAACAGGTCGCTGGCCGAAAGGGGATAAGACATGTTCTCAAGAATAATAGGCACCGGCGCCTACCTGCCCGAGAAGATCGTCACCAACGATGATCTCTCCAGGATCATGGCAACCTCGGATGAGTGGATCCGTGAGCGCACGGGCATCGAGCGCCGCCACATTGCCGCCGACAACCAGACAACGGTCGATCTCGCTGAATTCGCCGCGCGGCGGGCCATCGAAGCAGCAGGGCTGCAACCGAAGGACATCGACCTTATTTGCTTCGGCACCGTCACACCCGATCTGGTGTTTCCGAATCCGGGCGTGATGCTGCAGGGTCGACTTGGCTGTGTGGGCGGTCCCGCATTCAGCCTCGAAGCGGCGTGCAGCAGTTTCCTGTACGCGCTTTCCGTCGCGGACAAGTTCGTGAAGTCGGGTGAGTCGAAGCGTGCGCTGGTGGTTGGAGCCGAAACGCTCTCGCGCATCACCGATTTCAGCGATCGCTCGACTGCAGTGCTGTTCGCCGATGGCGCCGGCGCCGTCGTGCTCGCGCCTTCGGATACCCCGGGTCTGATCTCCACGCGTCTGCACGCCGACGGTTCGCATCACGATCTGCTGCATTGTACGGGCGGCATCTCTGCGGGTTATCCCGAAGGCGCGAATGGTCGCGCGGTGATCCGCATGGCCGGGCGCGAGGTCTTCAAGATCGCGGTCACGCTCCTGGGGCGCGTGGTCGACGAGATCCTGGCCGAGAACGGTTTCCAGAAGTCGGACGTGAAGTGGCTCGTGCCGCACCAGGCCAACATCCGCATCATTCAGGCAGTGGCGAAGAAGCTGAATCTGCCGATGGAGCGGGTGATCGTGACGGTGCAGGATCAGGGCAACACGTCCGCTGCATCGGTGCCGATGGCGCTGGACAAGGGTATGCGCGACGGGCGCATCAAGCAGGGCGATCTCATCCTGCTCGAAGCGATTGGAGGCGGGTTCACGTGGGGGGCGGCGCTGGTTCGAGTCTAATCCGAGCGAACGACAGGCGAAAAAACGCCGCGCATTGCGCGGCGTTTTTCGTTCATGCGTCGGTCCGAATTACTTCGAGACGGACTTCTTGAACATGCGGTCGATCTTCTCGTTGGTCGCATCGCAGCAGCTCTGGCTGGCCTGCGAAGCGGCAAGAGCCTGATTCGCGGTGCTCTGTGCACCCGAAGCGGCCTGCGAGGCAGACTGGGCGGCGCTGGACGCCGAATCAGCCGAACTCTTGGCGGCCGACAGATCGGACGACAGCTTGCTGACCTGTGACTTGAGATCATCAACCTGGGCCTGCAGCGGCTTGAGGTCAACGCAACCAGCCAGCGTGGCAACAAGTGCTACGGCGGCAATCTTCACAACAATCGCGGTCTTCATATTAAGTCCCCTTTGCATGGTGGAGCATTTCTAAAACGAATCTTGATCAACTGTTCCGCATCATGCGCGGGCTGCTCGCAGACCCTGGCCCTCGCGGCGATGCAACTTAGCCATAACTCGCACAGCTTGTGCAATAGCAATCTGCTGTGCGGCTCGTAGGAATCCATGAATGCATGCGTAGGAATGGACGCGTGATTTGTCTGCATGCCGCGACAAACACGCTGTATCGACGTCAGTATCTCGCGTGCCTCGCTATTCATGCGCATGCGCGCATCGTGCATTTCGCTTTGCTGATGAGTCAGTGCCTACCCATTGCTGATGGGTCGGTGTTGCACGGATTTGAAGCGGAGTAGTGAATCAAGGATTCTCATCCCGGCTTGCTAAACGCATTGTTCTGGATATAATCCCAGCTACTGTATATTTGAACAGTAGTACCTATGTCAGACCTGACACCGCGCCAGACCCAGATCCTGCGACTCATCCAGGAAGCCATCAACAACACGGGCATGCCGCCCACTCGCAAGGAAATCGCGCGCGAGCTGGGTTTCCGCTCGCCCAACGCTGCGGAGGATCACTTGCGCGCGCTGGCCAGAAAAGGCGTCATTTCGCTGCTGCCCGGTGCCTCACGCGGCATCCAGCTGCGGGACACCATGCGCGAGCAGTTGGGTCTGCCGCTCATCGGTCGCGTCGCTGCGGGTCGGCCCATCCTTGCGGAAGAACATATCGAGGCGAGACTGCAGATCGATCCCGATGTCTTCCAGCCGCGTCCTCACTACCTGCTCAAAGTAGTCGGCATGAGCATGAAGGATGCCGGCATCCTCGATGGCGATCTGGTCGCCGTGCATCGCACACCCGAAGTCCGCAATCGCCAGATCGTCGTGGCGCGGCTCGAGAACGAAGTCACGGTGAAGCGTTATCGCCAGGAAGGCTCCATCGCCTGGTTGCTGCCGGAAAACCCGGATTTCGAACCCATCCGGGTAGACATGAAGGAAGAAGAGTTCCTCATCGAGGGAGTAGTGGTGGGTGTGATCCGGCGCGGCAAGACCCTTTGATGCCTCAATTCTGGTGCGCGAATGGCCCCTTCAGTAGAGGATCTCGCGCCGGCTTCCGACCGCCTTGCCGGGTTGCTGCAACATCCCGGCTTGTGGCGGGGGCGCAGTCTTGCGCAAACCGCGACGCTGCCCACCGGTTATCCGGCACTCGACGCCGCGCTTCCCGGTGGCGGCTGGCCGCAGAGCGGTATCACTGAAATCCTGATCCCGCGCCACGGCGTGGGTGAGTTGCAGTTGCTGATGCCCGCACTCGCGATGCTCACGCATCTCGAGCCTGCCCGCTGGTGCACCTTCATCGCGCCACCTTTCGAAGCCTTTGCTCCCGCGTTGCATGCGCAGGGTCTCAAGCTGGAACGTTTGCTCATGGTCCGCACCGACAAACCGCTGTGGGTGCTGGAACAGGCGCTCGTCTCCGGCGCCTGCCAGATCGCCCTTGCCTGGGTGGGGCATGCCGACACACGCTCGTTGCGTCGGCTCGGGCTGGCGACCCAGCGTGCCGGCACTTATGCGGTGCTGTTCCGTCCTTTGTCAGCGGCACACATGGCATCGCCTGCCGCGCTGCGCCTCACGCTCGAATCACGGGAGCAGGGGCTGCGACTTCGGCTCATCAAGAGTCGCGGTGGTGCGCGCCATGCGGTGGATGTGCCGCTGCCATGAAATCACTCCTCAAGTCCCGGCAGCACGAACTACTGCCCGCCACGCCACCGCCAGGCACGCGAGCGCCACACGCCGTCAGCATCAGCGCTGCCCAACGTGTCCAGGCCGCGGAGCTCTGGGTGGCAGTACACCTGTCGCAACCCGCAGTGCTGGAAACGCTCGCTGCCGCAGCCCTGCAGTACACGCCGCGCGTGAGCCTCGAGCCACCCGATGGCCTGCTGTTCGAGATACGCAGCAGCCTGCTGTTGTTCGGCGGAGTCCAGGGTCTGTGCGCGGATTTCCGTACGCGCTGCGGTACCGGGCTCGAGGGTGCCGTCCTTTCACTGGCGCCCACACCGCTCGCCGCGCTGGCGCTCGCGCGTGCCGGCAGTCCCGTGTGCATCGACGACACCACGCAGCTCGCCGGCGCGGTAGCGGGTTTGCCGCTGCGCGCACTGCGCTGGTCCGACGACACGCTCACGCGATTGCTGTCGATGGGTGTGCGCACGATTGGTGAGGCGCAACGGTTGCCGCGCGCAGGTTTCGCGCGTCGCTTCGGCCCGGAGCTGCTCGTGTGCCTCGACCGGTTGCTGGGCCGGCGTAGCGATCCGCGTTCGGCGTTTCGTCTGCGCGAGCGCTTCCGTGCGATGCGCGAGCTGTACTACGAGACCAGCGCGCAGGACCGGATCATGGCGGTGGTGCAGCTCATGCTGCGGGAGATGGAGGCGTTTCTGCGCCAGCGTCAGTGTGGCGTGACGGTGTTGGAGCTGCGACTCATGCATCGCGGCGATGTGCCGGATACGCGCTGCCTGCTGCGCCTCGCCTTGCCTCAGCATCTCGCCGAAGAATTCGCGCACCTGCTGCAGGAGCATCTCGCGCGCCTGCGCCTGCCTGCCCCGGTGCGCAGTTGTCGTCTGCGCACCGGGCGATTGTTGGAGCTCGCGTCGGCGAGTGGTGGGCTGTGGCAGCCGGGTGAGCACGGCGGTGTGGCAACGCTGCAGATTCCAGCATTCATCGAACGTCTGCGCGCACGGCTCGGCAACGAGGCGGTGTATGGCGTGTGTCTGGTGCCCGGTCATCGACCTGAAGCCGCCTGGGGCATCACCGAGCCGGAGCTGAAATCGACCCGCCCGCAGGTAGCGCCCGACTGGTCGCCGCAGCATCGACCGCTGTGGCTGCTGCGGGAGCCACGACAGCTCGTGCTGCGCGCCGAGCGACCCTGTCACCACGGTCATCCCGTGCAGCTCATCGATGGGCCGGAGCGCGTTGAAACCGGCTGGTGGGAGGGGCGCGACATCGGTCGCGACTACTACGTCGCGCGCGGCGCGCAGGGCGAGAAGCTCTGGGTGTTCCGCGAGCGCAATGGCGCGCATCACTGGTTCCTGCATGGTCTGTTCGGCTGACGCGATGTCCTCGCCGGGCTATGCCGAGCTGCATTGCGTGAGCAGCTTCAGTTTCCTGCGCGGCGCCTCGCAACCGCAGGAACTGGTGGAACGCGCGCAGCAGCTCGGCTACGCCGCGCTCGCCATCACCGATGAATGCTCGCTCGCCGGCGTGGTGCGAGCGCATGGCGAGGCGAAGAAGCAGCAGCTCAAGCTGATCATCGGCGCGGAGTTCCGGCTGGAGTGCGGGACCTGCTTCGTGGCGCTGGCGAGGAATCGCAACGGTTATGGAAGGCTATCGTCGCTGATCACGCGCGGACGACGCGCCGCCGGCAAGGGCAGCTACCGGCTGGTGCGTGCGGATGTGGCGGAGCTGCTGCGCGACTGCGTGCTCATCTGGCTGCCGCGCGCGGATGCGCAGCCCAAGGTGACGCTCGAAGCAGGGCGCTGGCTGCAGGAGCGGTTCGCGGGCGAGCTCTGGCTCGGCGTCGAGTTGCTGCGCGAGGCCAATGATCGTCGCAAGTTCGCGCAACTGGTCGCGCTAGGCGCAGAGCTCGGCATCCCGCTGCTGGCCTGTGGCGACGTGCACATGCACCGACGCGAGCGGCGCCAGCTGCAGGACGCCGTCACGGCGATCCGCCTGCGCAAGTCCATCGCCGATGCGGGCTGGGCGCTGCATCCCAATGGTGAACGGTATCTGCGCGAGCCGCAGCGTCTCGCGCGGCTGTATTCACCGGAGCTGCTCGCCGCAACGCTGCAGGTGGCGCAGCGTTGCGAGTTCTCGCTCGACGAGCTGCGCTACCAGTATCCGCATGAGATCGTGCCTGAGGGCGAGACGCCGACGAGTTACCTGCGCCGTATCACCGAGGCGGGAGTGCGCAAGCACTGGCCACAGGGCATAGCGTCGCATCTGCGTGCGCAGATCGATCGCGAGCTCGAGCTCATAGAGGCGTTGAAGTATGAGCCGTTCTTTCTCACGGTCTACGACATCGTGCAGTTCGCGACGCGCGAGAAGATCCTGCACCAGGGGCGGGGCTCCGCGGCCAACTCCATCGTTTGCTACTGCATCGGCGTCACGGCGGTGGGGCCGGAGCTGCTGACGATGCTGGTGGAGCGTTTCATCTCGCGCGAGCGCGACGAGCCGCCCGACATCGATATCGACTTCGAGCACGAGCGGCGCGAGGAGGTCATCCAGTACATCTACGGCAAGTACGGACGCGGGCGCGCCGCGCTCGCGGCCACGGTGATCTCGTATCGTCCGCGCAGCGCGCTGCGGGACCTTTCCCGCGCTTTCGGTTTCGACGAGGTGGCGGCGGCCCGGCTCGCCGGCACGATGGAGTGGTGGGACGGCAGTCGCATCGATCGCGAACGCGTGCGCGCAGCGGGTTTCGATCCCGATGATGCGCGACTCGACGCGGTGCTGCGACTAGCGCAGGAGCTCATCGGTTTTCCACGGCATCTGTCGCAGCATGTAGGCGGGTTCGTGATCTCCGAGGGCCCGCTCGATGAGCTGGTGCCGATCGAGAACGCTTCAATGCCCGAGCGCACCGTGATCCAGTGGGACAAGGACGATCTCGAGGAGCTGCGACTGCTCAAGGTCGATGTGCTCGGTCTCGGCATGCTCACCGCGATCCGGCGCGCCTTCGATCTCGTCGCCCGTCACGAGGGTGCACCGGCGTACACATTGAAATCCGTGCAGCGGGAGGACCCCGCCGTATACGAAATGATCTGCCGCGCCGACACCGTGGGCGTGTTCCAGATCGAATCGCGCGCGCAGATGTCGATGCTGCCGCGGCTGCGGCCCGTGTGCTACTACGATCTCGTGATCGAGGTGGCGATCGTACGACCTGGTCCGATCCAGGGCGACATGGTGCATCCGTACCTGCGTCGTCGCAGTGGCGAGGAGTCTGCCACCTATCCCAACGATCAGGTGAAGGCGGTGCTGGAGAGAACCCGGGGCGTGCCCATCTTCCAGGAGCAGGTGATGCAACTTGCCATCGTCGCGGGTGGCTTCTCGCCCGGCGAAGCAGATGAGTTGCGGCGTGCGATGGCGGCGTGGAAACGCAAGGGCGGCATCGAGCGGTTCGAACGCAAGCTGCGTGACGGCATGCGCACGAACGGTTACTCCGCCGCGTTCGCCGAACAGATCTTCCGGCAGATACAGGGCTTCGGTGAATACGGTTTTCCCGAAGCGCACGCGGCGAGCTTCGCATTGCTGGTGTACGTCTCGGCCTGGCTCAAGCACTATCACCCTGCGGCATTCACTGCCGCGCTGCTTAACAGTCTGCCGATGGGCTTCTACGGACCGGCGCAGCTTATCGCCGATCTGCGCGCGCACGGCGTGGTGGTGCGCGGGGTTGACGTGCAGCACAGCCACACCGAGAGCTCGCTTGAGCAGGGTGAGTCGGGTGAGGCGATCCTGCGCATGGGCTTCGATCGCGTGAAGTCATTGGGCGCCGAAGCCGCCGCGCGCATCGTGCAGGTGCGCGGCGAGGGCGGTTTTTCCGGCGCGCAGGATCTGGGCGAACGTGCGCAGCTCGCGCGTCGCGAGCTAGAGGCGCTGGCTGCTGCGGGTGCGCTCAACTCGCTCGACGGGCATCGGCATCGCGCGTACTGGGATGTGGCGGGCTATACGACTTCGCTGCCGACCGCGCCGGGCGACCAGCGTGACGAAGGCGTGCCGCTGCTGCGCAGTCCGGGCGAAAGCGAGAACATCATCGCTGATTACCATTCACTCGGACTTACGCTGGGTCGACATCCAATCGCGCTGTTGCGCGAACGGCTCGCTGCGCAGCGCATTCTCGCTGCCAGTGAATTGCGGGCCTTGCCATCGGGCAGCTCGGTGCGTGTCGCAGGAATCGTCGTTACCCGTCAGCGGCCAGGCAGCGCGGGCGGCGTCACCTTTCTCACGCTCGAGGATGAGTCAGGCAACGTGAACGTGATCGTGTGGCGCAGCGTGGGGGAGACGCAGCGCAAGCCGATGGTGGAGGCGACGTTGCTGGAAGTGCGCGGTCAGCTGCAACGCGAATCCGGTGTCACCCACGTGATCGCGCGACGCATGGTGGATCATTCGCGCCTGCTCGGCGCACTGGCGCCGCGCTCACGCGACTTCCACTAGACCGCTGGCGCGATGATTGGCGAGGCAACCAGCACCGGCTTCCATGAGCCACCGACGCGACGCTCCTGGCGTGCCTGGCGCTCACGGAAATGCTCGAGCGCATTGAGCGCGCTCACCACGCCGTCTTCGTGGAAGCCATAGCGCCAGTACGCGCCACAGAAGTACGTGCGATTCGCGCCGTTCAACTGCGCCTGACGGCCCTGCGCCGCGAGCCCTTGGGGCGTGTAGACGGGATGTTGGTATATGATCCTGCGCAAAATGGTCTCGGGACGGATCACATCGCTGCGGTTGAGCGTTGCGCAGAAGGTCACCGGCGCATCCAGTCGCTGCAATATGTTCATGTTGTAGGTGACCGCGGCCGTATCCGGCGCATGCGGCAGCAGATGATAGTTCCACGCGGCAACGGCGAGTCGACGGCGCGGCAGCAGGCTCGCGTCGGTGTGCAGGATCACCTCACTCGCCTGGTATGGAATCGCGCGCAGTGTCGCGACCTCGAGGTCGGCGGGATCGGCGAGCAAGCTCAGCGCCTGATCGCTGTGACACGCGAGGAACACGGCATCGAAACGTTCCGCCTCCTGGCCCTGCACCTTGACCAGCGCATAGCCGGGTTTGCGCCAGATCTTCTCGACGGCTGTGTTGAGACGGATGCGACCCGCGAACGGCGCCGTGAGCTTGCGCACGTATTCGCGCGAGCCGCCGGCAATGGTGAGCCAACTTGGCCGCCTGTTCACGGACAACATGCCGTGGTTGTGGAAGAACTGGACGAAGCAACGCGCCGGAAACGCGAGCATTCGTACCGGATCGGTTGACCAGATCGCCGCGCCCATTGGCAGGATGTACCAATTGATGAACTGGCGCGAATAGCGGCGCAGTGCGAGATAGCGGCCGAGCCCGATCTCGCTGCCGATCACGCCGAGATTGCTGTCGCCACTGCGCAGCAGTTCAGGTGCTTCGCGATTGAAACGCAGGATCTCGTGCACCATGCGCCAGAAGGCAGGCCGGAACAGGTTGCGTCGCTGCGCGAACAGGCTGTTGATCGTGGTGCCGTTGTACTCGAGGCCGGTTGCTTCGCAGCGCACCGAGAAGCTCATGGTGCTGTCCTGGGTCGCGACGTCGAGCTCGTTCAACAGGCGGATGAAATTGGGATAGGTCCAGTCGTTGAACACGATGAAGCCGGTGTCTACCGCGTAGGTACGGCCTCCGAGCTCGACATCGTGCGTGTGCGAATGGCCGCCGATATGGTCGCCTGCTTCGAAGATCGTGAGGTCATGCTCGTGCTGCAGGTGATGCGCAAGCACGTTTCCGGCGATTCCGCTGCCTACGATGGCGATTTTCAAGCAATGCTCCGGTTCATGCACCGTATACGTGCCGGGACGGCCACCGGATGCAGTTGCGTGATGCGGGTCGCGGATGCACAGTGCGCGTGCATCCAACGGTCGGCAGGGACCGTATCAGGGAGCAGGTGTATTGAACAGCGGCGAGACCATGACCAGCCTTGACGAGTTGCTGCGACGCTGCGGCCGACGGGATGTGAAGGCATTGGAAGCACTGTATCGCGAGACTTCCGGACGCCTGCTGGGCGTGCTCGTGTCCATGCTGCGCGACCGGGCGCAGGCAGAAGACGTGCTCCAGGAAACCTTTGTCCGGGTCTGGGCGCGCGCGCCGCAATTTGACGATTACCGCGGCAGCGCCATGGCCTGGCTCGTGTCGATCGCCCGTCATCGTGCGATCGACGTGATGCGCTCGCGCAAGTCGACGACTTCACTCGATGACCTGCAGCTCGCCGGGATCGAGCCGGTCGCCGAGCCGCAGATTGCACCGGAGTCCTCCGCGACGGCCGGCGCGCTCGAGCATTGCATGCAGCAACTCAGCCAGTCCCAGCAGCGTTGCATCGAGCTCGCCTACGTGCGCGGGTTGTCGCACGAGGAAATTGCGGGTTCGTTGCGCAGCCCGCTCGGTACCGTCAAGAGTTGGGTGCGTCGCGCGCTCCTCAGCCTGAAGTTGTGTCTCGAGTCATGAACTACACCCCCGAAACACTGGATCGCCTCGCCGCGGAGTACGCGCTCGGCACGCTGCGCGGTCGCGCGCGCGCGCGCTTCGAAGCACTCTGCGAGCATATCGCCGTGGCGGCAACCGCACGCGACGCGTGGGAGGAACGTCTCGCCGCGCTGGTCCTGCGCACACGTTCGGTAACGCCCGCTGCGAGCACCTGGCTCGCCATCGTCAGTGCGTTGCACATTGGAGCGGATCCGGTGCTGGCGTTCCCGGCGCAGCGCGTGCGTCGTCCGCTCTGGCAGCAGTTCGCGGTGGCCGCGAGCCTCGCGATACTCGCTGGCACGCTGGGCTGGTTCATGGCGCAACAGGAAGGCCGTGGTCCGGCTCTCACCGCCGTCGTGAGCGATGCGGCCGGTCGACCGCTGTGGCGCGTGGCAGCCAGCAGCGACATGCGTCGTCTGCAGATCACCGTGCTGGGCGGGGAAGCCATCGCCGACGACCGCTCGCTGGAGTTGTGGGCCCTGCCGCGTGATGGCGCGGCCCCTGTCTCGCTGGGCCTGGTCCCCCGCGCGGCGGCGTTGTCGGTCGCGCTGCTCGAGCCGCAGCGTGCGGCGCTGCTCGGTGCCGACAAGGTGGCAGTGAGTCTGGAGCCACGCGGGGGTTCACCTACCGGTGCGCCCACTGGCCCGGTGCTGCACGTCGCGGACGTGACACGCGGTTAGCGTTTGGCGGAGCCGCGCTTGCCGCGCGGTTTCTCGTCGGCCAGTCCAATATCGTAGTCCTCGATATCGGAGACCAGCTCCGCCGTGTGGCGCTGCTCGAACAGCTCTTCGAGCCGGCGCCAGGCGGGATCGCCCAGCTTCTGTGTGCGACGCTTGGCCATTTCCAGATCCTTGGTGACGCGGTCGAGATCGATGTCGTCGCCTTCGACGGCAGGCTCCTCCGCATCGGGATCTTCAAACTCTTCGGTTTCTGATGTCTCGCTCATGGGTGCGACGTGTGTGAAAGATGATTCTGTAGCTCGTTCGCGGCTTATAGATCCTCTGCCGCGGCGGCGCAACCGTCCCCGTCACTTAATCAGCGTATTCATCTCGAAAATTGGCAGCAGCATCGCAAACACGATAGCCATTACGAACAGACCCATGCCGACGATCATCAGCGGGCCGAGCAGCCCAACCAGCGCCGCGAGCAGTCCGTCGAGTTCGCGCTCCTGGCTCATGGCCGCGCGATCCAGCATCGATTCGAGCTGACCGCTCGACTCGCCACTGGAGATGAGATGGATCGTCATCGGCGGGAAGAGTTTACTGACTGCGAGTGACCGTCCGATTGCAGCGCCCTCGCGAACGCGCTGGCCGGCGGCCGCGACGGCATCGCGCATGGGCAGGTTGGTGACAACCTCTCCGGCGATGCGCAGCGCATCGAGCACGGGCACCGCGCTGGCGGTGAGGATGCTCAGCGTGCGCGTGAAGCGCGCAGTATTGAAGCCGCGCGTGAGCTTGCCGACGATCGGCACGCGCAGCACGAACAGGTGGAAACGTCGTCGGGTCGCGGGGTTGCGCAATGCCCGGTAGCCGAGCACGCCCGCGATGGCGACGGCGATCAGCAGGTAGATGCCGTAGTGGCGCAGGAAATCGCTGATCGCTACGAGTACGCGCGTCATCAGGGGCAGCTTCGAGCGGTTGTTGTCGAACACCTCGACGACCTTGGGCACCACGTACACGAGCAGGATCGACACGATGCCGAAGCACATGATGCTCAGGACGATCGGGTAGAGCAGGGCGCCGATCAGCTTCTGACGGATCTGCTCACGTCCCTCAGTGTAGTCGGCCAGACGCTCGAGCACATTGTCGAGATGGCCCGACTGCTCGCCCGCTGCGACGGTGGCGCGGTAGATCTCGGGGAACACGCGAGGAAATTCCGCGAAACCGCTCGCGAGAGTATGACCTTCCATCACGCGGGAGCGGACTCCGAGCAGAATGCTTTGGACGCGTGGCTTTTCGGTTTGCTGCGATACCGCCAGCAGCGCTTCCTCCAGCGGCAGACCAGCGCGCACCAATGTGGCGAGCTGGCGTGTGAGCAGGGAGAGATCCGCGACCGATGCACCACTGACCAGGCTGAAGCCGCGCTGCCGGCGCGCTTCCTTTTGTGCCACTTCGCCGACCGTGACCGGCAGGAGTTGTTGCTCGCGCAGGAGCTGGCGCACGTGCCGTGCAGTATCCCCTTCGATGACGCCTTTCTGTTCTCTTCCCGCACCGTCCAGCGCGGTGTATTCGAACGCCCCCATCAGGGCATCGCCCGAAATGCTATGTCAGTCATGTGGGGCACAAGTCATCAGTCTTCGCGGGTCACCCGGAGGACCTCTTCGATCGTGCTCTCGCCCGCGAGGACCTTGCGACGTCCATCGTCGCGGATGGAGGGTGTAAGCGTGCGCGCGTAGCGCTCGAGGTCCTGTTCTCCGGAGCCGTCGTGGATCATGGTGCGCATCTGATCATCAATCAGCACCAGTTCATAGATGCCCGTGCGTCCGCGATAGCCGGCACCCGCGTCATGACCGGGGTGGTAGATCCTGGGGGACTCCTGCTCCGGCGCAATGTTGAGCAGCCGGCGTTCGTAGTCCCCGGCAGTGACTGCTTCCCGCGTATCCGGATTCAGCACGCGGATCAGGCGTTGCGCAACCACGCCGATGAGACTTGAGGACAGCAGGAACGGTTCGATACCCATGTCGCGAAGACGGGTCATCGCGCCCACGGCAGTGTTGGTGTGCAAGGTGGAGAGCACGAGGTGACCGGTTAGCGATGCCTGTACGGCGATTTGCGCCGTCTCCAGGTCGCGGATTTCGCCGACCATCACCACGTCCGGATCCTGGCGCAGGATCGCGCGCAGTCCGCGCGCGAAGGTCATCTCGACCTTGGTGTTCACCTGGGTCTGGCCAATGCCGTCGATGTAGTACTCGATCGGATCCTCCACCGTCATGATGTTGCGACTGTTGTCGTTGAGCCGCTCGAGCGCCGCATACAGGGTGGTGGTCTTGCCCGAGCCGGTGGGGCCCGTGACGAGGATGATGCCGTGCGGCTTGTGGATGAGCTCATCCACGAGCGCGCGCGTTGCCGGATCCATGCCTAGTGACTCGAGCTCGAGCCGGCCGGCCTGCTTGTCGAGGATACGCAACACCACGCGTTCGCCATGTCCCGAAGGAATGGTGGATACGCGCACGTCGACCGCGCGCCCCGCGATGCGCAGGCTGATTCGACCGTCCTGTGGCAGGCGCTTCTCGGCGATGTCGAGTTTCGACATTACCTTGATGCGCGAGACGACCAGCGGGGCCACCGCGCGCTTGGACTGCAGCACTTCGCGCAGCACGCCATCTACGCGGAAGCGCACCACCAGCCGGTTCTCGAACGGCTCGACGTGGATGTCGGAGGCGTTCTCCTTGACCGCCTGCGTGAGCACGGCGTTGATGAGACGGATGATCGGCGCATCGTCGTCGCTGTCGAGCAAGTCGGCCTGTTCGGGCAGATCCTGCGCGAGATGCGCGAGGTCGGTAGTGTCTTCGAAGCCGTCGACCATCTGCATGCCGGCGCGCCCGCCTTCATAGGTCTGGCGCAGCAGGCGATCGAATTCCTCGTCGCTGACGCGCTCGATCTTCAGCACCAGTCGCAGATGTCGACGCACTTCAGCAAGGGCCGTGGCCGTTACAGCGCGTCGGCAGGCACATGTCGCGACACCCTCGCTCACCGCTTGCACGAGCACGCCGTGGCGGCGCGCGAAGGCAAAGGTCAGCCCCAGCGGGTCGCGCTGCTCCGCAGGTACACGCTCGACCGGCACACTCACTGTTTCTTCTCCGCCGCTCCCTGATTTGTTCTGGGCGCGGTGGTGTCCTCCGGCGGGGCAGCCGGCAGCGTCGCCGGTGTCGGCGGAGGCGGTGGCAACAGCGGCTTCTGGTCGAACGGGAACAACGGCAGCAACTCGCCGTTCGGGCCTTGCAGGCGCTGTTCGTTGCGGATCGAGTTGTACTTGGCATTCGTCTCGATTGACGTCTGGATGCCGTCGTTCAGGATCTTCGGACGGATGAACACCATGAGGTTCGACTTGTTGCGCTTGCCACTGCGTACCTTGAATGCCTCCCCGATCAACGGGATGCGCCCGAGATACGGCACGCGGGTCTCGCCGGTATTCTTGCTGTCGCGAATGAGTCCGCCGAGCACGATCACGCCGCCATCCTCGATGAGCACGGTGGTGTTGATCGTGCGTTTGTTGGTGATGAGGCTGTTGGCGTCGCCCTGCGAACCTGCGAGCTCCGAGCTCTCGAGTTCGATTTTCAGCATCATCGCGTCGCCGCCGTTGATCTGCGGCGTGATCTTGAGAATGGTGCCGACTTCTTCACGCTGGATCGTGGTGAATGGATTGACGGAGCCGGTGCTGCCGGTGGTCCCGCCGTTCGTGTACTGGCCCGTGATGAACGGGACTTCCTGTGCAACCTTCAGTATCGCTTCCTGGTTGTCCATCATCGTCGCGGTGGGCGTGGCGATGACATTCACATTGTCGTCGGTGCGCAGCGCGCGAATCATCGCGCCAAAGTTGACGCCGCTGTCGCGCAAACGGCCGATGCCGATGGTCGCGCCCGAGGGCGGCGTCGCGCCGGTGGGGTTCGCGATGGTCTGCGCGAGATTGACGATGGACGAGCCGGCGATTGGCTGGATGAAGCCCCCGACCGGTACGTTGGTGCCGGCTTCGTTGGAGAACACGGCCCAGTTGACGCCCAGGTCCGCGGACTTGTTCGTGCTCACGTCGACGATGATCGCTTCGACCAGCACCTGTGCGCGGCGGATGTCGAGGCGGTCAATGATGGTCATCAGCGAGCGCATGGTCTTCGGCGGCGCCGTGACGATGAGCGAGTTGGTCTCCGTATCCGCCCAGATTGTGGTGCTGCGATCCGCGGCTGCCGCCGGTGAAGCGGCCCCGCCCGCAGCAGCCTGTGCTACGCCAGTGACCTGTTCCTTGAGCTTGGGGGCGATCTTCTCGGCATCTGCGTAACGCAGATAACGAACCTGCGTGTCGCCACCATCGGCGACGGGCGTATCAAGATGCGCGATGAGCGTCGTGATGCGCAGGCGCTGCGCCTTCTCGCCGCTGAGCAGGATGCTGTTGGAGCGGTCGTCCGCGACTACCTTGGGCGCCATGCCGCCGGCTTCGGCAGCAGGCTGTCCGGCGGTGAGCGCGGTTATCGTGCGCACCACATCCGCGGCGGTGGAGTTCTGCAGCGGGATGACTTCGATGTTCGCATCGCCCGCCTGGTCCACGCGCGCGATGATCTTCATGATGCGCGCGACGTTGCTGGCGCGATCCGAGACAATCAGCGAGTTGGAGCCCGGGAATGCCTGCAGATGTCCGTACTGCGCCACCAGCGGGCGCAACACCTGCACGAGCTGCGCGGCATTGGTGTTCTTCACCGTGATCACCTGCGTGACCATCTCGTCCGAACCGCCGGGAATACGGTCTGGCAGATCGTTTGAGGGCATCGCGCGGACATTGGCGTCGGGCACGATCTTGACGATGTTGCCGGCCTGCACGGCGACGAAGCCATGCACCTGCAGCACTGACAGGAACGCCTGGTAGAACTCCTGTGCGGTGCCAGGCTGCGAGGAGACAAGGTTCACTTGCGCACGCACGCGCGGATCGACGATGAAGGTCTTGCCGGTCGCCATGCTCACGGCCTCGGCGAGCAACCCGATGTCCGTGTCCTTGAAGTTCATGCTGATGCGCTGGGTGCCGTTGGCCACCCCGGGCGGCGGAGGGTTCTGTGCCTGCGCGGGCAGGAGGACGAGGCCGCCTGCGACGATAATCATGGCCACGGCGGCAACCCAACTCTTCAAGGAATCAAACATGTTCACGTCCTCAATCCTGCCGGGGTGGTGGCGCGACGTCGCCCATGCTGGGCGGCGGGCTGCTGGCCGGACCTGCCGGTTCGCTCATGCGCTCGGCTTCTGCTGCCACCTGCGCAAGGTTCAATACCAGATCCTGCTGCCGACCGCTGCGCATTACCGTGACGCGGGCATCGCTTGCGGATGACAGGGTGTTGAGGATTTCGCTGCTGCGGGTGGGGTCATCCAGGGCCGTTCCATTGATGTGGGTGACCAGATCCCCGGCTCGCAATCCGAGCTTCTGGAAGGCCTGGGCATTGGTACCTGGGTACACCCGGTAGCCACGCAGCTTGCCCTGCGCCAGCACAGCCTGCGGACTCATCACATCGCCGATGATGTTTGGGTGTTCCTGGATCACGCGCTGCACCCGGTTGAAGGCTCCGCCTGAGTCGGCCTGGGACAGCGGCGGTGCCGGGGACGCGGGGGCGCCGGCGTACTGGCGCGGCAGCATCAGGGATTCGACAGTGCCATTGCGGTCGAGCAGGACGCGATCCGCATACACCGAATACAGTTTTGCCCCGCCAGGCACCATGTCGCCCACGGCAATGACCTTCGCCGCCGCGGCGCTCGGCCCGAGAATGGCGAGGCCCCGCTGCGGATCATCCCCGGCGATCACGCCGGTCAGCACCAGTGCCATGGTGGTGGCCGGTGCATTTCCGGCGTCCGCCCCGGCCTCAAGCTTGGGCGAGCCGAACAGGTTGGCACCGACGATCTGCGACAGATCCACCTGTTTCAGCGGTAGTGCGACGGGTGTGGGCGCGCTCAGCGCGACCGATGCCTTCGGCGGGCCGCTGAGCAAATCACCTACGATTACCGCTGCCTGCGCACCGATGGCAATCACCAGCACCCACGCCACGATCTGTGGCGCGCGCGCGAGGAAGCCCGCAGCGGGCGCGTCGGAGGGGCGGAAACCTTGCAGCACGGCTAACACGTTGCGCATATTATGCTTGGCGCTCAACTGTGCTCTCAAGCAACTGTTTTCGCTTGGCAAAACACCGTCACAGAAACTCCCCTTGTGTCGCAAAGTTGCGACCCCTATATATTCGGTCAGCTATGTTGCGAACCCTCGAGGCCATGTCAGGTCAGTCGCCCGACGAACGTGAACCAGGACGAGGCGATTCCGGGGTCGCAGTGGAGGAGGCTGCGCCCAAAACCAAGCAGCCGCCGCTCTTTCAGGTGGTCTTGCTTAACGATGACTACACCCCAATGGAGTTCGTGGTGGATATCCTCGAGCGTTTTTTCCGGATGGACCGGAACGGCGCGACTCGCGTGATGCTCGAAGTACATACCAAGGGCAAGGGCGTATGTGGCGTCTTTACGTTTGAAATTGCCGAGACGAAGGTCGCACAAGTGCAGACCTATTCGCGCGACAATCAACACCCGCTCATGTGCACGCTTGAAGAGGCGTGAAGCCTGACCGGAGGAGAGAAAGTGCTTTCCAGCGAACTTGAGATGTGTCTGAACGAGGCCTTCCAGCAGGCCCGTGAAGCCCGGCACGAATTCCTGACCGTCGAGCACCTGCTGCTCGCCATCCTCGACACCCCGCGTGTGCGCGAGGTGCTGCGTGCCTGCGGGGCTGATCTGCCCCGTCTGCGCGATGAGCTCAAGCGTCACATCGATGAGACCACCCCGCGCATCGCCAGTGGTGAGGAGCGCGAGGTTCAGCCCACGCTCGGCTTCCAGCGCGTGCTGCAGCGCGCCGTATTCCATGTGCAGTCCAGTGGCAAGAAAGAAGTGGGCGTCGGCAACGTGCTCGTCTCGATCTTCACCGAGAAGCAGTCGCACGCAGTGTTCCTGCTGAACCGCCACGACGTCACGCGGCTGGATGTCGTCAATTTCGTCTCGCACGGCCTGTCCAAGATCGCGGAGGAGAAGTCCGACAAGGAAGAGGGGACCGATGCCGAGCGCGAGAGCGAAGGCAGCGGCGCGCTCGACAAGTACGCCACCAATCTCAACAAGCTTGCCGAGGCCGGCAAGATCGATCCGCTCATCGGGCGCAAACTCGAGGTCGAGCGCACCATCGAGATTCTGTGCCGCCGGCGCAAGAACAATCCGCTGTACGTCGGTGAAGCCGGCGTCGGCAAGACGGCGATCGCCGAGGGGCTCGCGCGCCTGATCGTGGAGGGCCAGGTGCCGGACGTGCTCACGGATTGCACGATCTACGCGCTCGACATGGGCTCGCTGATCGCCGGCACGAAATATCGCGGCGACTTTGAGAAGCGTCTCAAGGCCGTGATCTCGGAGATCAAGAAGCAGCCAGGCGCCATCCTGTTCATCGACGAAATCCACACCGTCATCGGCGCAGGGGCGGCCTCCGGCGGCGTCATGGATGCTTCCAACCTCATCAAGCCCGTGCTCACCAACGGCGAACTGCGCTGCATTGGCTCGACGACCTATCAGGAATATCGCGGCATCTTCGAAAAGGATCATGCCCTCGCGCGACGCTTCCAGAAGATCGAGGTCAGCGAGCCGTCTGTGCAGGAGACGATCGAGATCCTGCGCGGGCTCAAGGGGCGCTTCGAGGAGCACCACGGCATCAAGTACTCGGATGGCGCGCTGAGCGCAGCGGCCGAGTTGGCGGCAAGGCACATTAACGATCGGCACATGCCCGACAAGGCGATCGACGTGGTCGACGAGGCTGGCGCACGTCTGCGCCTGAAACCTGCCGATCAGCGCGAGGAGACGGTCGAGGTTACGCACATCGAGGATGTCGTGGCGCGCATGGCGCGTATTCCGCCCAAGAGTGTTTCCACCTCGGATCGCGAGGTGCTGCGCAATCTCGAGCGTAATCTCAAGCTCGTGATCTTTGGTCAGGACAAGGCGGTCGAGTCCCTCGGCGCCGCGATCAAGATGGCGCGCTCAGGGCTGGGTGACCAGCGCAAACCGGTCGGCAGTTTCCTGTTTGCGGGGCCGACGGGCGTCGGCAAGACCGAGGTCACGCGCCAGCTCGCGATCGCGATGGGCGTGGAGTTCGTGCGCTTCGACATGTCCGAATACATGGAGCGTCATACGGTTTCGCGCCTGATCGGCGCCCCGCCGGGCTACGTCGGCTTCGACCAGGGGGGTCTGCTCACCGAAGCGGTGGCCAAGCATCCGCACTGCGTGATGCTGCTCGATGAGATCGAGAAGGCGCATCCTGATGTGTTCAATCTGCTGCTGCAGGTCATGGACCACGGCACGCTCACCGACAACAACGGCCGCAAAGCGGATTTTCGCCACGTCATCATCGTGATGACGACGAATGCGGGCGCTGCAGACATGTCACGCACCTCGATTGGTTTCACCCAGTCGGACAATGCGAGCGACGGCATGGAGGCGATCAAGCGCCTGTTCTCGCCCGAGTTCCGCAACCGCATCGATGCGGTCATCCAGTTCGCGTCGCTGGATCTGAAGACGATAGAACGCGTGGTGGACAAGCTGCTCGTCGAAGTAGAGATGCAGCTTGAGCAGAAGTCCGTGATGCTGCATGTCGAGGATGATGCGCGCAGCTGGCTCGCCAACAAGGGCTACGACCCGAAGATGGGGGCGCGACCGATGGCGCGGCTGATTCAGGAGCAGATCAAGCGACCGCTCGCCGAAGAGTTGCTGTTCGGTAAACTCG